>JAQXBH010000023.1 GCA_029252505.1 Opitutales bacterium | reverse complement strand
TCGGTATCTTATTATGCTTGTCTAGGGATCCGGTTATTGGCTTAGGGCTATTCGTTGTTTGCTTTGCTTTAATTCTTGGTTTTTCTCGGGGAAGTAGTTGATTTACTTTCTTTCTTCACTGTCTGGTGATTAGCAGATTTTTCAAGCAAAGCTTTTTGGGAAGAGTATGAACTTTTGGATTTAGCAGGGGGCTTTACTCGCGAGTAAGTTCCGTCCTTTTTGAGCAGGCTTGCACCTTCGTTGTCAGAAAGTATCTTTTCAAGGTCGTTTAATACGGAGTCAATTTTCCCAGGATCCTCGATCGGGAAAACTGCTTCCACTCTGCGTAAAAAATTGCGTGGCATCCAATCCGCACTTCCAAGGTAAAGTTTACATCCTGGCTTTCCATTTTGGAAGTAGAAAACACGGCTGTGTTCTAAAAATTGACCCAGCAGGCTGCGTACCTTTATATTTTCACTCATTCCCCTCACTCCCGGAATTAAACCGCATATTCCTCTTATGATCAGGTCCACTTTTACCCCTGCTTGCGAGGCTAGATAAAGAGCGTCAATTATTGGTTGGTCAATTAGACTGTTTACCTTGATTATTATTTTCCCGGGCTTTCCGTCACGTACAGCGTCGATTTCATTCGAAATCAATTTTATCATGCGGTCATGAAGGGTAAAGGGGGCCACTAAGAGCTTTTTAAACCGGGGCGTTCGGCTGTACCCAGTCAAAGTATTAAACAAGTTGGTTAAATCAGATGTGTAAGATGGATGGGAGGTAAATAGACTATAGTCAGTATATGTCCTGGCAGTACTGGGATTGTAATTTCCGGTACCTAGGTGAGCATAACTTGTAAGCTTGGCACCCTCCTTTCTGACTATGAGGCAGCACTTAGAGTGAGTTTTTAAGCCCGGCAGTCCATAGACGACATGTACACCGACCTCTTCCATTTTGTGTGCCCATTGAACATTTGCCTCTTCGTCAAACCTCGCCTTTAACTCAACCAAAGCCGTCACCTGCTTGCCATTTTTTGCTGCATCCATCAATGCCCGCACAATAGGAGAATTTCCATTTGTTCGGTAAATAGTAAGTTTTATCGCAAATACATTGGGGTCAATGGCAGCCTGTCGTAATAAATCTACTACTGGACCAAATGAGTCATAGGGGTGATGGAGAAGAATATCTTTCTTTTTTAAAGTATCAAAAATCTTTTCTTTATCTTCAAATTCTGAAGGACTGTAAGCTTCAAAAGCAGGAAATTTAAGCTCGGGTTGATCGATTAAACCTGGCAACGACATTAAACGATAAAGGTTTATTGGTCCGTCTACAGGAATAACATCTTTTTCCGATAAATGAATTGCAGCTAGCAGATAGTTTAAAACCTCTTGATTGACCCCCTTGTCAATTTCAAGACGAACCGCAGCACCTTTTCGCAGATTGTGCAATTCTTCCTCTATACTTTGCAATAAATTTTCTACCTCTTCCTCATCTACATATAGGTGACTATTTCGAGTAATCCTAAATGCCCAAGCACCTGTGGCAACATGACCAGGAAAAAGGTCATCCACAAAATGTCGGACCACATCACTCAGGAACAGAAATGTTTTATTCGTAGTGCCCTTCGCTTTTATTTCTAATAACCTTGGCAATATTCGAGGTACGGGAACCACCGCCATCAGAGTATCTTCCTTTTTTTTTCTTTGATTCTTTAACGCAACAATTAAATTCAGGGATTTGTTGAGTATGAGAGGAAATGGATGGGTAGGGTCAATCGCAAGGGGGGTCAGTACAGGAAAGACTTCCTTTCGGAAATAAGTCTTCAACCAATTGAATTCCTCCTTTGATAATTCCTCCACCTTCTTGAATGAAATATTTTTTTTATGAAGGGCAGGTTGAAGCACATTATTCCAACACGCTTGTTTATCTACTGCCATTTGCCCTGCCTGAATGCGGATCTCATCCAGTAATTCAGCAGGTGGCTTTCCATCGATCCCACTTTTGGTTGATCCTCCATCTACTTTTTGCAGTAACCCGGCCACCCGAATTTCATAAAATTGATCAAGGTTTGAACAGACAAAAGAGAGAAAGCGAATTCTTTCAAGCAGAGGATAGCGAGTCGATAATGCTTGGTCTAAGACACGGTTATTGAAAGCCAACCAACTTAATTCACGGTTGAAATATTGTACGGCAGGCGGGTTTTGCTTTGTCTTAGTCATTCAAAAGAATCCAATTTTCAATAATCTCTTTTTTTTCGCAACGAAAAATACGATTTTATTACCCTCTACCCTAATAATACTTTGATGCTTAGTCAGAATCTTGACGAAATCACCATTCAAGCTTATGTTAAATCTTGGTCTTTGAAATTTTGTTGGGGGTGTTCCGGATTCGACTGCAATGTGGAAAATCCGGTCGCGTATCGAGGATGACGCTTGGCCTCGTAAAAAATGCTTCAAATCATTAAATGGCGAAAATAATATCGTTAACTTCGAACCTGAGTTCGAAGCCCTCGCAGCTTAGTTCTGTGACGTCGACAGTCCACTGACACCTGCTGGGTGGTCGGGGCGTTAAAAGGCAGGTAAAACCTCGGAGCGTTTGGTTGTCTATCGGAGGCTAAACGGTTGAAGATAACCTCGGACTAATAGGTGTTCCTTCCTTCATTAGTCCTAAATCAATAAGAGAACTACATACGTAGACGCCGAATCAGAAAGATTGCGGGACGCGGGTTCGATTCCCGCCACCTCCACCAAAGTTTCAAAGACCCTTTT
>JAQXBH010000011.1 GCA_029252505.1 Opitutales bacterium | reverse complement strand
AATGCGCTGACTGATCACTTTACAAATCTCAAGGATTTGGTTGAATTAACCGACAGCTAATTGTTTAGAGTTTAATTTAGAGAAATCTTACGCTTCTTCTGTATCCGCAACCGATGAAGTAGACTTCTTTCGCCATTTCCTAAACATTCTGAAGCCAGGTAACATAAATAAACCTGTAACCATAATGTACGTGGAAGGTTCGGGTGCAGCAGAAAATTGCAAGTAGAAATCTCCACTGTCGTAATGAACACTCCAATCCTGCCCCCATTGATTGTATTGTCCATTATTACTAGTATTGTAGGCTAAATCATCAAAGCGAAATTCAAAGTAGTCATCTATATTTCCCGAATTCCATGCACCCCAAGTGATACCACCACCGGATCCCCCTCCATCTGTGAGAAACTTAAATCCATTGGTTGTCTGCCTAGACTTCCCCCATATGCTGGCTAAATTATCTGGTGCACCTTCAGTTCCATCGCTTGATTGAATCCCCATAATGTTAATCGTGAAGCGATCACTACTTGAACCAAAGCTAAGGTTTGTGAAGTTCATCACATCATAATCTGTCCCACCCGTCGTGCCGTCAAAATCTTGCATCTCCCAATCATAAACTCCTCCTCCTTGCAGACTTAGTGTTGTTGCTGTAAATGAACCAATTGCATCGTCAGCTGCTCCATTACCCAATCCCATTTGTTTTTGAGACGGGCTTAATGAAGAAGATATGCCCTGCCCAGGAGACAAGTAATCAATTTCATTAGCACCACTACCAATCGTAATACTTGCAACAGTTCCGTCACCTCCGATTAAACTTTTCCCTGAACCTCCTTGGATAGAGGTATTGGCTAAAGTAATTCCGGAACTCACCTCCAATTTTCCTTTGTTAATTACAACTGCATTACCACTTCCACCCAATGCATCAGCATGACCCGCAACCACGGTTCCATCATTGATGTCCATCCCTCCGCTAAATGTATTATCTCCAGTTAACTTTAATCGGCCAACTCCCGATTTAGTTAGTTTTTCGGAACCACTAATCACACCTGTTCCAAAAATTTGTTTCTTGCCATAATCTGCTGCCGCAGTCCCAGTAGCTACTTTTATAATATTGGATGCCCCGGATCCCGATAAGACAACACCTCCAGAAAAAGTTGCACCACTTTGCGATTGGGCAAAGCCAAGTTCGATTGTTCCAGCTCCTGTATTATCAAGAGTCAAAGTTGTTCCCGATGCTCCTTTCAGGTATTCAATAACCTGTGTTTCACCACTACCGGGATTTAAGGTAAGTCCACCTTCTTGTAGGTTGATAAACCCTTTATCACCACTACCGGATGCCAAATTTATATTTCCGGTTAATTCCTGATCGCCTGCGCCTGTCTTGATTATCGATAAATCAGTACTGGCAGAAGAGGTTTCATAAATATTTCCAGTAAAATCAAACGCATCGGTTCCGGTATTACCTGCTGCGGAGTGAATTGTGAGTGTACTTCCATCATCGCCTCCCAATATATTTCCCGAACCGGTCAAGCCACTAAGGACGGTAGAACCAATCCCAGATGCATCCAGATCAATATTCCCCGAACCACTGTAGTGAGTTACAGTGGCAACATAATCATCATTTTCAACTCGAGTATTACCAGTTCCCACTTTTGCCAAGTTTGCTGAATATGCAGCGGTATTATCAAATTCAAATTCAAGTGAAGTATTTAGGCTCATACTTCCAGCGTGATCAACATTTTCATGAATTGCCATGGTCAATGTATCATCATCACTTGATGACCAAACCCATGCATCATCCATAATTGTATTGTATCGAGTTGTGCCATTCACTTTCGTTGCCCCATTTGTTCCCGAAGGTGTAGGAGGATTACCCGCAGTATTAATGTCATAAAAGCGGATACCTAACTTTGCATTAGTGGCTGCGGTCAGTAAATCCCAATTAGTGGAGAGATCTGTATCTGAGCCTCCTGTTTGTTGATCCGCGATCTTAAATCCTGAACCGATGGGGGTGTGCCAATTGATAAAAGCAGTGTCATCATCATTAATTCCATCGCCATTATTGATTACCACATTAAATCCGAATTCCCCAGCGGGAATAGATTGCTCAGGGCCCGCAGATCCCAATCCTGCAAGCCATTTGGCATCCTGTCCAATAGTTGTCCTACTCGTTAATGGTGTCCAATAACCCTTAAATTTAGTAGTGGAGGCAGTATCTGCATTTCCCCCACTCCCACCAACTGCTCCGTCATCGCCTAAGTCTTTAAAAAATCCTAACTCGATTAAATCTCCGTTATAACTTTGATCATCGGCTTGGTCTTCATATAGCGAGGTGGCAGAAGTACCGGCTGCATTTAATCCTTTGAGAAGTGTTGTGGAATCTCCTGGATCGCTCGCATTTTGCCAACTGAAGTCAAGCCAAGTTGAAAAGTTGATTGTTTGCTTCGCTGGATACAACTTAAGATTTATCACGAAGACAAAAATCATGACCCAAATCCATTTGGGCGTATGGTATGAGAAATTAGCGGGCATTAACTGTATTTAATATCAATCGAAGAAACAGGTAGGTCAAATTAAAAATTAGTAAATTAAATCATCCCACCATTAGAATATGTTATATCGATTTATTAATCAATTTCATGTATAATAACACTCCATTTTATTATGGGAATATACTTGCAAAATGGGGTATTCAGAGAGTAAGTTTCATAATATGAGATTCAGCCCTATCTCAAATAAACTTTTAATTGTCATTCTAAAACATTTTTGGATTCATTCGTGCTAATTAAATTTGCAAGAAATCCCTTTCATAACTTTCTCTTAGGAGTTTGTATTCGTTTATTTTTCATTAGCATATTTGTTTCATTTCTTTCTTTTAATTTAAATGGAAATGAACAACAAATCGTAATCCATTGGACTACGGAAACCGACCTAACAAGTTCAATTCTTCTAAAAGATAGGAATGGCGTCAATTTAGATTCAGGCTCTAGCAGTAACGGAGATGGAACTCTCGCGACTTTGGGCTATTTTGATTTGGCGACCAGCAGTAACCCGTTCACAGGAACTTGGATTCCTTTGACTTTTGGAACTAGACTAGGAGATTCGAGCAGTGGTTACGGTTTTGCTGACGGGACTTTCGGTTTTACCACCGTTTTTACAAAAAACTCAAATGTAGTGAGCGTGTACCCAAATGAACCAGCCAATTACAATGTTAATTCTGCAATCACTATTGTAACTAATGCTCCACCTGCCAATCATCCGATTGCAATTCGATTTTACGACCGAATGATTACCGGTCCTTCTGCAAGGTATAACACAGTAACCGGTCCGCAATGGAAATGGCCCGCTTTTTCATCTGGTGTACCAACCAATCTGTACTTAAAGATTAGCAATGCAACTCCTCCCAGTGGTTCCACCTGGGATTATGGAAGTACATTTGAAGACTCTAACGCAACTTTTCAATGTTCCCTGCAAGTAAAGGCAAACTTAACTGCCTCGGTATCTACGGGAGGTTCAATCAGTCCGGATCCTACCGGTGCTCATGACTATGATTCAGTTGTACAGTTGCATGCAGTACCTACTAACATCCACTGGGAGTTTGTCCAATGGACAGGTTCCGGTGTAGCCAATCCATCTGACGCCAATACAACTGTTCTTATGTCGCAGGACCGAAAT
>JAQXBH010000003.1 GCA_029252505.1 Opitutales bacterium | reverse complement strand
TTCAATTCCTGTCCTAAAATTGTGGCGGCAATACTCTGTAATTTCTTACCAAATACAATCGCATAGGATCCACCGGCCTTGATAAACTCAACCTTCTGTGGGGTGAGGGCAGGGGAGATGTCCGCCAATTCGGTGTCCCCCTCATATAATTTCTTTTCCCTCGTATTAATGGTCAGTACCTTTCCGGTTTCTACTGAGTAGGTTTGTTCCAAAACCGGATCTCCATTCCCATCGAGCACGGTGTTTCCATCCGCATCCACTTTCTTAATCCAGTTATTTAAATCGATTCCAATTCCTCCGGTCACACTTACTGTGGTTAAAAAAATCGGGGAAATACCATTGGTTCCAGCAACAATCGGTGCAAAGTTTACAAACGGTACATACTTACTTGCCTGCATGCCTGTCCACAACGCCACATTATTCACCCCGGACATTCGGGACGAGCCCACGCCCATCGTTCCCTTCTCCGCAATTAACATCACCCGTTTATCGGGATGCTTTTCTTTCAGCGCCGTAATTTCTTCCTGAGCCGATTCCGAAATCAGGCATTTTCCATGCAGTTCGCGGTCGGAACGGGAATGGGCCTGTTTTCCAGGAGAAAGTAAATCCGTAGAAATATCTCCCTCTCCGGCAATGTAAGTCACCACTTTAATTTCCTCATCCACCTCCGGGAGATTAGTAAAGAATTCCGCGTTGGCATAACTCTCCAAAACATCCTTGGCAATTGAATTTCCTCCCTTGTACGCTTCTTCAAGACGATCGATATCCGCCTCATAAAGGAAGACCTGTGTTTTTAAAACTTCCGCAGCCTGCCCGGCAATGGATGCATCCTCGCTCAAAGCTAAATCAAGAAGCACTTTAACGGAAGGCCCTCCCTTCATGTGGGATAATAATTCAAAGGCAAAATTCGGGGCGATTTCCTCCACTAAAGACTCGCCCAAGATGATCTCCTTCAAAAATGAGGCTTTCTCTCCTGCGGCACTTGTTGTGCCCGGTAGAGTGTTATAAATAAAAAAGTCGAGTGACTCTTTTCTGTTTTCGTTAGCACTGTCCTTAATTTGGGTAATAATTTCCGCAATCAATTCGCTACCGTCAATAGGCTTTGGACTTAGTCCCTGAGTTTTTCTTTCTTCGATCTCGGTGAGGTATTCTTGGTAGGTATTCATAGGTGGCAGAGTAAATAATTGAAGCGTAATTCTTTGAATGAAAGTTTGTTATTTCTAAATTATTTATAGTTAATTAATTCTCAGAATACGAAACAATTTATAAATTTGTATATTTGCATTGTTAAAAAAAGGTAAAACCGAATATTAAAACTTTTCTATCAAAGAAATAAATTCAGAAATCGGTAATGCAGTAAAATATTTATTCATAGGGAAACCTTCTCCTTTAGGTGTAACAATAAATCCACGTGTTGCTGCTGTAGTCTCAAAACTTTCCATCATGGCAGGTGTCACTTTTGGTGAAAGGGATCTTTTGATTTCAACTGCAATAATATCTTTACCTGGTAGTTCAATAATTAAATCAAGTTCTGCACCTGCATGGGTTCGATAATGGAAAGACTTAGCATGATCCGGTAAGCTAGTGACTATTTGTTCAAGGCAAAACCCTTCCCATGAAGCACCGCACAATGGATTACCCAAAACATCTTCCACTGATTTTAGGTTGGTAAGTGCATGTAGGATTCCCGTGTCTCGCCAAAAAAATTTAGGTGCCTTTACCAGTCTTTTGCCCATATTTTTTGCCCATGGATGTAGTGTGCGTGTTAAATATAATCCTTCGAGTAATTCGATATATTTTCGAACAGTTTTTGCATCAATTCCCAAAGATCTGCTTAAACTTGCATAGTTTAAAATTCCTCCATGTTGATATGCCAGCATCGAGCATAATCTTCGTAACTCAATCGGTGTTGATTTTGTTAGCCCTAAATTTGGAATGAACCGCTCAACATAACTGGTAACAAAATCATTTCTCCATTGAATAGAAATACTAAGATCCTCGGCAAGAAAGCTATCTGGATATCCACCTCTTAGCCAAAGTTGATTGATTTCATTTTCTTTATTCTTGATCTCTTTTAGGTTCAACGGATTGAGTTCCAGATAACTAATTCTCCCCGCTAAAGTCTCGGAACTTTTTTGTAGAAGCTCGGGTGAAGCGGAACCTAAAAGTAAAAAATGACCTGCTTTTTCTCCTTTTTGTCTCCTTTGATCCACTAAACTCCGAAGCACTGGAAATAATTCCGGCATGGTTTGTACTTCATCCAAAATCACCAATTCATTTTCGCAAGACGAAAGATAGAGTTCAGGATCGTTTAATTTTGCTCGGTCAGAAGGAAGTTCCAAATCCAAATATCTGTTCTTTTTCCTTAATTTTAAGCCCTTCGCCATTGTTGTTTTTCCTACCTGCCTTGAACCTAATAAGGCAACAACTGGAACTGTATCGATTCTTTTATGTAAGATATCTTTGAGAGATCTTTTGATCATTTGCATTGAAGATAAGGAATGTATTCCCGATTTTCAAGGTAAAAATGCCGCAATCAATTTTCTCTCTATTCATTATTTTCATAACAACTAGGCAGCCCGTTCCTTTTTGCGATTTACGGAAACCCCAATTTACTAGATTATTCACGAATGACTATTACTATGCCACTCGCCTTAGAAATTCTCTCCATCCTTGTATTTGGATCCATCATTTTTGTTTGGGGTGTTCGCTACAACAACATCAAGGACGAATTTAAACACTTTAATTTACCCAACTGGTTACGTGACCTCGTTGGCATATTCAAATTCTCTTTTGCGGTAATGTTGTTCAATAACAATATGGAAATCGTGCGCCTCGGAGCCCTCGGAATTGCCGTTCTCATGATCGCTGCCCTCCTCACCCATGTTCGCTTAAAGAGTGACGCCCCACGCATGCTCCCCTCCTTTTCTCTTCTATGTGCCTGTGTAGCAATCGCCTACATGTGTACTCAATTGTTGCTCCCGGCCTAATTGTCTGATGCCCTATCTGCAAGAATCACTCCAGATCTTGCTTTTTTTAATCTTCGCATTGGGCGGTGCTTATCGATTCTTTCAACCTATCGATGTTCTCGCCAAGCGCATGCTCTGGGTCAATTACTTCAAGCCCATTACCGTACGCACGATCGCCGTTATTGAAGTAACCTGTGGAACGGGAATGCTCCTCGCACTCGTCCTTTCCGACTCCAGTATTCCATTCCTTTTATATTCCGGATGCCTACTCATGCTCACCATGCTCGGTGCCGCAATTACCCATGTTATAATAGGGGATTATAAACAAATCATCGGCAACCTCCTGCTCCTCGCCATTATTTACCAAGTCACCTTCCCGGTCTGGATATAAATTGTCCGGTTTTCAATTTCGACTGCCGAAATGGTATCGCGTGGTACTTTCGAAGAAATTTGGGAATGATCGAATATCCTTAATCTTGTGCTTGTGACCGACGGGATTGGAAGATGTTATAGATACAATGTTGCCAATATCCTCCAGAGTATCCATCCCCTTACAGGAGATTCAATTACAGGCGGTTCGTTCGCAGGGAGCCGGCGGGCAGAATGTAAACAAGGTATCCACCGCGGTACATTTATTCTTCGATATTCGGGCATCTTCACTTCCCGAAGTTTATAAGCAGCGTTTGTTGAATAAAAAAGACCGCCGGATTAGTCCTGCGGGCGTAGTGATTATCAAGTCCCAGGAAGCACGCACTCAAGAGACCAACCGGGAAAAAGCATTGGCTCGACTAAAAGAGCTGATCAAGGAAGTGATGCAAGTTCGCAAGTCCCGGCGGGCAACTGCTCCAACTCGCGGTTCAAAAGAACGCCGTTTGCAGGCTAAAGATACCCGTTCAAAAACCAAGAAATTTAGACGTCGTCCCGGTATGGATGATTAGAAAGAAATCTCTGAGTAGAAAGTCACGTCTTGTGTCGATGCTATCGACATATAATGGTCTCAAAATGTTAGTGAAGTTGGATACATGTATTTGTTGACAAAAGGCACACATTGCCGTAGTTTTCTTTTGTGTTCGATTGGTCCGATGAAAAAGATAAAAAGCTTAAACAAGAGAGAGGTATAGGTTTTGAAGATATTGTTTTTCATGTTGCTTCGGGTGACCTGCTCAGTGTGTCGGATCACCCGAATTCTCAGAAATATCCTAATCAGAAAATTATGTATGTAATGGTAGATGACTATGTTTATCTTGTTCCCTATGTGGAGGAAGAGAATCGAAAGTTTTTGAAAACCATTATCCCAAGTCGTCGGGCTACCAAAGAATTTAAACAGAAAGAAAAATAATGAAATTAGATGCATACGAAAAAGAACTTTTACAATTAGATGATGATGGGCAAATTTCCGTCCAGTCTCCAAATCCTAAAGAAAAAGAGGCCCTGATCGCGGCTGCCCGTGAAACCTTACAGAAAGATAAACGAATCAACATTCGTATGTCTGGTCGCGATCTTCTCTCTCTTAAGAGAAAAGCGAACCGCTTTGGTATGCCTTATCAGACCCTTATCTCCAGTATTCTTCATCAATATGTTTCCGGAGATCTCAAACCTTCCCAGGTTGAGAAAACTCAGTCAAAATATCGCAAGAAAAACCGTGGCAAAGATTAAGAAGTTCAGACACCGTCCGCGTCTGGACGATTGAATGAAATTCGCTTATTCCAATTTCAAAAGTATTCTTCAGTCCGTCAATAAGCAGACTAGTCCGAGTAGGAATGTAAATACGGCAAATCCGTTATGAACTCCAAATGGAACTTCGTATATAAAAGGGGAAATTATAAGGAATGAACTGGTTATGATAATCATTATGTAGCCAATCCTTATAAGTGTTTTCATGACAATCCTTATAAGTGTTTTCATGAAAGACATTTCTTTGAGCCCTCCTCATTTGTCTTTTTGAAATTTTTTAAACGAATAGGCATACGGTAACAAGGTTGGTAGTCTTCACTTACCCAATCATTCTGTAAATAATAAATTGAGTTCATAATCTTTTATTAATTTGAAAACTATTAAGTGATACTTTATGGTTTATGAATGAAAGTGGAACGGCTTACGGAAATAAAGAAGTTACTTGATCGGGCAGGGGGAATGCCAGACGAACTTGTCAAAAACCTCCACGAATGGTTCCGGGTTGAACTTACTTACACCAGTAACGCCCTCGAAGGGAACACCCTTACCCGCAGGGAAACTGCAATGGTGGTGGAAAAAGGAATCACCGTGGGCGGGAAGAGCCTGATCGAGCACTTGGAGGCTACCAACCATGCCCAGGCTTTTGATTGGATCGCAGAAAAGGCCCGCAATCCACTCAAGTATTTTACAGAAAACGATCTTCTTTCCCTGCATAAAATGATCCTCTCTGGCATCGATAACCACAATGCAGGCTTTTACCGAAATGCTCCTGTTCGCCTCTCTGGTTCGCGGACAGTTCTCCCGAATCCCCGAAAAGTGCCGGATTTAATGTCCGCTTTTCATAAGTGGCTCCAAACCAAAAAGAAAATTCACCCTGTGGATCTTGCCGCAGAAGCTCATTACCGCTTGGTTACCATTCACCCCTTTATTGACGGCAATGGCCGAACCGCACGCCTGCTCATGAATCTCATTCTCATGTGCCATGGTTATCCGCCTGCGATCATTCGTAAAAACGAACGGGGTAAATATTTGGATGCTTTGGAAAAAGCACAGACCGGTGGTTTATATGATGATTATAAGCAACTGATTTATCGTGCAGTCGATCGCTCCCTTGCTATTTATGTGGAAGCCACCTCAGGAGAAGGCGATTTCGTGTCCGAGCCTGATGACTCCCTGCTACGTATTG
>JAQXBH010000291.1 GCA_029252505.1 Opitutales bacterium | reverse complement strand
ACTAAAATGATCACAACTCACTTAAAGTCAAGATTCTTGCTTAAAATTAACTCAAATTATGCCCAGTAAATTTAAAAGGATTATCCTAAAGATAAGTGGAGAAATCCTCGGTAGTAGAGATGAGGGGGAACCCATTCACGCAAAATCATTAGAAAATATTTGCTCTGAGATTAAAGCCGTTTCGGATATGGGAGTTGAAGTTGGTCTAGTGGTTGGGGGTGGAAATATTTTTCGCGGACTACAGGGGAGCGACAAGGGCATAGATCGTACAACTGGTGATTCAATGGGCATGCTTGCAACCGTCATTAACGGCCTTGCATTGATGGATCGACTTGAAAAAATGGGGTCTGTAGTTCGGGTGCAAAGTGCGATCCCGATGGATAAATTAGCAGAACCCTACATTCAAAGACGTGCAATCAGGCACTTGGAGAGAGGGCGAATTGTTATTTTTGTTTCCGGAACCGGTAATCCATATTTTTCCACCGATACCACTGCCGCTCTACGAGCAAGCGAAATTTCGGCCGAAATAATACTTAAGGCAACAAAAGTGGATGGTATTTACGATAAAGACCCACACAAATTTGACGATGCCGTAAGATTTGAACATCTGAGTTATATGGATTGTCTTGAAAAAAGACTCTCCGTTATGGACTCCACGGCATTTTCACTTTGCATGGATAATGGCATGCCAATCCTAGTCTTTGACCTGCAACAAAAACATTCGATTCGAATGGCTGTTGCAGGTGAAAAAATTGGTACTATTGTAAAATAAAACTTTCGACCAAAATCAAATTACATAACCCAGCCCAAACATGGAAACTTCACTAATTTTCGATAAAATGAATCAAGACATGAACAAGTCAATTGATCATGTTATACATGAATTTAAAACCCTCCATACAGGGAAAGCAAATACCTCAATGGTGGAGAACATATCAGTCGATGTCTATGGTTCTGCAATGAAACTGCGTGATATCGCTGCAATCACTACCCCAGATGCTAGAACCATCCAAATTCAACCATGGGACAAGACTAGCTGTGCTCCAATTGAAAAGGCCCTTTTGGAAGCTAAGATCGGTATTACTCCTTTAATCACAGGGGAACTTATCCGCCTACCTATTCCTGAATTGAGCGGGGAAAGAAGAGAAGAATTATGTAAGGTGGCGCAAGGGTTTGCCGAGCAAAGCAAAGTGGGAGTCCGTGCCTCTAGAAAAGAAGCGATGGACGGGTTGAAGATGGCACAGAAAGAAGGTCTACCCGAAGATGATTTTAAAAGATCAGAAAAAGAAGTTCAGAAAAATACTGATGATGCAGTGACCAAAATTAACGAAGCACTCGCAAATAAAGAATCAGACCTTCGACAGGTTTAAAATATTAACATCTTGGATCAGCAACGATTCTGCTTGAATCACATGAATCAAGAAATCCCGAAGATTCGTTGAAGAAAATAGTTATTAAATTGGGTACCGGTATACTCTCTGCAGGCAGAGGAAATATCAGAACTGACCGAATGGAGGATTTGGCTAAAAGCATAGCGACTTTATCTGCACAGGATGTTGAAACTATTATAGTTAGTTCTGGTGCAGTCGGATTAGGAATGGGAAAACTAGGGATTAAAGAAAGGCCGAAAGATCTATCTTTGCTGCGGGCCTGTGCATCAATTGGTCAATGCCTTCTCATGAACGCATGGAGTCAATCGTTGGAAAAAGCCGGTTTAATTGCTTCGCAGGTTCTTTTAACCCGAGAGGATTTTGAAAGCAGAAAGCGATCACAAAAAGTAGAGGAAACACTTTGTACACTTCTAAAACAAAAGGTTGTTCCCGTAGTAAACGAAAACGACTCGGTAAGTGATGAAGAGATAAAGTTTGGAGACAATGATGTTCTGTCTGCATTACTTGCCTCCATCGGAAAAGCCGATTTTTTGATTATTTTATCTACAGCAACCGGATTAATGACCCACCCGACCTCCGGAACTTTGATTCCATTCGTTGCAGAGATCACCCCCTCCATTGAGGCAATGGCAAAAGGCACTCATAGTGCAACTGCAGTGGGTGGCATGGTCACCAAGATAGAGGCGGCGAAGATTGCCTGTGGTTCTGGTTGTGCTGTTTTTATAGGAAGCGGAGAACAACCGGCAAAGCTTGCCAATATCATCAATGGGAAAAATGTACAGGGGACATTTTTTGCACCCACCGGACTTGAATTATCGGAAAGAAAAAAATGGGTCGCATTTTTCCCAGCACCAAAGGGTTCTCTAACGATAGATAGCGGTGCCGAGGAAGCCATTATTAAAAAAGGAGGGAGTTTGCTGGCCATTGGCATTACCAGAATTGAAGGAGATTTCGAAAAAGCAGACGTAGTAGAAATAAGAAATCAGCAAGAACAAATTATTGCACGCGGAATTACTCGATTTAGTAAACATGAATTAATTGGGCTTAATGGTAAGCATAATGAAGAAATTCTTGCCCTATTTCCTGGTAAAAATCGACCCGAAGTGATTCACCGGGATCATTTAGCGCCATTACAGAGCGAAAAAAGCTGAATACGCTTGCCCGTTCATCCCCTTTCAGAGAAAGGTATTCCTCGTGTACGATTACGAAGATGATGAAGAAGATATGTTCGGTTCTCCGACTCCTCCCAAAAACGATACAAAGATCGATTTTCAGGCGGAGCTTAACGCAGATCAATTCCAGGCGGTAACCGCTCCATTCGGGCCTGCTCTTGTATTAGCAGGTGCTGGTTCTGGAAAAACAAGGACGCTCACTTATCGAGTTGCCTATCTACTTACTGAAGGAGTCAGTCCCGAGGAAATCTTACTTCTTACATTTACCAATAAAGCATCCAAGCAAATGCTTGAGCGTGTAGAAGAACTTACCGGGGCGGGAGCTAATCGTTTTCTCGGAGGTACTTTTCACCATGTTGGCGGACAAGTTCTGAGACTTTTCGGAGATTCAATCGGTCTTCCGAGAAATTTTACTATTTTAGATGATGGAGATTCAGACGCCCTACTTTCAGAAGTAATAAGGGACTTGGACCCCGATTTTTTTAAATCTAAAGAAAATCCCAAAGCAAAACCGATAAAAGGAATTATCAGTTACTCTCGAAATGTCATGGTACCAGTAGAGGAAGTTGCGAAAGGCCGTTATCCTTCCAATGGAGAATTACTCGCTAAAATTGATGCTTTTACGAGGGAGTATCAAGATACTAAAATAAGCCGTGGTCTTGCAGATTATGATGATTTACTGGTGCTATGGCTTAAGGTACTCGAAACCAATCAAGAGGCTGCCCAATACTACCAACAACGATTCTCTCATATTTTAGTGGATGAATATCAAGATGTTAATTCTCTACAATCGAAAATCATCGATAAGATAGGAATTAACCATCAGATAATGGCCGTGGGAGATGATGCACAATGTATTTATACATGGCGGGGTGCCGATATGAATCAAATTATGGGATTTCCTGAAAGACACCCGGGTACAAAAATCTTTAAAATTGAAACTAATTATCGAAGTTCTCCCGAAATTCTAAAGTTTGCCAATGGAATACTGGAAAATCGATCGACAGACGATAACTTTACAAAAACACTTAAACCCTCTCAACCCCACCAAGATCTTCCAGTCGTAGTTCCAACCGTAGATGGTTATCAACAGGCAAATTTCATCTTATCCAAAGTGGAACAAATGGTTGATAACGGAACCAATTATCATGATATAGCAATTTTATATCGTGCACATTATCACGCCATGGAGCTACAGATTGAATTATCTCGTCGGGATATTCCTTTTGTAATCACGAGTGGTCTTCGATTTTTTGAGCAAGCCCATGTCAAAGACCTCGTTGCTCAACTGCGGTTTGTCGTAAACCCCAAAGATTTGACCGCGTTCCATCGATTTGCCTGCCTGCTTCCCAAAGTCGGAGAAAAAACAGCATCAAAACTACTCGGAATTGCCGAAAAAATCGCGGTGGATAAGGAAATCAAAATTACTGCTGCCTTATCCGAACCCGAAGTAGTGAAGAAAGTACCAGCGGATGCTAAGGAAGACTGGGTTGGATTGGTGGAGACATTACAAAGTGTCGCCGAACTTACTGCTACCGCAACGCCATCAAAGGTCGTTGATGAAGCAATTAATGGATGGTATCACGAATACTTGCATGCAACCTATGAAAATTGGCCAAGACGAGAAGAGGACTTAGAAAGCTTGGTTGATTTCGCGAGTAAGTATGAAAATTTAGCGGAAATGCTTACCCAATTAATCCTTCTTAGTTCCGAATCTGGCGACCGAGTTGTCAGGAAGGGAGAAAGTTGCCTCCGACTCTCCACTATTCATCAATCAAAGGGCTTAGAATTTCGTCATGTATTTATTATCGGATTAGCAGATGGTTTGTTTCCAAACAAAAGAGCAATAGACGGAGAAGGCGACCTCGAAGAAGAGAGAAGGCTTTTCTATGTTGCCTCTACCCGGGCAGAGCGTTCGCTACACCTTGTTTACCCCATGCTTTCGAGTCAAAATGGCACTCAAATTCGACTAATGCAAAGCCGTTTTCTGAAAGAACTTCCCCAGACCCGCTATGAATTATACAATGTCCATGCCCAAAACTCTTTTGGCCGCCAATCGGGGTATGGAAGTAAGTGGAGTCAATATGGTGGCGGGACAAGAAGAGGCGGAAATAATAGAAGATCTTTTTAACTATCTAATCCATTCCTTAAGGCACGCCACGCAAGCAAACTACAGTCATGCCTGTCAGGAAATCGAATTATTGTTTGATATACAATTAAATCACCCGGTATTGTAAACTCCTTTCCCATCTCTACATATTGTATAATATCTCTGCACAAGTGAGACGATTCAAGCACACCCAGACCATTGAGTTGAGAACACATTAGCGATGCACATGCTTGGGAAAGAGCGGAGCCTTGTCCAGAGAAACGAATTTTATCTATGGTAGAATCACTTCTAAGTAACTCGATCTTGCAGGTATTTCCAGTTTTGGCACTCTGCCAAATACCGGCATGACTAAACTTTTCTAATTTCCCTTGAAAAAGTGGCGAACGAGCATGCTCCTCCAAGATTTCACGATGGAGCGGATCTTCTCTCTCCATTCTTTAAAAAGTATTCTTCCACATCATCGATTCAACAGGCTTTGGCGAGCGTTGGTTATACTTTGCTGAAGCCTTACTTGAATAATCCACTTCAACATCGCCCTCCACCATAAAATAAATGAGTTGGCCAATTGGCATACCCGCGTATACCCGAACTGATTGTGAAACTGAAATTTCGAGAGTCCAATGATTACAAAATCCTACATCACCTTTTCCTGCTGTAGCATGAATATCGATGCCAAGACGACCCACACTTGATTTACCTTCTAAAAAGGGCACGCATTGATGGGTTTCTGTATATTCGAGAGTTGAACCAAGATATGTTTTGCCGGGATTTAAGACAATCCCCGTCCTATCTATTTCGAAGTGTTTGACCTGGTTGTGTCGCTTTGCGTCGATGACATCGTCAACATAACAGGCCAAGAACTTAGAAAGATGGACATCATAACTATTTGTGCCAAGACAAGCGCGATCATAAGGCTCTATCACAATATCCTTCTTTTCTATGGCATGAAGAATTGAGGAATCAGAAAGAATCATAATTTATTATAAATGAAGATTAATAACGGCAAAGCACATGAGTGTAGAGTTATGCAAATTTAACCTTTCCATACAAGGTGATTGTATGAGCAGTCTCACACAAAATATTGATACACTTCTCAGTATCTCCCCATGAATAATGACAGGGAGGCAAAGAGACTCTAGGCGAAAGGTCTATAGATACCAGGTGCAGGAACTGGATATTCACCCTGTCCATCAGGAACTACTGGAGGAGTACTGTCCCAAGTATAATCGTCAATACCGGGTGCATAATCTCTTCCCTTTTTCAATAGGTCGTCCGCAATAATTTCTTTACCGGAATAGCAGGCTTCACGACCCAATATTGCAGTGAAAGTACTCATGGCACCGTACTCAGCCTCATTGTAGTACTCACCCTTGTGTAGGGCTTCAATTAAATCCTTCTGTTCCTGGTAATGACCACCACCAGCACCACGAATCCGAATAGGATCACCGGCGAATGGTTCTATGTGACTGGCAACCTTGCAGGTTCCCTTCGAACCATGAGCATACTCTGCGACATGGGACCAGCCTCCTTTGAGGTGTCGGCCTTGGCTAAACATTTTAGTCCCGTCAGGAAATGTATATTCAACAAAAGTATGATCAAAAATTTGGGAAAGCTTTCGATCTCCCCCCATTCTCATTTCACTTCCACCCATACCGTTCGCTTTGATCGGATACATCCCCTTTATCCAGCAACCTGCATCCAAATTATGAATATGTTGCTCACAAATTTGATCACCGGATGCCCAGGTAAAATGATACCAATTGTTCACTTGATACTCCATCTCAGTCATACCAGGCTGTTTTCCACGGTGCCAAATAGAATTACCATTCCAATATACGCGAAGCATATTGATATCTCCTATGACCCCATCTTGTAGTTGCTTGACGCAATCAATGTAGCGTTCTTCGTGCCGACGCTGTAATCCAATACCCACGGTAAGACCTTTTTCCTTTGCTTTCTTCGCAGAGGCCAATACGCGACGAATTCCAGTCACATCACTGGCAACTGGCTTCTCCATAAATACTTTTTTTCCTTGGTTTATCGCGTATTCAAATTGCTGAGGCTTGAAGCCTGGAGGAGTGGCAATTACAACCATGTCAACATCTTCATTAATCGCCTGCTTGTAACCGTCTAAGCCTCCAAAAATCCGACCTTCAACATCAATTCGGTCCTCTCCGTATTTCTTCTTCATCGCGGCAATTTTATTCGCTGATTTTTCAGGGAATGCATCTGCGATTGCGACTAATTTTGTATTACACCGAACATTTTTATTTTTTTCTAAATCTTTGGGTGCATCCAGGATTTGAGTAATCGCACCAGTTCCTCGACCACCAAGTCCGATTGCGGCAACCCGTATGGTATCACTTTGAAGAGCTTCTCCTTTTGCAACATAGGGAAAGGATGCGGCAGCACCCGCGATTGCCGAGGTACCAATGAATTTTCTACGACTTACAGTTTCAGTTTCTTTCATATTAATTGTAATAGATTAAGTAAGGAATTTTATTTTAAGTTTCTTGATTGTGGAATTGATTTGGATGGTCCTTCGATATCGCCCAAAGCCCATTGAATTCCATCCAGAAAATGTTGCAATATAAATGGAGTCCACCAGGTCGCTTTATTATGGCCAAAATTTGAGTAGAAAACACGACCTTTTCCATAAGACCGAATCCAGGAAACAGGATAGTCATTCGTTTTAGAATTTCCCTTCTTGTCAGTTTTCACGGAATCAAGCCCAATTAGTATGCGAAGATTACTTCGGTCATAACTTTTATATTGGTAAATTTCGTCTGAAAACATAAATTCCTTTTCCTTAAAGGCTTGATTTACCGGATGATTGACATCTTCGACAAAGAAAGGCCACTTTCCGCCAGCATTCCACGGATGCCCCGCAAAACATCCCCCGATCATATCGGTATATTCTTGCCATTGATTCATTCCACCATCGGAAGCCGCATGAAATCCAATAAATGCTTTGCCATTCTTAATGAAATTTAAAATGGCTTTCCTCTGTGACTTTTCAGTAAACGCCTTTTGAACATGGGTGGTGTTATTAAATATAATTGCGTCGTATTTTTTTAAACCTTCTGCTGTGAATTCCTTGGTACTCAGAGTAAAGGTAGCAGTAAATGCCTTGGTCTTCTCTGATAAAACCCGTAACCCTTTAATTCCTGTCGGGATTGATTTATGATTAAAACCGCTTGGATTTGAATAAATAAGTACTTGCCGTTTTTTTATGGGCGTAGCAGACGCACTTTTAGGGGCGGCGTTTTCAATTTTGATTAATTCCTCATCCGGGCTGGAGAAAAGACTGGTCAAAAGAAAAAGACTAATAAAAGGAAATTTCAAGCGGATATAGTTGTTTTAAGTATTAACATTTAATGCAAATGCTAAAACCAAACATGGCAAGCAAGGAAACTATTAAATAAGCAATTAAAATTTCTATGCACAGGATGGACATGTTCCAAAAACCTCCATCACATGTGAGATTTCAACGAAGCCAAATGATTTGGCAGTTTCCTCCAACTCATCCCCCATGCAAAGATCTATTCGTTCCGCTCTTCCGCAATTTCGGCAGGTCAAATGATGGTGATGATCGTAACCGTGCCCCAAGCAATACACCTTGGTACCATTTTCACGTACTCCTCTTTGTACCGCATCTATTTTCTCAAACTGCTCTAAGCAACGATAAGCTGTGACTAAATCGCATGTTTCATCAGGTAATTGAGCGTAAGTTTCTTCCGCTGACATGGGGGACTCCGCTCTAGCCAGTACTTCCAATATCGCTTTTCTCTGTTCAGTGACACGCAGTCCTTTTTCTCGGAGAAGTGTTATCGTATTTTCTACCAGCTGTACCATATCACTAATAATCACACTTGGTCTTAATTGAGCAATACTGAAAGCACTTCATATTATTTTAATGCATAGATTAGCATTTTTTTATTGTTTTGAATATCGGCAAGAATTAGCAATAAATTATGACTCGCTTATCTGTTCTTTTCCCGTCCATTTTCTGTTTTCTGAGTATGGATATATATTCCAAGCCAACTGAAAGTTTGCTCGATGATTATCAACTAAACAGTTTGAAATCAGATAATAACAAAGAATTTCATTATCGTACTGCTTCCCCAGTTATTATTGAAAACGGCCAGAAATACCCCTTACTGGTCTTCTTTCACGGAGCTGGGGGTCGAGGCGATGACAATAAGCGTCAACTAACCGATGCCGGAGGAATCGAGGCATTTGAAAAACAGGGTCTTCGCTCTAAAAGAAAATCACATATCTTTGCGGGCCAAGTGCCAAAAGGGGAGCGATGGGTAAATACCAGTTGGAGCCTTCTCGGTCACCAAATGCCCGAAATTTCCAGTTCTATGGAAATGACATTCAAGATAATCGATTCCTATGTGGCGGACTCTAAGAATCAGGTCGACCTCAATCGAATTTACGCAATGGGACTATCCATGGGAGGTTATGGCACATGGGACGCGATTCAGCGAAGACCTAATTTTTTTGCCGCAGCTGTCCCAATCTGTGGGGGGGGAGATAAAACACTAGCAAAAAACTTGAGTCATCTTCCCATTTGGGCATGGCATGGGGACAGGGATACGGTCATAAAACCAAGCCGGTCCAGTGACATGATCGATGCGATCAAAAAAGCGGGTGGTGCACCAAAATACTCTAAAATTAAAGGCCGTGGCCATAATTCATGGATTGATGTATGGAATTCCAGTAATCTTTGGGATTGGCTTTTTTCGCAAAGCAGATAGCGAAATCGACTAGTTTGGTCTCTGAATCAATCGTTCGGCATTTCAGAAAATTAAGGTAATTCATTTTGCTATTATCAAAAATAGCGAAGGAAATTGAGTTGTTATTATTTTGTTAAAATCGGCTAATTTACATCAAATTGTAACTTAGTAATTACAAATGAAAATTTGTATAATCATTCTTTTAATTGCGGGTATAAGCTTTTTCACACCCCTGTTTGACGCAGACTCAAAAGACAAGCCTAATATCGTATTTTTCATGGCAGATGACATGGGTATTGGGGATACCCATGCATACCATAATGTCAGTCTTATTAATGGATCTAAACCGATTAAAAAAACCCTTTTAACTCCTAATCTTGAAAAGTTTGCAAAGCAGTCAATGATTTTTACAGATGCCCATGCCCCGGCTTCTATGTGCAGCTCCACACGCTATTCTCTGCTAACTGGCAGATTAGCTCATCGGTCCTACCTCAAAAGGCAAGGTTGGTTACCCCACGGACCCAACCGTCCAATGATTCAACGAGCATTGACCACTCTACCGGAAATGCTGCAACGAAATGGCTACTACACCTGTGCAATTGGAAAATACCATGTGGGTATGGATTTTGATGATGGCCATGGACAACCTGCCGATGAGTTTGATTTTAAGGATGTCGATTTTGAAAAACCTCTCTTAGACGGACCGACTCACCATGGATTTGATGAATTCTTTGGAGTGCCTGGAAACACAGAGGATTCACTTGATACCGAACCAAGAATATACATTCGTAATGATAAGTGGACTTTGACCAATCGTTCAAAAATGAATTGGGGTGGAATTAAACACCGGGAAAAACAAATCCTTTTTGGTACCAATTGGGATTTGTCGCAATTGGGACCGGATTACCTTAAAGAAGGTCTTCAGTTTATTGACCGGGCTTCCAAGAAAAAAAATCCATTTTTCTTATACTATGTCCCCAACGCCAATCACTTTCAAAGAAATCAACAAGGAGACTATGCAGTTCCGAAGTTCATAGACGGGAAGGCTGTAAAGGGAGAAAGTCGATACACTGACGGCACTAAGGGAGGAGACCGAGAAGACATGATCCTCGAGAATGATATAGCTTTCGGGGCGTTGCTCAGGAAACTCAAGGAAACGGATGACCCACGGAATCCAGGGAATAAACTCATCAAAAATACCCTGATTATTTTTACCAGTGACAATGGCCCTAATGTTGGGGATAACCATGGAACCAATCAGGAAAGTGGTGAGTTAAGGGGCAAAAAAGCGAAAATTTGGGAAGGTGGTCACCGCGTTCCTTTTGTTCTCTCTTGGAATGGAGTTTTTGAAAAAGGAAGAACCAATTCAAATTTGTTTTCTCTCACCGACCTGTTTTCCACTTTCGCAAGAATCATAGGGGACAATCTGCATCCTACCGAAGCCCAAGATAGTCTGGACTCATTTGATTTTTGGAAAGATCCGGGACAAACAGATACAAGGGCCCGTTATTTTTTTTGCCACCTTGGTCCCCCCTATGAAAACGACGCCATTGCGATCAGGCAATCCTCTCACAAGGTAATCATTCGGGGTGGATTAGCCCAACCTTGGACACCAAAGGGATCAATGGGGTCGGTCCAGGAAATGGTAGCCTACGACTTAAAGAAAGATCCTTATGAAAAAAGTGATTTTTTTAACCTTTCGTCCACGGCCTCTCCCCTCGCAGAAAATTTACTTCAAATTCATAATCAGGGTTATTCCAGGGAACTCAATATTTCACCAAGTTCGAACCTGATTATCGATGACGGTTGGAATAATTTAAGAAATGATATCACCGGATCCATAGGATTTGAATTTAAACTCGAGGAAGACCAAATTATTACTCATTTAGGAATGTGGGATGATCATGACCGTGAATTGCCTATCCGTTCGGCGCGGGGTATTCCCACCGATCAAGACTCGGACCATCCCAGCCGATCGGGAAAAAAACCAAGAACCTTAAACTCCAAGCACTCTATCTGCTTATGGGAAATCCAAAATTCTGCCCCAAAAAAAATCATTGGGATTGAAATTGGACCGCACAATCAAGGAATATTAGAGGAGGAATTCAGGTATATTCTTCTTGAACAGAGTGTAAACCTGTCAGCTGATATTCATTTTATGCTAACCATGACCACTACCGCTCAAGATGGTGACCATTTTCACGATCCAGTTTCGTTTGACGGGCTCTCTCCTTTGACGAATCCAAAAGTGAAGATTCTCCGTAATGTCATGTTTCAAAATAACTTTATGCAACAGCCCCTGGCTATTCCATCTTTCGCTGACTTAGACCCACAATATTCAACCTTCAGGATTCCTGTAGGTCCCACATTAAAATTTAAATAACCCACACTAAATCTATTAGTTATTACATATCAAATATAATTTATCCTGATACTCTTTATTTTATGAATATTAATACTCGTTTAAAATTGTGCTGCATTGTAATCCTATCCAGTCTCCAAGGCATCACCTCTATCAAACCTGTCCCTTTTCACGAAGTGGAAATGACAAGTGATTTTTGGCGACCACGTCTGATCACCCAAAGAAAGGTATTAGTGCCGTTTGCTTTTGAAAAAACTGAACCTGGGGTGGCTCACTTGCAGGCTGCTGCTGATTATCTTAAGGGAAAAAAAGTGGACGATCACCGACCTCACCGATTTATTGACTCCGATTTGTATAAGGTGATGGAAGGAGCTGCTTATTTAGCTCAATTACAGGATGACCCGGAGCTAGAATCTCAGTTTGACCGTATCGTGGATGTCATTGCCGCAGCACAGGAACCAGACGGCTACCTTTACCCTTCTCATACCACCAAGGTGGGAAGCGAAAAAAACATGATGGGAAACAAACCCTACACTTTCGTTGTGCATAGTCACGAGCTATACAATATGGGGCACCTCTATGAAGCCGCTATCGCTTATTATCAGGCTACAGGGAAGGATAAACTTTTAAAAGTTGCCGAGAAAAATGCGGTTCATGTAAACCGGGTCTTTTTTGAAGGGGACCCGAATTACAATAATGGAAAACCGATCCAACAAGCCCCTGGTCATCAGGAAATGGAATTGGCTTTAGTAAAATTATCGAATGTCACAGGCAATAAACTTTATCTCGAAATGGCCGAAAAATTTCTCGAAATTCGTGGTAAAACTTATGTTCCCGATGGAGAAGGAGTCATGTCACCCACTTACGCCCAACAACATGCTCCCCTTGAAAAGCAAAGCGAAGCAGTTGGACATGCCGTTCGTGCTACTTACCTGTATGCCGCAATGGCAGATATTGCCGCATTAAAACAAAAGAATTCCTACACCAAAGCCCTACATCGTATTTGGGCAGATATTACCGACACCCGCATGCACATAACCGGAGGATTGGGAGCTGTTCATGGAATTGAGGGTTTCGGTCCGCAGTATCTTTTACCCAATGCAGATGCCTTTAACGAAACCTGCGCCGCTGTGGGAAATGTACTCTTCAACTTCAGAATGTTTTTAGTTCATCAGGACGCAAAATACCTCGATGTTGCTGAAGTGTCCCTGCTCAATAATGTACTCGCTGCAGTCAATCTGGAAGGAAACCGCTTCTTCTATGTTAACCCACTTGAAGCAGATGGAAAATATCCATTCAATCATGGAACCGCCGGCCGGGCTCCATGGTTTGGAACTGCATGTTGTCCAAGTAATATGGCCCGTCTCCTACCTCAGGTACAAGGGATGACCTATGCCCACAACGAAGAAAATCTTTATTTGGCGATGTATGCAGACACCTCAACAAGTTTAAAGATCGCCGAGACAGATTTAGCTATCAATCAAACAACAGACTACCCAAATGATGGGAAAATTAAGATTTCTCTTAATCCAAAAACACCATCTAGCTTTAAGGTTCATCTTCGAATTCCCACCTGGGCAGGCAATCAGTTTGTACCTGGGAAACTTTATAAATATCTAAATCAAAAGAAAGAAAGTTGGAGCCTCACAGTCAACGGGTCCAAGACCCAAGCCAAAGTCGAAAAGGGGTTTGCGATTATCGAACGTAAATGGAAAAAAGGAGATCAAATTATCCTCGATCTCCCCATGCCTTTACGAATTAATCAATGTGACAAACGGGTTGAGGAAAACCATGATCGTCTTGCATTCACTCGGGGACCCTTCGTTTTATGTGCTGAAGAAATTGATAATGGTGGTGCGACCCAGCGCTTTTTTCTTAATCAAGAAAAAGTGGATACGAAATATAATTTAACCAAAGTAAAACTTACCAGCGGATCTTTTTCGCAAGTCAAAACAATGGCTAATGCGGTTAATGAATCGGGAGGCGAGGAAGATAAAAGCCTATCCTTGATTCCCTATTATGCATGGAATAACCGTAAACCTGGGTCCATGACCATTTGGTTCCCCACGACTCCAAAACTTGCCGTTTTTGATCCTCACAAACTTCCTAAGAAAAGTGTGTTTTCTAATATCAAAGCTTCTCACACCTCCGACTTGGATACCGTGAGTGCGGTCGGAGATGGCAAGGAGCCAAAATGGTCGAGTGGAAAGAGTATACCACGCTGGACTAGTCGGCCACAGCTTGGCAAAACACAATGGATCGAAGGACACTTTTCAGAACCAAAAAAGGTTCGTGATATTGGTGTTTACTGGATGCAGGACCAGCAGGATGTAAAATTTCCTAAGGAATGGTCTGTTGAAATCAGAAATAACGGAAAATGGAAACCTTTCGAATTATATGTAACCGATCGCTACGACAACCGGGCAAACCAATACAACGTAATACATCCGGCCGCTCCACTCGCTTGCGATGCCATTCGAATCAATATGGTACCTCAACCTAATGCAGCAATTGGCATTTTAGAGGTTAAGGTTGCCCTTGAAAAATAGACTTTCTCAAAAATAAGGTAAAGATCTCTATGTTTACTAGTGCCCAATTCCATTTTATCTTCTTTGCACTTCTTGCAATTTGTACAAATACAATCGCAAAAGAAATTTCGCTTTGCGAAAAGCTTGAACAGTCTATCCAAGGAAGAAAGCATGGTTTCCTAGCCGGCAATCTTGCTTATTATGTAGGTGGCTTCCATGCAAGTTGGGAATTAATGGAAGATGAAACCATCGGTCTCACACATCCCTTTTTTCATGACCTCCGAAGCCGTGGAGTTGGAATGCTAAACAGTCAACTGACTGGAAGTGAACACACAGGTGTGGGTAATGACTACAGAGGATGGGAATTTTACAAGGACACCCGAGTACTCTATGGAAGTGTCATTATTGGAAGCAAAGTATACCGGCATCCCGCCCCCACTCGTATGAATTGGCGTCCGGACAAAATGATTTGTGAATATGAAATAGAAGGCGTTACTATTCGCGAACAAAAGTGTATCGGTGCCAATGATGCCGCAATCTCAATCATAACCTCTTCCGCCCCCGTTACCCTAAAGTTTGATGGGCACAGTTTTTATGGACGGCATAGCGTCACTTCAACTGCCTCTGCCCACTACCATACTCAGACTAATTCATTGCTAATACGGGAAGGGGGGACCGTTCGTTCCTTACCCGACCCGGATCGGCCCGAAAGAATTGGTCCCTGTGTTTATCAGGGAATGACCACTGCCCTCTCCTCTTCAAAAGACTTTGCTGAAACCTTGATTCTAGATCGAGATGATCGCGGGGTTTGGAAGTATTCTTTCGAAATCCCCTGCGATGCCGGGGGTGTAACCGTTTCATGGTCAATGCACGACGATCAAAATACAGCCAACAATAAAACGAGGGAAGCAATCCACCAAGCCCCTGAAATAATGTCCGCTAAATCCGAGAACATAAATAATATTCTCGGTCAGCAAATCCCCCAGTTTCGCTGCAGTGATCCAAAATTTGAGGAAATTTATTACTACCTTTGGTCGCTCCATATGATGTATTATATTAATGTACAAAAGGGTTGGGAAATGGAAAACCATACTCAGTCTGCGGTGAACAACTTCCTCGGTATTCACCGGTATGATGCCTGCTTTCAAATAAAGGTGGGGGCATGGGCACGTGATAAGCCAAAGTTTGCCTATGGAAATGTGTTAACCTGGAAGCATCTGGTTGAAAATGGTCGATACCGAGAGACGCAGGATGGTCATATCTTTCTCTCCGACAACAAGGGCATAGGTTGGCACTCAGGTGCCTACGGCGGAGAATTAGCCGAACATGTCCTCGGGGCGTGGCAAATTTACCAGCACACAGGCGATCGCGAGTTTGTCCGTAAATGCTATCAGGGATATTTTCGTAAGGTCTTTTGGAAGAACTTGGTTGGATTTGCCATGAATGAGGCAGAAGCGGGAAAAGTCCTGGAAGAAATGGCAAAGATTTCAGGCAATAATACGGATGTCGATCATTGGAAAAAGCTAATCAACCAAGACCCAAAACACCTTCGACTCATGTTTGATCAACGATGGGAAGCGAATGGACATCAAGATTATTTTATGGGTGGAAGGGATGGTATGCTCATGACGACCGCCTTTTGGGCCATGCGCTCCCAATACTTCCCGAGAGACTATGCGAAAAGAATGATTCACTCATGGGCCTTAAACAAAGAACATGGATTCTTCGGTGAGTTCTTCCCCTTAGCGATGGCGAGAAAATCAATGAGTCTTTTCAACTCTGCGGACGATCAATCCTTTGGCTATACCCCGGATACAGCCTACTTCACCTTAGATGGAATTTTTCGCCAAGGGTTTCCCAAAATTGCTTCGGAACTGACCCTTAATCACTTGGAAAATTATAATTTTCATGAGGAGTGGGGAATTCCAGTTGCTCCCGAGGCGTACAGCCGAGACCTTGCTTTATTTGGCGATCAATATTCTAATTTTAATGCCGGTAAAATTCTTCTCTTTCTTGAAGGTCTGGCAGGTATATCTTATTCAATTCCGGACAATATATTTCATGTTAAAGATTCTATGCCCACTCATTGGGACTGGATGGAATTCGATATTCCGATAGGCAATCAAGATGGTTGGACCCAAGTTCGATTCGAACGCAAAAAAGGTTTCCTGGGAGAGAAGAAAAAATCGATTACCGTAGCCAACTGCCCACTTCGGGTTCAATTTGAGCCTTGGTTGGATCAAGGTGAACTTTCCCGGGATCCTAAATTGAACGGAGCCACTTTTACCGAGCAAAACGCAACCCATGCTGACTACTTGTCGTTTCTCGCCGATAAAAAGTCAGCCAAAGCCTCAATCACCCTTTCCTTTAAATGATCTTTCAAGCAGGTCGTCATTTGATACTTTTTGTTTCCCTTTTTGTTTTTTCCCTTCATGCGAAAAAACCAAATATTATCTTTGTACTTGCGGATGATTTGGGCTGGGCTGAGTTGGGGTGCTATGGAAACTCATTTAATGAAACTCCCAACCTGGATAAGTTAGCCAAGCAGGGAGTCCGATTTACCCATGCCTATGCAGCAGCACCCGTTTGTTCTCCATACCGTGCCGCCCTGCTAACGGGTCAACACCCTGCACGGTTAGGAATACTAGACTATCTCCGCCCAAACTCATCCAATGCTCTGCCAGTTAGCCAGCTAACTCTACCGAAAATCCTAAAACGAAACGGCTACACCACTGGCATGGTCGGTAAGTGGCATCTGACTGGATATAAATACCAGGACGCTCAAGTTGAGGTGCGGCCAAAAGATCATGGATTCGATTGGAATATCGGGAGCGAAATTAAGGGTGTTGGAAATGGAGCTAATTTCTGGCCCTATATATTTCGCACCCAGCCAATTCGATGGCTTGAAATTCCTAACAATCGAATGGGCAAAGAAGAATACTTAACCGACCGTTTGAATTTGGAGGCTCTTGATTTCGTCGAGCGTAATAAAGAAAAGTCATTCTTTCTCTACCTCAGCCACTATGCGCCCCATACGATCCTTAACGGTCGCCCCGACCTTGTAAAAAAATATCGGGAAAAACATACGCCTGGAAAAACCGACAGGACAAACTGCTACCTATGTAAGGATGCCGGTCACTCGGGAGAAGACTGTGAACATTGGGCACAAGATCACAATCCACACCTCGCCGCGATGCTTGAAAGCATTGACAACGGGGTTGGACTCCTGATGAAAAAACTCGATTCACTTGGCATAGCAGAAAACACCATTTTCATTTTTTCCAGTGACAATGGAGGAGAAACCAATGTCACATCCAATGCCCCTCTTCGTGGCGGTAAAAGCCAGTTATATGAGGGTGGCATTCGGGTTCCTCTAATCATACGCTGGCCCGATGGAAATATTCCACGAGCCAAAACATGTGCCCAACCAGTGGTCAATCACGACTTCTACCCCACCCTTCTTGAGGCAGCAGACATCGAACCCGATACCAGGCAAAAACTGGATGGCGTTTCTACTTTGGCCACCTGGAAAAATCCATCTTCCAACATCTCGCGTAATTCCCTGCACTGGCACTACCCTCTTGACCGGCCCCATTTTCTTGGTGGAGTCTCGAGTGGTGCAATCCGTAATGGGGATTGGAAATTAATTGAATATTTTGACCCGGCAAAATCTGAGAAATTTGAGCTCTTTAATCTTACAAGTGATCCGTCTGAAAAAAAGAATCTGGCGGAATCCAAACCGAAAGTTACTCAAAAGCTTCATCATGAGTTGCAACTATGGCGAGAAAACATTGGTGCACAGATACCGTCCCAACCTTTGCTCACCCAGACACGAAATCTCCTCTTCGGTGAACATTTCTCTGAAGGTCAGGTCAGTGAGAACTGGTTTTTTCAAAAAGAATGGCAGGTGGAAGATGGAGTTCTTTTACGCAACCAAGTGGGAGGCACAAACAAGCGGATTTTTTACAAAAATCTAAATTTCCAGGATGCATTGATACGATTTGATTTTCAATTTAATGGAGCCACAGACATTCGCTTAGTCACGGGTTCAAATGGAAGTTACAACACCGTACTCCATATCCATAAAGACCATTTTTTTATTCAAACCGCACAAGACAAAAAAGGAACATGGTTTACGACGAGACATGGTGAGTGTGCTTACAATTTTAAAGATGCAAAATGGTATACTATGACCATTGAATTTATCGATGATCATATGGTTGCTCATCTCGACCACAAACACATGATTTATGCAAAACACCCGATGAATAGAAAGCAACGGACTGATCTTGCCTTTCAGGTCGATCAGGCAGGAGCCTCTTTTGATGACCTACAGGTTTTTCAAGTTGGGCAGCATCCTGAACAAATTAATAATCTTGATCTAATTCAAGAGAATGAGGCTCGTAATAAGAATTTGTTAAAACTTAGAAAGACCCTTGACGAGTAATAATCGATGAAAATATATGTTCACAGAGACGGTAAAAATCATGGTCCCTACTCCGTTGCTCAGCTGAGGGAATACCTCAAGGCGAAAAACTTTACTGAGGATGATCTGGCCTGTTATGATGGAGCCAATTGGGTCAAGTTATCCCTGGTTCCCGGTATCTCTGAAAACCCCCTGCCCGCCCGAGAAGAACCCGAGCAGAAGGATAAGAATCCGGAGCACACCCCATCCGTTAAGGTGCGGGCACCGCTTGAACAACAGACCGCCAAACCGGTTCCCAAAACCCGTAAAAAAATTTATGTTCTCAGTGGGGTGGCTCTAGTTTCAATTTCTTTGATCGGAGGTATTATCTACTTTTTTACAGGTGAAAAGACTGATTCAAGCACACAAACCACCGATTCAAATAACTCAATTGAAGCTATTTCATTGAGCGAAAAAAACCCTTCCGGAACCACCTCATTTAACCCGCACCCGGTCGCTCGGAAAATAGACGAGTTCCTAAATGCTCATCTAGAAAGCCAAAATCTTAAACCCAATCCAATAATTAATGACAGCCAATTCCTTCGGAGAATTTACCTCTCAATCATTGGTCGTATACCCACGATTTTGGAAGCGAATAATTTCCTCAATTCCACTTCCGAAAACAAACATTCAGAACTGATTCAAGAATTACTTTCAAATGATGCGGGCTACACGGCGCATCACTATCAATTCTGGGCCGACCTACTACGCATACCCACCAATATTGATTACACTCTTTATTATCGGGAATGGATAAAGGATCAGATAAGAAACAACACTCCTTACGATGACCTCGTACACCAACTGGTAAGCGGGCATGGACTGATTTTTGACAACCCTGCCGCCGCCTATTATCTGCGGGATGCAGGTATGGCCCTCGACAATATGTCCAATTCGGTGCGTATTTTCCTGGGTACCCGTTTGGAGTGTGCTCAGTGCCACGACCACCCCTTTGACAAATGGACCCAAATGGACTATTTCAAAATGGCTGCCTATACCTATGATTTTGATGTTCGTATGGGGGTGTCCCATGAATCCAATCGCCAAAGAGTCTATCAGGATTTTGGAAAAAGAAAGAATGCCGCTTACAAAAAGGAGGCTGGCTTGGAAGACTTTCCTCATATTCATGATGGATCAAAAATCGACGAATGGCTTGGTCAGTCGTATGCACCGGGTTACCTAAAACGAAATAACCTCACAAAGGAACAATTCAGAGAAGCGGCTGTTCGGGCCATTGCGGCTAGAAAAAAAGTCGAAGAATTTGACAACCCGGTTTCTCAGTCTGTCAATATGCTTTATGGGCATATTTCTAATGTTCAGGTAAAGCACCATGACGACAAACCCCTCAAGCTCCCTCACGACTACCAGTATGACAATGGTGTTCCCGAGGAGATTGTTAAACCCGGCACCATGTTTGGACCGGAAATCCCCCACTTCGAAGATCAGACGGAACGAAAAAATGCCTATGCAGACTGGTTAATCTCTCCCGAAAATCCTCGCTTCACCCGAGTGATTGTTAATCGACTATGGAAACGAGCGTTTGGCCACGGAATCTTTGAACCAGTGGACAACCTGACGGATCGAACCGAAATCAGTCATCCCGAGTTACTGAGTTTTCTCGAAAACTTAATGCAGGAACTTGATTACGACATCCGTTCTTTTCAAAATGTTCTTTTTCACACTGAACTTTTCCGAAGAGAGATGCACCTGAAGGATCACTCAGTAGGAATGAAATTCCATTTCGCTGGCCCTCTTTTAAAGCGAATGAGTGCGGAACAGATTTGGGATTCCATCTCCACGCTCATACTTCCTAATATTGATAACTATGCCCCTAATAGGAAACGGACCCAGGAGCGGATTGCCCGAACGAAAGCAATTTATCAGAGCCTTGAGGGCAGACCTATTGAAGAGGTCTTGCCCAGAATAAGGGAAGCCGGGGCACAACGACGTGAAATGCGGGCCGAACAGGTTGAATATGAGAAAAAAATCTCTTCCGCATATGCTCAATCCAATAATGAACTCGCCAGAAAATTGACTGATGAACTTAAAGTAAAAGTCCGTGCTATGGAAACAAAGAATCGTGAACTGGTCCTGGTTGACCTCAAGGACAACCAAGCAAACCCTGCGATGATGATGGGGAGTTCAATGATGGGGAGTTCAATGGACACAACTACAATGGAAACCAATGATCGAATATCTCAGGCACGACCCCGAAAAGCGCCGGGTAATCTGGATCCAAACGAACGCAGACGTTGGGAAGACAGGGAACGATTGTCCCTGCGTCATTTTCGTGATGTGGTCCGACAAATGTCTCGGGCGGTTGAACTGGAATCGCCCGCCAAGCGGGGACACTTTTTACGGGATTTTGGTCAGTCAGACAGGGAGGTAATTGACAACTCTTCATCCAATGCTTCCATTCCACAGGCCTTGTATTTGCTCAACAGCCCACTTAATGTAGCGATTCAAAATTCGAACGCGTTTCTTGGAGGGCTATTAGCTGCCCTGCAAAATCCGGAAGATAAAATCGACCTCATTTACCGATCCATGCTTACTCGAAAACCAAACAGTTCCGAAATGGACAGAGTTCTTTCAGACTATAAAACCCATGGAGAGGAAACCATCGAAGACCTCGTTTGGGCTCTGCTTAACTCACGCCAATTTACTTTTATACAATGATTAAATCTGATTTCAATCGCCGCCGTTTTCTTGAACTTGCTGCCGGAAGCTTTCTCGGTGTGACCGCGGGCAATAGTTTCGGTGCTACTGGAGGAAAAAGCATTTTTCCACTACCGGCGAATCCCGCCAAACAACTCATCTACCTCTACATGGAAGGCGGGATGAGTCACATTGATACCTTTGATCTAAAGACCGACCATGAAAATCAAGGATCGACCAAACCGATCAATACAAATGTCGACGGTATCCGAGTATCAAGCCACCTACCTAACTTGGCTAGGCATGCAGAAAAGTTATGCATCGTGAACTCACTCACCTCCACTGCGGGTGACCATGAAAAGGGAAATTATTTCATGCACACAAGTTACCAGCAACGGGCCACCATTCGACACCCCGGAATTGGCTCTTGGTATCACAAACTAAAAGGGAAGATCAATCCCACCCTGCCCGCTTCCGTTTTTATTGGACGGGAAAGCCGGTTTCACGGGAGTGGTGGTTTTTTTGAACCCGAATTTGAGCCGCTGGCAATCAATGAACCAAAGTCCGGATTAAAATACGCAAAGGCATTGGTCGAAAAAACCCGATTTGAAAGGAGACTTAATTTGGCCAGTGATATTGATGCGGAATTTCTCAAGCGATATCATTCCAAACCAATCCGTGCCTATGGTCACATGTATGCGGATGCTGTTCGCTTAATGGACAGCCCCGACCTCGCCGCTTTTGACATTAACCGGGAAGATGAAAACACAAAATCCCGCTATGGAAGTGAGCCCTTTGGGCAGGGCTGCCTGCTTGCCCGTCGACTAATCGAACAAAATGTTCGTTCGGTTGAAGTCAGCTTCGGGGGCTGGGACACTCATCAAAATAACTTCACCTCCCTTCCCGAGCTTTGCCACATCATGGATCAGGCGGTGGCTGCCTTACTCGATGACTTGAAACGCGTTGGAAAACTTGACGACACCGTTGTAGTATTAACCACTGAATTTGGACGTACTCCCCAAATCAATCAAAATGTGGGCCGAGACCACTATCCTCAGGCATTTACAAGTGTACTCGCTGGGGGCGGATTTAAAGGGGGATATGTGCATGGAAAGACATCCGAAGGAGCTGAAGAAGTGATCGAACATTCCATGACTATACCTGATTTTAATGCCACTATTGCACACGCCTTGGGTATTCCTGTCGATCATGTTCTCTACAGTCCCACGGTTCGTCCTTTTACCGTTGCCCACAAGGGAAAACCTCAACTTGGCCTTCTGTCGTAGCAGAACAATAAAACATTCTTCAGCTTTGTACTCTGACAGCTGGCCTCACTCGGTTTAGCTAGTTGAAGTTGCCAGTACGAAAAACAATGACTATGAAACCGCTATAGTAATGGACATAATAGAAAAGAATAAAAGTCGCATGTCTCGCCTTTCAAAGAAGAGCCCTGCCCTTTCTAGGCAAGTAGAATCTCTAGACTGGGATGAACTAAGATCAGCAATAAATGAATGCATTTTCAAAAAAGATGATGTCGGATTACCCAATGAATATGGTCCTGCTTCCTACTTTCCAATTGCTCCCGAGAGCCCAGAACAGGAAGAGCTTCACGAACGGGCATTTAAGCACGGAGAAGATCTAGTCCGGGCAGGAAAGACCGCGGCATTCACAGTTGCTGGAGGACAGGGTACCCGTCTGGGGTACAACGGCCCAAAGGGAACCCTCCCAGTTAGTCCCATCAAAAATAAACCACTCTTCCAGCTCTTTGCAGAACAAATTCGCGGGATAGCTCAGAAGTATGAGGTAACGATACCATGGTATATCATGTGTAGTCCTTTAAATTTAGAAGCAACAACCTCACATTTCGAAAAAAATAATTATTACGGATTAGGAAAGGAAAATCTCAAATTCTTTGCCCAAGGTGTGATGCCCGCAACTGACTTTGAAGGAAATCTTCTGCTTGCCTCCCAAGAAAGCCTCGCCCTTTCGCCAAACGGACACGGTGGGTCCCTTAAAGCCCTTATAGATTCTGGTTCGGTTTCCGATATGGCTCAGCGTGGTATTGAGCATGTCTCCTACTTCCAGGTGGATAACCCTTTAGTCAGTACAATCAATCCACTCTTTATTGGCCTGCATGATTTACAGGCTTCCGATATGTCTAGCCGCTCCCTTACCAAAACTGGACCTTTTGAAAAATTGGGTAACTTTGTCTCCACCGGAGACCGTATTACTATAATCGAATATTCGGATTTACCCGAAGAAAAGGCACTTGAAGAAGAGCAGGATGGTCGAATCAAGTACCGTGCAGGTAGTCCGGCAATTCATGTTCTACGCCGAGACTTCATTGAACAGTTTGCAAGTGGCGAAATAAAACTGCCCTATCATAGAGCAGAAAAAAAAGTCGCCTTCCTTGATGATGCTGGAAATTGGATCAATCCAGATGACCCGAATGCCATTAAATTTGAGACTTTCGTTTTTGATGCCCTCCCTCTTGCTAAAAACCCGTTGATCCTGGAAGCAGATCGCCTGGAAGAATTCTCTCCGGTTAAAAACCGGACGGGCGTTGATTCTCTGGAAAGTTCTCAATCCGATCAAATCAAACGAGCAAAAAATTGGCTCGCTCGTGATGACCTACACATTACCGACTCTTCGATTATTGAATTATGCCCACTATCTTTCCCATCCTTCTTAGATATACAATATGCCGATTTAAGTCATATTGATTGGAACTCTGAAGAAATTTATATAACCAAAAAATAGCCATGCAATTGATCAAATCCTTTACTCTCTTACTAGTGCTCGGCACCTCACTGCTTGGACAAAAAGTCAAACCCACTTTCAATGAAGTTTCCTACGGTCCTCATCAGGATATGACCCTCAACTTCTGGAAAATTGAATCCAAAAAACCGACCCCTCTCCTCGTTCATATACATGGTGGAGGTTGGCTGGGTGGAAAGAAAAACGAAACGGCTAATACAAATGAACTAAAAAAGGGATACAGCTTTGCTTCGATCGACTATCGCCTGGCCGGGGTTGAATTACTGCCTGCGGCAGTGCATGACGCTGCTCGTTCTATTCAATTCCTTAGGACTAAGGCAAAGGAATGGAATTTTGATCCGAATCGTATTGCCGTAATTGGCGGTTCAGCTGGTGCGGCGTCCAGTCTTTGGCTCGCCTATCATGATGATATGGCTGATCTAAAGAGTCAGGATCCTGTCTTGCGTCAATCCTCACGCGTTTGTGGAGCCGTTGCCATGGGAGGTCAAACTACTCTGAACCCATTTCTTTTGGAAAAGAAAATTGGTCTGGCGTGTATCCGACATCCGATGATTTGGAAGACAGTCGGGGCACAAAGCCATGAGCATCTGATGAAAAACTGGGATCAATATAAAGACCTTTCTTTAGAGTGCTCCCCCATTACCCATGTAAGCAGTGATGATCCTCCCGTATTCCTTAATTACGGAAAACCCGCACCGGTTCCTGTTATTAAAGGAGATGGAATTCATCACGCTGGATTTGGGCGCTTGCTCAAAGAGAAATGTCAAGCGGTTGGAATACCCTGCTATTTGCAGGTCAAAGACCATGAGGTACCACCAGTTAATAAAGACGATTTTATTAAAAAGGTTTTTTCCATAGACGAAAAATAACCTCAAACTTTTCACAAAATATTGAGGTATTCTAAAATTTTATACTTTTCCTAAACAAGAAGTTGTTTAGAAAGTTAATACCTCTCAATTTGTAAGAAAGTTGTATTTGCTTACATTTATTTTACTAATCTAACATGAAGATCTCTCTCCCACATACTCTCGCATGCCTGCTAATAGCGATTTCAACACTTTACATCCAGGCACAAAAACCTCCATCGCAAAGCTTGGTAGTAGATGATTCTACGGGCTTGTCTGTTCCTCCTGGATTTGAAGTCGACCTTGTTTATAAAGTAGATAAACAAAAATATGGATCATGGATTTCCATGACTTTTGACAAACAAGGTCGTTTAGTTGTTTCAGATCAATACAAAGCTGGCACTTTTCTCATCAATGTACCGCGAGTCGGAAAAACTCTCACTGACTCTGGAATAACAAAACTTCCGTTTGATAGTGGACAATGGGGAATGCTCTTTGCTTTTGATCATTTGTACATGGTATCTCAAAGTAAAGTGGTTCGCGTTCCAGTTTTGGGAAATGGGGAGTTTGGCAAAGAAGAAAAACTCTTCCAACTGCACGGTGGTAGCGAACACGGACCGCACTCCTTAATTGTTACAGAAGATGGCAAAGGACTCTATTTAGTTGCCGGCAATTTCGCTCGCACTCCGAGCTTTGAAAAATCCAGGATTCGCACGAATTGGAATGATGATGTTCTGTTAGAAAACTATGCCTATGGTCACAATGGTAAGGGAAAGGCTCCAGGCGGGTGGGTTTTGAAATTTAATCCGGATGGCTCGGACAGAGAAATTATCAGCATGGGATACCGCAATCCATGCGATTTCGCCCTCAATAGAGATGGTGAAATGTTCGTTTATGATGCTGATATGGAATGGGACATGGGAACTCCTTGGTACCGCCCTACACGAATTAACCACGGCATATCCGGTGGAGAAAGCGGATGGAGGGCCACATCTAAAAAGTGGAGGAAATACTTTCCTGATACAATTGGATCGGTTGTCGATGTGGGCCCAGGCAGTCCAACGGGAGTCATTACAGGCATTAACGCCAAATTCCCAACTCAATATAGGGATGCAATTTTTCTTTGTGACTGGACATTTGCTACAATCTATTCACTTCACTTAACCCCTGAAGGTTCTTCCTACAGCGGAGAAACTCGTACCTTTTTGACCAATGTTAATGGTTCCCTCCCCCTTACCGATATCGATGTAGGCCCAGATGGTCACATGTATTTCTGCGTAGGAGGTCGAAAAGGACAATCCTACCTCTACCGCATTCGATATACCGGTGACGATTCAACCGCCCTTTCCAAATTGGACACCACAAGCGAGCATGCGAAAGCAAGAAAGGCCCGCCATTTGCTCGAGTCCTTTCATGGTGGCCCCAACCCCAAGGCTATTGAAACGGCATGGCCTTTTTTAAAAAGCAAGGATTATCACCTCCGCTATGCTGCTCGTATCGCGATTGAGTGGCAGGATCCTAAAAGCTGGGCAGACAAAGCTTACGATGAAAGTAATGACCTTGCCGCAATTCATGCTCTTTTAGGTCTGGCTCGTTGTGACCACCCAGAAAGTATGCAACCCAGCATCAATCGTTTGCTAGAAGTAAATTTCTCGAAGCTAAATAAAACAGATAAGCTTGCACTGCTTCGAACTTACTCTGTGATCATGAGTCGAGCGGGGAAACCTAGCCAATCTCAAATTAATGCTATTGGTCACCAGCTTGATAAGCACTTTCCAGCTAAAGACGATAATTTGAATGAGGAATTATGCCGACTGTTGTGTCACCTAGAGCATCCTTCAGTTGTGACCAAGACTATCGCTTTAATGAAAACTACAAAAGCCGTAGCTCCCGACTTTGATCCCGAGGTGATGAAACGAGGAAGTAACTACGGAAAAAAAATCCTCAGCACCATGGACGAAAGTGTGGCTCCAAATATTTTAAATATTCACTTTCTTTTCTGCCTCAAAGATGTATCAACAGGCTGGTCCATGGAAGAACGAAAATCCTATCTTGGCGAACTGAAGGAATTACTCACAAAGAAAGGCGGACATTACTTCTCAGGCAATTTACAAAGAATTCGAGAGTCCGCTATTGCTAATGTTCCAGAAAAGGACAAGTTAGCCCTTCAATACTTAACGGGAGAAATTAAAGGTATCGACCTTGCAAAACTTCCGCGCGCCAAAGGCCCTGGAGTCGCATGGACGGTAGACTCTGCCCTAAATGTGTTAAACGAGGAACCCCTTGCTGGTCGAAGTCATGCTAACGGGAAAAAAATGTTTTCCGCAGGGCTTTGCATTGCCTGCCATCGGTTTGGTAACGAAGGAGGTGGAGTGGGTCCCGATCTTACTCACCTAGCCAAACGAAGTGACTACAAATCCATGCTCGAATCTACCATTCATCCCAATATGGTGGTATCCAATCAATTCGAACAGCATGAACTTACCATGAAGGATGGTTCTCTTGTGATCGGAAAAATTGTGTCCGAAGAAAAAGACCACTATTCATTGGTGCAATCTGGTCTCCAACCCTTGAATCTTACCGCAATTGAGAAATCCAAAGTTGTATCCAAAAAGGGTTCAAAAATATCTATGATGCCAGGTGGATTAATTAACTCAATGAACGCCAAAGAGTTTAAGGATTTGATCGCCTACTTTGTATCCGCGGGTGATCCCAAACATAAAGTATTCCGATCAACAAAAAAATTAGCGATTGAACTTATCAATGCGGTATATGGAGAAGAGGGAAACCCAAAAAAACAAATAGGGGTAAAATCAATTATTCAAAATAAAATTAATCAAATGGAGTATGAGTTCGTGATGAACAACGAAGTTGCCGGAAAAGACCCGGCAAACGGAGTGGTTAAGATATTGGAATTAACTTACAAGCTTGATGGAAAAACTCACACCAAAAAAATTCGCGAGAATCAAAGCCTTTCCTTCTTCGAATAATTTCACAACTATAACGATCCCCCTAATAATTTTAATGCTCACATGAATGTAATTGAAGCTATCTCATCCCGACGATCCGTCAAAAATTTCGACCCAAATCATGAAATTCCTGATTGTGATTTAAAGGAACTAATCCGACTAACTAAGCTTGCCCCTTCCTCATTCAATATACAAAACTATCGATTATTGGTTGTACGGGATAAAGAACTCCGAAAACAAATAAGGAGCCTCGCTTGGAACCAGCCTCATGTTACTGATGCAAGCGTGTTATTTATGATCTGTGCAGATCTTCAATCTCACGAAGAAGAACCGTCCACTTTTTGGTCCCATGCCCCGAAGGAAGTTCAGGATATGCTGGGACCAATGATTCGATCTTTTTACGAAGGTAATGAACAACTCATCCGTGACGAAGCCATCCGTTCATCTGCTCTTGCGGGCATGACCCTTATGCTCGCCGCAAAAGGTCTAGGCTATGACAGTTGCCCGATGGTCGGATTCGATGCTGAAAAAGTCTCGGCATTAATTAATTTACCAAAAAACTATATTCTTAGCTTTATGGTTCCGGTAGGAAAACAAACAAAACCAGGCTGGGAACGAGGCGATCGATTGCCCGATGAAAAAGTGGTTGCTTACGATCGTTTCTAATCTTTTTACCTAATTATTTTAAACATTTCTCATTAACTAACAGAATTGATCGCGTTGGTTACATAAATTATTACCCTCTTTAGAGCTTTTTAGTTTTGTGAATTTGGATCAAATTACTGTATCAAAGCTTTCATCATAAATATACTCGATTTTAAACATGAAGAAAATTAACTTCTCCCTTCTCACCTTAATCATACCAATTTTTCTATCTTTTGGAAAATACAGTATTCCGCCTGTACAGGCACCGGTAAAGGATGTATCCACTGCTTTGAATGTTCCTCCTGGCTTTGAAGCAGAACTAATTTACCAAGTTGATAAGAAAAAATATGGCTCCTGGATATCCATGGCCTTTGATAAAAAAGGGCGACTAACGGTTTCAGACCAGCAAAAGGCAGGTACTTTTCTTGTGGAGATCCCCAAGCGAGGAGAAAAATTCGACGAATCTAAGATCAAGAAACTCGATATTGAATCTTCAGTCTATGGTATGCTTTATGCCTTTGACCATCTCTACATGATGGGAAATCGGAAATTGACCCGAGCCAAAGTTTTGCAAGACGGTGGTCTTGGACCAGTAGAATTCATGGCTGAAATGGCTGGCGGTGGCGAACATGGTCCCCACTCGATCATTATTTCTCCCGATGGAAAAAGTATTTATGTTATCGCAGGGAACGCAACCAAACCTCCAGAATTTATCAATTCAAGGATCCCCACCAATTGGAAAGATGATGTACTCCTTGAAAATTATGCCTATGGACATATGTCACAAGGAAAAGCTCCAGGTGGTTGGGTTATGAAAATGAGCCCGGATGGAAAAAATCGTGAAATAATTACAATGGGATTTCGAAACCCATGCGATTTTGCATTGAATCGTGACGGTGAACTGTTCGTTTATGATGCCGATATGGAATATGACATTGGATCCCCATGGTACCGACCGACTCGAATTAATCATGGCATATCCGGAGGAGACAGTGGTTGGAGGGCTACTTCCAAAAAATGGAGAGAATACTTTCCAGATACGGTGGGTTCCGTGGTTGATGTAGGCCCTGGTTCACCCACCGGAGTAATCGCAGGAATAAATGCTAATTTCCCCACGCATTATCGGGATGCGCTCTTTATCTGTGATTGGACATTCGCGACGATGTATTCCATCCACCTTAAACCGAACGGATCTTCTTATATTGGCGAGAAAAGGGAATTTGTATCGAATTCAGACGGATCACTTGCACTCACGGATGTGGTAATTGGCCCGGACGGTAATATGTACTTTTGCGTGGGAGGACGGGGAGGTCAATCCTACCTCTATCGTATTACCTACACAGGTTCCGAATCTACCGAATTATCCAAGCTCGATACCACAACCGAGCATGCCAAAGCACGTGCGACTCGTCGCAAACTGGAATCTTTTCATGGTAGTGCCAATAAAGGTGCATTGGCTGCGGCGTGGTCTCACCTTGGAAGCGAAGATTATCATATCCGCTACGCAGCTCGTATTGCAATTGAGTGGCAGAATCCAAAATCATGGGCAGAGAAAGCGTACTCCGAAAAAAATGATGTAGCTGCAATCCATTCATTACTGGGTTTGGCTCGCTCCGATTATGATGGCAGTCTTAAGCCAAGTGTTGAACGCCTCCTCCAAGTAAATTTCAAGGACTTAGACAAGAACGGGAAACTTGCATTGCTCCGTACGTATTCTGTTTTTATGAGTAGAAATGGGATGCCCGAAATGAAGCAGGTTTATGCAATCGGGGAACAATTGGATCCATTTTTCCCATCCAAGGACAACAACTTAAACGAAGAACTCTGTCGCGTCCTGTGCTACCTGGATCATCCTTCCGTCGTACAAAAAACCATTGCATTGATGAAAACTACCAAGGCAATGATTCCCGATTTTAATACCGATATCATGAAGCGTAATAAGAATTATGGTGACCGCATTCTCAGCTCAATGAGCGCAGATGCTACTCCCAATATTCTGAATATTCATTTATTGTTTTGCTTGAAAGGTGTGCAGGCTGGTTGGACAATGGAAGATCGAAAATCCTACCTCGGCGAATTACAAAACCTTATGACAAAAAAGGGCGGAAATATGTTTACCGGTTACATTCAAAAAATCCGAGAATCTGCTATTGCTTCAGTTCCTGATAAAGACCGCATTTCATTACAGTATCTCATGGGTGAAGTGAAGAGCGTTGATCTTGCCAAACTCCCAAGAGCGAAAGGTCCTGGCGTTGCATGGACGGTAGACTCAGGACTGAAGGTACTCAATGAGGAACCCTTATCCGGCCGAAGTTACAGTAATGGCCAGAAAATGTTTTCAGCAGGATTGTGTGTGGCTTGTCACAAATTTGGAAATGAAGGGGGTGGCGTCGGCCCGGATCTAACCAATTTGGCCAAGCGCAGCGATTACAAGTCCATTCTCGAATCTACGATCCATCCCAACATGATTGTCTCGGAACAATTCGAGCAGCATGAACTAAAGATGAAAGATGGTTCAATAACAATGGGAAGAATTGTTACTGAAGAAGAGGGCGAGTACGGCCTCGTTCAATCCGGACTTCAGCCGCTTAACCTGACCAAAATTAAGAAATCAAAAGTGGCATCAAAAAAAGGCTCCAGTATATCAATGATGCCAGGGGGGCTTATTAATTCAATGAATGCAGAAGAGCTTAAAGATTTAATTGCATATTTTGTTTCAGCCGGAGATCGAAAACATAAAGTTTTTCGATCCCTGAAAAAACTCAAAATCGAACTCATCAGCGCACTTTATGGACAAGATGGTAATCCAGAGCGACAAATTGATATTAAAAGTAAAATACAAAAACAACTCGACAGCATGCAGTATGATTTTGGAATTACCAACAAACTTGCCGGAAAAGATCCAGCAGGCGGAGTCGTAAAAACACTCAACTTAAAATACAAACTGAACGGAAAATCCTACTCCAAAAAAATAAGGGAAAATGGAGTGGTCTCCTTTAATGAATAAACTCGGTAAACTAAAATTGTTTTGCTAGGATTTCCTACAAGATCACATAGAGTGCTAGCTTGTAAGTAATTTATCGGAAAAATTTGAGTAGGTTTAAATTGGTTTCAAGAATTTTTGGTAAGCAACATTCTCAGTTTCATCGAAATAATCATAACCCGTTTTTACAAGAAAACTTTCGAATAAAGCCCTATCCCCTTCCGGAACTTGTATGCCTATCAATACCCGACCATAAGCAGACCCATGATTTCGATAGTGAAAAAGCGAAATATTCCACATCGGATCCATATGTTTAAGAAAATCCAACAGTGCTCCCGGCCTTTCTGGAAATTGAAACCGATATAATCTTTCATTTTCTATTTTGGAAGAGACCCGACCTCCCACCATGTGTCGTACATGTAATTTCGCGACATCATTATCGCTCAAGTCCTCCACTGCATATCCCTGACGTACGAGCCGATCCAGTAGTTCTGAACGGTTTGAGTCGCCATACGGGAAGCCAACACCAACAAAAACCTGTGCATTCTCAACATTCGCATAGCGATAATTAAACTCAGTCACCATAAGATCACCGAGTGATTTGCAAAATCGTAAAAACGCTCCCGGTTCTTCAGGAATTTCAGCGGACAGCAACATCTCTCTTTTCGCTCCAATCTCAGTTCTTTCTGCGATGTGTTGAAGGCGGTCAAAATTCATATTTGCCCCACAATTTACCACGACTAACTTTTTGTTTTCCACTCGATTCGATTGGAGATATTTTTTCATTCCCGCAACCCCCAGTGCACCCGCGGGTTCTTGGATAGTTCGATTTTCGTCATAAATATCTTTAATCGCGGCACAGATTTCATCAATTGAAACTGTGATCACCTCATCAACTTGATCTTTAATTAATTCGTAAGGTAATTTCCCAATCTGTTTTACTGCTACTCCGTCTGCGAAAATTCCCACGTTATCTAAAATCACTCGCTTACCGGCTTTCATTGCGGCCTTTAGACAGGATGACTCTTCCGACTCGATCCCGATTACCTTAATTGTTGGATACAACTCCTTAATATAAGTTAAGATTCCCGCAAGAAGCCCTCCCCCTCCCACTGCCACAAAAATTGCTTCAATGGTATCTCCCATTTGAGAGATGATTTCCTTGGCAATGGTACCCTGCCCGGCAATGACATCGGGATCATCAAAAGGATGAATAAATTCGTAGCCCTCCCGCTCGGCTAGTTCAAGCGAGAGTTCCAAGGCATCATCGTAACTATCTCCATGAAGAACAACCTCAGCTCCCAGAGTTCTTACTGCATCCACTTTAATTTCCGGGGTTGTTACGGGCATAACAATTAGTGCTTTAATACCAAGTTCTTTCGACCCCAAAGCAACACCCTGGGCATGGTTTCCTGCAGAGGCTGCTATCACTCCCTGTTGTCTTTGCTTCACGGAAAGTAAATTCAACTTGTGAAAAGCCCCCCTTAACTTGAAAGAAAAAACAGGCTGGGAGTCTTCTCGCTTGAAAAAGATTTCATTCTTTAATCGAACAGAAAGCCCGTCCGCACGTTCAATTGGGCTGCAAACCGCTAGTTGATAAATGTCCGCTGATTCGATACCGTTCAGGATTTCTCTCTTTAAATCACTCACTTAGAACTCCTCTTGACCCTCCAGTTTACCCCTTTTAAATTTCGAATAGTCATTATATTTCTAAGATGAAAGATTAATTTGCTACCCGCAACATCGAACACGCGGGTTGAATATAGAAGTTCACCTTTGGAAATCTAATTATTTAGTGCGGAGCTTTATTACAATGAAAGAGAACTAATTCCATGAAAAATATAGGTAGCAATGAAAAAAGTTATTTTACATCTTTTACACAACGAAACCCCGTATGGTTTGTGGGGGAAAGAGATTCCGAATGGTTGCGTGCGGCAGGTCGGTAACGTAAACAATAATCCCAGTGGCAAAGAAATGAGCCCCCTCTCGCAACATTTAGATTCATCAGTGAGTTTTGATCCTCCATCGGTAATGGACAGGTTCCAGTGCGGCGAAATTGTTCAAGCTCAATCTGGGTAATTGGAGAAGTTGGCCCAGTGGGATTGGGATGTGGATTCTCCATAAATTCACTGTAATAGGAAGGATGAAAGAAATCACTGCAAATTTCCCACACATTTCCAGCAATATCATACAGTCCATAACCATTGGGGGGGAAAGAACCAACTGGTGATGTCGAATGAAAACCGTCTTGCCCAGAATTTTCAGCAGGAAAAGTACCTTGGAAACAATTCGCCATCCATTTTCCCAAAGGTCTCGCTTCATTACCCCAAGCATACATAGAATCCTCTAGACCACCACGCCCAGCTAATTCCCATTCTGCTTCTGTCGGCAACCGTTTACCAGCCCATTTTGCGTAAGCTTTTGCATCGTCTATGTTAACGCATACCACTGGATGATCCATGCGCGATTTAATCGAAGAATTTCTACCCTCCGGTCTTCTCCAGCAAGCTCCTTTTCGATAGAGCCACCAATTCCATGGATCATTCTCACTCCGAGGATTTATATTCTCGGGTGGTGGTGCAAAAACAGTTGCCCCCGGTAATAATTGTTCGGGAGGAGCAAGGGGAAAAACATCTTTACTGAGAGGTTTTTCTGCAAAAGTTACATACCCAGTTGCATCAACAAATTCCTTAAACTGAGCATTCGTAACTTCGTATTTATCGATCCAGAAACTCGATACCTCCACTTGATGCACAGGGCCCTCTTCCGGATAAACCTCTCCGTTTTCGGCAGGTTTTTCATTTCCCATTAAATAGCTCTGGCCTTTAATTAAAACCATCTCGTTAAAGGATCCTGCGTCAACTTCATCTACTATTAAATTTCCCATTTCATTAGAACAGGACGCAAATAAGAACCAAAAAGTAAATCCGCTAATTTGAATTATTTTCATTTATAATAATTTTGGTATTGAACGAATATATTCAAAATCACCAACAACCAATTTAACCACAATCTTGGACCAACCCAAACCTAGACTGAAACTGCTTTTTTACGGAAACCAAGAAACAAGAAGAGCAACAATATTAATGTAGCAACTACTCCTCCCACGGGAGTTTCTATCCCACTCACAAATCGTTCATCCCAAATAATTTGAGTCTGAGTCCCAAGTTCGGGCATACCCTCTATAATGGGCACTTCAATTTTTCTTTCTACACTAGTTTTCCAAAAGGCGACTCGCATACCATCTCTATTCCATATGAAAAAAGAAATAATGGACGGAATAAAAGAAACTAAAATAACAATACTTTTCACTTTATAATTACCTCATCATTTTTTCCACTTGTTTGCTCCAGACTAAATGGAAGGAAATTAAACCCAAAGGAATTTCGCCAATTCCTTTTGCATTAACGGTGTATGCAGAACTCTGTATGCCAATTAATTTCCCGTTTTTCAAAATAGCCCCACCGCTTGAACCGATCCTGTAATAACCCTTGGCCAAATATTGTAGACCACTAGAAGTCTGAGCTACCCCCACCACCTCAACTGGATTAATCAGAAAAAATGGATCTGCAGGTTTGTGCGGCAGATTATAATGACAAAGATGAAAGACCTCTCCATTATGAATTATTGGCTTTTTTTCCGAAAAGAATTCAATTTTGGGGAATGGTTTAGTTCCCTTCGAGTTTATTTTAAATAACCCCACATCCATCTGTTCAAGAAATCTTGATCCGTGGGTTCTCACTAATCTAGCACCAAAAAAAAACTCCTTAAATATAGCATCTTCTCGATCAGAAAATTTTGTGGTATGTAAATGAATTTTTCCTTCTGGAATATTTTTTCCTTTCCCTCGGAAACTAATTCGGAAGTCGTTCGAATAATTTCCTTCCTTGGAAATCCACGAAATATGAGCAGCAGATAAAACATGACCTTCATTCGAAATTACGACTCCCTGCCCCCGACTCTTTACATCTTTGCCGCTCGCTTCCACAATCACGAATGGTTTTGGGTCCAAGTTTGCCAATCTTTCCAGTTTAGAAATCTCATTTTCACCATATCCCCTTGCCGGTGCATTGATTACAAAAAATATAACAACATATACAAAAGTAAATGGAGGATAAAATAATCCGATATTTTTGTTATTCATAACAAATGATTTGGGGACCAAGAATTAAAATTAGAAACTTTCTCTTAAGACCAGTATGGAGTTTTTCCCTTTTTACCTTCTTCCACTTTTTTCGATTTACTCTTGTGAGCTTTCACTGAAATCATAAATGTTCCCATTGATAACAGTCCACTACACAAAAGAATCACTAATGGAGCACTCCATCCCTTTCTTGAAAAAAGTTTACTCGTTATTTCATCGAATTGGTTACCTACTACATAAGTGTACGATCCTGCATCTGTTAAAAAATAGGCAGAGAGAATAAAAATAGAAAGATTAATTAAAATAATTCCCTGAATAATTCTTTTTCTCGCTTCAATTTGCATGTTACCTATTTGGTTTACTGCTATAGATATATTACGAATCAAAAACAAGGTACAACATAAAACAAAAACGCTCTCATCCGAAAATGAGAGCGTTTAATTTACCCGAAAAAATCGGGGGTAATGTTTTTAAATTTTTTTATTCAATATTAGCACCAACCACAGATGCCATTTGCATCATGTTAATAGTTTCGCCTTCTTTTAAATTTCTCAGATCAGTTACTTTCCCAGACTTACTGGTCGCATTCGTATTCTTAAAAACTGTCAAAAGTTTCGCATCAGCAACAATAAACTTTCCTGCATTTTCTGGCTGACCATTCTCAGTCTTAGTTTGTAATTTGTTTGATTTGATGTATTCCCAAAGCTTTTGAGTTATTTCAGTCCTAGGAAGTTCAGTTTCTCCTAAAAATGCTGCTAGATCACTCTTTAATTTAACTGGTTTACTTAATCCTTTTGCTTCTGCCATTTTGATTCCTTATTTATTAATTTGTTACAATTGTTTGATCGTTAAAATGAAGATGTCTAAATAAAATACACATCTAAAGCTCAAATACTGATCTCTTTTATTACAAAGACAATCTAATTTAAGCCATTGTGAACAACTAAAACATTCCTAATATTTGTAAACACTTACCTTTTCTCGGTAAAAATTTAGGACATCTAAATCGAATGAGTTTCAAATATCCCCAACACATAATTCAACCATTATAAAAAAAGAAAAGATCCGAATTACTTACCAATCTAAACTTACCTGCTGTGAGAACTTTGTATTTTGGCTAATTAATTTAAAGGGAAAAGGGTTTACAAATTTTCTCATCAACAAAGTTTTTTGTATTAGCCAATGAAAATTATCCCCATTGAGTTTGCCAAGTATTATTATCTTGGACGATTGGCTTGAAAATTAGCTAATAGATTCCTCAAGGAATTCATCTTATCAACATTCACTTCGTAAGTCTCACTCCTACCCTCCTTAATAAGCTTTGCCTCGGCGCAAGTGTAACATACCATCAGGTAGTTCACTCCCCCGTCTGAATTCCACATGATCGCAAAATCAGGATGAAATGGCCCGCAATCCTTTGGTGGAGAATTAGAATCGGGCATATGAAAACCGCTCTCGTCAAAAAGCAAGTTCATCAAAGGATTATGGATTTCTTCGCTTGCTTTGACTTTTCCATCGTAAAACCAATAATCTTCTATCTGCATCACATCGTTCCTTTTCTTTTCCTTCTCAAAGGAAGAGTTTTCACGGACAGGATGGGGTAGTCCTTCCAATACAAAAAGTTCATCACCCTTTTTAAGAGATTGGAAAACCGATTCCTGGCATCCGGCAAAAAGAAATACGGTTGTTAGTGAAAAAAGGAGAGATTTCATATGCATTAAGGTTATGCTCTAATTCAAAGGCGTGACATTAATGTTTCTAAACCAAACAGGTTGACCGTGGTATTGTAATCCTAAGTTACCAATACGGGGTAAATCCTTGAGTGCCGTTTTAAATTTGTTCTTTGAACCATCAGGATTTTTTTTCGGTTCTTTCCAGTCTTCAATACTAACATCAATTACTTTTTTCCCATTAACTTTTGCGATTATATTCGGACCTTTACAGGTTAACTCCATCGTGTTCCATTCTCCATCAGGTTTACCTGCTGCAACAATTGGTTCCTTGGCATCATAAAGGGATCCGACGATGTGTTTTCCACTGTACAGCCCAGGAGAAGCAATCTGAATTTCAAATCCCCCCTGCACTGCATTCTTTGGGTCTGTACGAAAAAACAAGCCACTGTTAGCTTTTTCTGATGTCTTATATTCAAGAGAAACCCTAAAGTCTCCAAACTTACTTTTTGACCATATTATTCCACCTGGTGTTTCAGAGGGAGTAAGAACCCCTTTATTAAGAGTCCAATTTTTATTTAGATTAATATGTTTAGGCGATAATAAATTAATTGCTTTGCTAGCAAAGAGAAATGATCCTGATAAACTTAATATTAGAATTGGAAGAAGGAATAATTTTTGTTTTTTCATAAGCATATTAATAAAAGGATAATTTAATTATGTGTCTACTCACATTTGAAAAGTTCTTAGAAATTAAATTCTTCTCAATGTTTCGTTAGCTGAATGATAAATTCAATCAATTCCTTTGATTTAAAAAAATCGTCGCAGACTTGGTGTCCCTTTCCCGGCACGACCTTTACTTCAGCTTTTCCACCTAGCTTCGTATATCGATTGATCACAATCTCAGTATTTTCTTCAAGTGGAACCAGCCGGTCGGAATCTCCATGAACAATAAACAGTGGAACCTTGGCTTCAGCTAACTCTGCCAATTGATGGATTGGGTTATGAAGATCAACCGTTTTTAAGAAGGTATCTTGATCCATTTCAAAATCAGCCAAAGTGTAACTTAAATTTCGCTTCATCGGCCAACTCCTCAAATTCAATACCGGATAAATTCCTGCAAAGGCTTTCACTTTCTTTGGGTTCTTGACCGACCAACTTAGCATCATTAGTCCACCCCGGCTTTGGCCTAACAACACCGGTTGCTTTGAATATCCACGGTCGACCATTTCATTATAAAAATTTGTAAAGCGGTCTAGGCTTTTTGGGGATCCACGCACTTCTCCCTGATCGCACCCTGCAAAGCTTATGCCTTTTTCAATTAATTTATCGATATACCAACTGTGCGATGGATCAGGGTGAGCCGGTAAAGTGGGGGCATACCACACCCATGGTTTATTTTTATCGCTAGAATTAGCATCCAGTACGAAACATTTTGAGGAACCAACCAAAAATTCCACTGGTTTGTATTCCAACCGGTGTGCCTGAGCAACGAAGGGCAAAAAAGAAAGAACAAGTAAACAAATGAATTTCATTATTTCATGTTACTAGTTTTGAATCTTCTGATTCCTAAAAATTTTCCAGTTTCCTGGCTCCCCTAATTCAACTCGATAATTGCCCATCTCAAAAACTTTAGGACGGAATGTACCCTTTGTAATTCGCCGAGCATAAACCAATTCACCAGATGGTTCTTTCCGCACACGAACAATAAAACTCTTCTTCTTCATTTTGACGGGAGCCAGAAAACCGAGTGGTTTCCGATTATATTGCTGGTCTACGGAAACCGTAACTGGCCAACCATTATGCGTTTCATAACTGGCAATATCTGGGGTCATATTCTCATAAATAGGCCAGCTTTCCATGGTAATTTCCTGCTCAATTTTATGGAATTTTACGATTCCATATCCAGATGCTGAATTGTTTAATTTTTCAAGCATTGTCGTGGGCTTACCCTTAATCTTTTCAGGATGCTGTTTGTCGATTCGATTAGCAGCAGCCCACACATTTATCTTGTTATGAAACCCATCAAGAAATTCACCCGTGTAAGTGGCCGAGCCAAGCCGACGATTCTTTCCCGCTTCTTTCGGTGCCCACAAGCGGGGATATCCGTTACATATTCCGGCCCCTGCAAAAGAAAACCCAGCATCATTCCATTCATCCACCCCATGATGTACCAGCGTCGCAAGATGTTGGTCTCCATGAATCATAACGGCATGCCCCTTTCTTGCTAGTTTGATCGCCCGGTTACGCCCCGATTGTGGCCAACCATTGGAATCCAAATCCGCAATCAAGATATTATTTTCATTACCACCACCATGATGCGTGGCTACCGCACAAAAAGGAGACTGGGAAAGTATTGCCTTCATCGAAGCATCCCGAAAGTCACCCGCCCACTCTTCTAAAAACTTCTCCTGCCTGTCTCCAAGTAAATGTAAACCTGGCTTGTCCAAAACCATTGGATCAAGATTCGGATCGCGTACATGGTCAACTCGTCCTTTGTGTGTTTTTTTATCAACCGCCTGTGCCGGTCCGGATTTAAATTTTCGATCTTCCAAAACAGCCATGCTGATTCCACCATAATTAAAATCAGTGTAATAAACCCCGATATCCTGTAGTACTGGTGTTGGATCATAAGGATCCGGCAAATTAGAAACTTGTGTGCGTTCTACCATCCTCACCCATTCCGCATGCATTTCATAACCACCATCACTTCCCTTGTTTCCCCCTTCGGGAACAGGTCCTCCTCCCAGTCCCCAAATATTTCCATGATACACATCATGATCATCCGGGATAACTACGGAGGGGCGATCCTTCATCACATCCCGAAAGCTCCATCCGAAAATCCAGTACTTTTGTAAATAGTTAAGTGATGCACGAGGAACATCTGCCAATTTTTTCGCCCTCACAATGCCAAACCCTCCATTGCCTTCATAGAGTTGATCCCCTGCAAAAAATAAGATGTCGGGGTCTTGGGCTATTACGTTTTGCTGTAAATAATGATTGGGAAAAGCTCCGTCTTTCATGCATGACATGGCAGCCAACTTGATGGTATTTTTACCTTTGGGATCTTTACGAATGCTCCCCTTCCATTCTCCAATTGAATCTCCATCCTTGAAGATAACCCGGTAAGGAATTTCTTGTTTGTCGTCCCAGTTTTCTATTCGAAAATGAGCTGTGCTCGCATATTCATGAATACCTGAACTTTGTAGCTTTTTCCATTTACCCTTTTTCAAAAGTTCGAGATACACTTTTTCTTTGTTCATCTTTCCCATGGGAGCAATCTGGGCTGTCATTTTCATAATACCCCGATGCAGGGTGTATTGAGTCCAAAGAATAGGTCCAAAAGTTTGATTCAGGTTCTGCTTCACTTTATCTCCTGAAATTTGCCAGTCCTGAAAAGTTACATCCGTTTGAAATTCTTTACTATCAGCGAGAATAGCAGCAGCATGATTCTTTTGTGCATAATCTGCAAACAGGGTAAGATTTCCCAATAATCCTTTTTTCAGTCGCACCGATTTTTTGATAAACATAAGAACCGCACTTTTAGCCTCATTGTTTTGTCTTCTGGCCTCTAGTACATAATCAAAGCCAGCCCCGTTATGGTTTACTTCAAGAGTTAATTGAAGATCTTCCAAAGCGGACAAAGGTAAGGAAGACTTACTTTCAATTCCCGGTCCAAAGAGTTTGCCTTCAGATGTTACGCCAGCCATATAGCCCGAGCTTAAAAATAAATTAGATCGATATTCTTCGGGGATCGCTCCGACAATTCCAAATTTAAACCCGGCCCGCTTAACTTTATTAGGATTTATTTTCTTTAAACTTAAACGGACAGATTGAGAAAAACTACCTTCCTGGGATTTTAATTGATGAGTGAGCAAATGAATGTCGTGGGTTTTCCCACCCTTACTAATCATCACCTCCATCTTCCCATTATTTAATTGCCAGTCCATCTGGGGGCTAGGCCAAAACTCTTTCCCAACAAATGGACGGGTGACATCGTTTCGTAATTTAGATTTGTAACTGGCCCCTTCCAGTAAAACAGAACTCATAAGCAAAAACATAGACCAAGCTGTGCAGGACAAAAAAAGACTTGGCTGCATTGAATTTAGAAATGATGTATTATTTCCTTTGATCATAATTTCATCTATTCAAATCGAATTAGTTTTAATACCAATCAATAAATGCAAAGATTGGTGATTTAAAATCTGGGCTGGGGCTAATTCTTAAAGCCTATACCAATAAGTTTAGGCCGATCCGTGGTAATCGATTCGATCCCCCTCTTAGCTAGTCTTTGCGCCGTTGCAGAGTCATTGATCGTCCATGCATGCCATTCATACCCTGCGTCGATAACCGCTTTTGATAATTCAGGGGGAATTATGTGTTGGGAATCCAGTCCATCAGCATTACAACTTTGTAGGGTGCTCATTACTTGTTCCACAGAAGGTTTCCAGGACCCGTTCTTCTTCCTAAAGCCAGAAAGCCAATAAGCTTTATAACCAGGCATTTTCTCCTTAAAGGATTTAACCACTTCCGTATTAAAACAAATCAACCGAACCTGATCTGTTTCTAAATTGGCCTTCTTAATTTCTTGGATCAGAAATGGTATGATTTCCGGGCCACACTTTACCTCAATAAAAATTTTCTTTCCCTTGGGAATGGTGGCAAATACTTCAGCAATCGTAGGTATCTTCGTCTTTTTATACTTTTCATTTTTCCATGAACCAACATCCAGAGTTCTTAATTCCATAAGGGTGGATTTTGAAACAACGAGATTTCGTTCTGCTATTCTCTTGGTATTTTTATCATGAAAACATACAATTTCACCGTCCTTGGTAAGCAGAAAATCTCCTTCGACCGCATCTGCGCCCTGCTCCCAAGCCAAGCGAAAAGCGGGAAGCGTATTTTCCGGTGCTTCATAAGAAGAACCTCGATGAGCCACGACCAAAGGTTTAGCTAAGCAAAAATCTAAACAGCAAAGAAAACATATTGGGGTAATCAGTAATTTTTTAATAACCATTCTAAAGTGAGTTTATCATAGTTATATTTTCAGACAATCCTTCAAGCGAAAACTCACTATCAGGACCCGTTCCTGTTAAGACCATTAATATCTCCTGCTTACCTACCTCCTTACAATCAACCAGAATTTCTGCATCTGTCCCCTTCGAGGGGAGCTCAATCTGAAATTCGCCGAGAAACAAATTCATTTGGCTCAGGTCGCCCTGTAACCGTATTTTATGCTTTCCAGGTTTTGTAATTTCTATGTGCGTTCGCATTACCTGATACTGATCAACTCTCCTTTTTAAAGCCACCGGTACTTCTTTAGCAGGAATACCACCTCCAACCATTGCATAAAATGGCTCCCACTTATATCCGCTAAATTCCTGTGTGAACATCTTGGCTCCATAGTGATGAACCGTCCCGGGGTTTGGAGAATTCTCTGGTAAAACCTCCCATTGCCTTGCGAAACGATTGGACTTGGTTTTGTATCTTCCTTCCTTACCAAGCTCGGTCATAAAACGAACCAAGTCCACAAATTCATCCTCCCTCAGTGGAGAGGTCAATCCTACTGGCATCAAAGAAACAGGTGAAATTATTTGAGTGGTAATATCAGACTTTGCTACCCGATTGTGTTTACCAGTCAAATCACGGATTACCAATTCACTATCAGTCTCACTCAATATTCCACCTGCAAAAGCATCACCATTCTTGAGGGTAACGAGGTTGGTATGATAACCTTCCTTAATCTTCTTACTTGGTTCAAGTAATGATTCGATAAGATAATCAACCGGTGCACTTGCGCCAATTGATACTAGGTTTGGGCCAATAACACCACCCACTTTTCCAATCGCATGGCAGGCCACACATTGTAAGTCCTGACGTCTATACACACTCTCGCCACGGGATGCGTCGCCCTGCCTATTTACACGATCGATCATCGAAACCATTTCATCTCTTGTAAGGCTCATCTTCATCGACTTAAGTCCTCCGGCTTTTTGTAAGACTGTAATCAAGGCTTGTGGACGGGTGGGAGCACTCTCCGCCAGTTGCATTCCCTTAAGAGCGATGTCATGTGAAAGCTTTTTACCCTGAAGTTCATTGGTTAACGCCTGAGTTGCACCACGATTTCCAATAAAGGCCGCAAAAACAATGCCAGAATCTTGGGTATTCGGCATATCCTGAAGCAAATTGATTGCCCGCTTAGCGGCTAAATTTGGCTGAAGTTTAAGCTGGCCCTTGATCAGTGTAATTTTTTGTTCATATGTATTCTGCTCGTCCACAATTTGCTGATCAAAAAACCGGCGAGTCTTTTCTCCTCCCATCGCAATCAATGAGTCTACCGCCGCATTTTTCCTTTGTTGTTTAGATTGCCTGTTTTTCAAAACCTGCTCCAAACTTGACCGAGCAACTTCCAGTTTCCACAAACCGGCTAACTGAGTCGCTGTGCTCCAAATAGTATCATTCTCACTTTCCAAAAATTGGATCACTCTTTGCAGGTCACCGGACGGATTTACTTTTCTAATCTTCTTGGCATTCAGCAGGGCGTTCAAACAAGCATGTTGTCGGGATACCGAACTCGATTTTATTGCTAAATCCAGAAGCGTTTCCAAGTGACTGGGACTGCCCTCATTGGCCATCCAGTTTGCCACTTCCCATACCTTTTTATCATCTGTGATTGTTCCGTTTTCAACCGAAGCCAATATCTGATCCGCTCCGATTGCTTCTCCAATTGCAGAAGATGCAAAGAGAAGTTGAGAAAGACTATCAAATGGATTCTCCCCTTTTGTTGTCATCTCCTTCACCCAGCGGTCTCGATGTTCCCTGCATATTGACCACACAGCAAAATCAAGAAAGTCATCAACCTTCACTCCATCGAGAGCTCGCAAAGCAATAGCAACGGTTTTGGGGTCATCCAATTGAGCCAACAAACTCACCCCCCATAGACGAACATGTGGAGATGGGTCCGAGACAGCTTCTTCAGCAATGGAGAGGATGTTTTTGTATTTGTTATTGGATGCATCGTAATAAATGGCACGAAGTCCGGCCGCTCTTGCCCTATGTGATTTCGATTTGGTCAATTGCTTAGCCAATCCAATATCTAATCGATTTAAGGCCTGAGTTGCCCAGACCCGACGTACTACATGGATATCATCCTTCAATGGAAAGGAATTTAGTGCTGACAACATCTTATCAGGGTTTCGGGTTCGTAATTCAGCCGTGGCCAACTCCCTGACAATATTTTCTTCAGAGAAAAGCAAAGCTTCTGCTAAAGCCAAGGAATTCATTTCGGAAGGTTTAGTAAAAGGTGCCGGGGGATTCCCTGGAAAACTAATCCGCCAGATTCGTCCATGCTTCTGATCACGTCTTGGATCACGAAAGTCCACTTCTCCATGTTGAATAATGGGATTGTAAAGATCGGCCACATAAATTGCTCCGTCCGGTCCCATCTTTACATCAATCGGTCGAAAAGCCCCATGCCTGGATGCAAGCAATTCCTTATACTCTCTCGATTCAAAAGCACTCCCCTTATCGCTCAATCGAAAAGTTTTAATTCGATGACCACGAAAATCCGGCGATGCCAATGAACCACGCCAGTGCTCAGGGATATGACTTCCCGACAAGACTTCCAATCCGCACAACTTGGGTTGCCCTGGATTGAGCCCCTGCACTCTGCGTGGAGCACCGGGAGAAGCCACGAAAACTGATCGTGGATAAACAAAGTTGATTCCCTGTCCTCCGGCTCCATCCGTCATGAAACTTTGGCCCCATTCATCAAATGCATGCCCCCATGGGTTAACCAAACCCTTCATGAATACTTCCGACCGCTTGGTCTCTGGACGATAATGCCACATTCCACCACCGAGTAGTCTCCGTATCCCATAAGGGGTATCGAGGTGGGTATGAATATAAATCGACTGATTGAGCCACATCATTCCTTCGGGTCCCCATCTGAAGGTATGAACAATATGGTGCGTATCCTCTGTTCCAAAACCGGATAGAATAACCTCACGATGATCCGCTTTTCCATCGCCGTCTGTATCTTTCAGAAAAAGTACATCGTTGCTGTTAGCCACATACGCTCCCCCATCTCCCGGAAGAACTCCGGTTGGAATATGCAGGTTGTCGGCAAAAACTGTATGTTTGTCCGCCACCCCGTCTCCAGTGGTATCTTCCAATATGACCAATTGGTCAGACTCTTCCTGCCCGGGCTTGATATGGGGATACAACGGACTACCCACCACCCATAATCGCCCTTTGGAATCCCAATTCATATGAATCGGATTGCGAACCACCGGTTCGCTGGCGAATAAATTGATCTTTGCCCCTTCGGGAAGAACAAAAGAATCAAGCTGTGCCTGAATAGCAGTGTCCGGGATCTTGGTCAATCCGCGCTGGGCGAAACCAAAATTCGTAATGAGAAGAAAAAAACAGAGAGATAAAATTCGATTATTCATGAGTAAAAATAGTAGTGGGAATTATCCTTGCAGATCTTTGAGAAGTTGACTTCGTAGAACTTCGATCTCTTTCTCTCTTTCTTCAATGATTGGATCAAACTGAGGAATCTCTTTCGCATTATTACCCTGTTCATGCTTACGAAATAAGAACAGGTAGGTCTCATTTGCTGGTCTCCATCGGTGAAAAAACAAACGATTTTTTTCGATAATTTTTTTTCTTAAATCTTCGGTTAAAGCATCTGATTGAAAAACCTCATAACCTAAGCTTACAGCAATTTGAAAAGCTAATTTACGGTATCCATTTTCTGTAAAATGAAGCCCGTCATGGGTAATTGGTTGGCTAGGAATCTTTGTGATGAAATTGTCTCCATTCATAGCTCCGAACAAATCAACAAATCTAACTTTTTTTTCCTTACTAAACCGCATAAGAGAATCTCTTAATTTTGCCAACCTGCGGTTCGTTGCCTGGTGATCGGGCATGGGAATTCCCAGATTTTCTAAGGGAGGAGGTGCAATCACGACGATTTCACGCAAATTACCCCCCGCTGCCTTCCTGATTTCTTCAACCATCTTTGCATACCCTTCGAGAAAAACCGCTACACTCTGGTCCCAGTCGCCCGCAGAGCGCTTACTAGCCAAAACTTCATCCGTCCACGGCCTTCCCAATGACAGCGCGACCTCCGCTCCATAGTTAAGCATTACTACAGTAGGTTCCCACTCAGAAATAATTTTCCTCAACCTATCTCTTCCCTCATTGGGTTTGCCGAAATAGGCTCGGGCATCATTAAAAACCGTATCTCCACTCCATCCAAGATTTCGAAATGTTAACCCTGTGATTTTGGGCCCGGCACCTACCGAAAGAGCGCTCTCCAAGTAGCCATTCAAGCGAGCCCGCTCGATCAATCCACCCCCCACAAGGGCTACGCGGTCTCCAGTATACAAAAGATGATCAGACCCTTTGCCATGTTGATCTGCTTGGACAAAAGCGAAGGAGCAAATAAAACTGAACAACAGGGGTATGAGGGCATGGTGGAATGTCAAATTTTTCATAATGTTTATATGTAATCATCTTTTCTTTTATTACGAAAAAAGACAAAGTTCTTTTTACAATCGAATGCAACTGGTTCACCCCAGAAACACTCTTTTTTATACAAAATACTGCATACGATTGTATAACCTAGAACTTTTGTTTAAATATACCCAATGACTAAACAACTTTTAACACCCATTCAGATCGGTGATCTACCATTAAAGAATCGAGTTATCCTTGCACCGATGACTCGAACACGAGCTACGCCGGAGGGTTGCCCAACCGAATTAATGTCAGAATATTACGGTCAGCGCTCGTCAGCCGGTCTGGTCATCGCCGAAGCAACAGGGGTAGATAGTAGTGCCATTGCCTGGATGAACATGCCAGGCATTTATAATGATGAACATATCGAAGGGTGGAAAAAAACGACTCAGGCAGTACACAAAAAAGATGGTAAAATATTTTTGCAACTTTGGCATCCAGGTCGAGCTACTCACAGTCTTCTGATTAATGGCCAGCAACCAGTAGCTCCCTCCGCTATTCGCTTGGAAAATAATGAAACACACACTCCGGATGGCAGCAAACCCTATGAAGTTCCAAGAGCCCTTGAATTGGAAGAAATTCCACAAATCATCGCGATGTTCAGAAAAGGTGCAGAACTTGCAAAAGCGGCCGATTTCGATGGTATCGAAATACACTCGGCCAACGGATATATACTCGATCAATTTCTCCAGTCCAAAACAAATCATCGAACCGATGAATATGGTGGAAATATGGAAAACCGTTACCGGTTACTCGATGAAGTCGTTCAAGCTGTCGGAGAAGTTTTCCCTTTCAACCGAATAGGCGTCCGCCTGTCACCCAATGGTATATTTGATGATATGGGTTCCCCGGATTACCGGGAACAGTTCACTTACACAGCCAAACAACTCAATCAATATGGATTATCTTACTTACATGTTATGGACGGCCTAGCTTTTGGCTTTCATGAGCTTGGTGAACCTATGACCCTCCAAGAATTCCGTACGGTTTTTAAAGGACCGATTATGGGTAATTGTGGATATACCGAAGAGACTGCAGAGAAAGCCATATCTGATGGCCATGCAGATATGATTGCTTTTGGACGTCCTTTCATCAGTAACCCAGACTTAGTCGAACGATTCGCTGCTAGTATTCCACTCGCTGAAGATGCAGATCCTTCCACTTGGTACAGTTCATCGACCCCCGAAGGATACACCGACTTTCCATCCAGCACTTAGTAAAACAATAAATTTCAGGTCATCCATCATGAACGATTTAACAAATAGACAATCCGGACTTCTTTTTGGCTCCTACTGTGCAGATGCCCTTTCCCTTGGCGTGCATTGGATATACGATGCAAATGAACTGGCCCAAAAACATGGGCGGATTACTCACTACAAAGCACCAGGAGCAGATTCATACCATCCTCACAAACAAGCAGGTGATCAGGGACATGTCGGTGACCAGTCCCTGTGCCTGTTACAATTTCTTACCAAAGAGAAAAAGTGGGATGCTTCCTCTTTTATGAATGATTGGCTGGAAATGTGGCCAAACTACAATGATTATGTAGACGGTGCCACCAAGACCACCTTGACCAATGTGCAAAACCTACCCGACAAGACTCAAGGAGGGAGCGATTCAGTGGAAATTGCCGGGCCGGCTAGGATTGCCCCACTTGTTGCATTCCTTATAAACTCTTCCGAAAGTGAAGTGGTGAAAGCGGCGGTTGAACAAACCGTGCTCACCCATCGATCTAAAGAGGCCGAAGAATCGGCAACCTTTCTCGCCAAAGCAGGCTTTCAACTAATTCACGGAGCCAACTTACTCGATACGCTCAATAGAACTGCACCTGAATGGGCACTTAAATCTGCCAATAGCGTACTTTCAGAAAATGCTGTGGACGCGATTGCTAAACTTGGACCCGCCTGCTCGATCTCTTCCGCCCTGCCTTCGATTCTTTACCTTGCCTTGAAACATGAAGATGACATTGAGACAGCATTCATTGAGAACGCCATAGCAGGAGGAGATAACTGTGCCCGCGGGTTAGTATTGGGCATGCTCTTAGGTGCAGCTAATGGAATGGCATCCATTCCCAATCATTGGGTCGAAAATTTAAAGTCACAAACTGATCTGGTTTATTTTCTCAACCAATCTTAGCTATTTTCGTTGATTCCAAAGGATTTGGGTCCCCTCTTTGCCGGGAACCACGATCTCGAGATCGCCGTCGGCACCGAGTTCTTCGCTAATTCCCGAGGTAAACCATAACGCCGGCTTGAAACGGGCCATATTGGACTGACCAGAGAGAATGAACAAGTGCTTGCCGGACTCTTCCGCGTTAAGGAAATCACAACATGTTAGAACAGTTATTATTAGTGTTAAAAATCTTTTCATTTTGGTTTGTCCCTTACTTTCTTTTCTGGGCAAACATCCAATCGTAAAATTCCTCACTTGAATAAACCACTTGCCTGGCATTGTGCCCTTGATCCTCGTAAACTTTTATTTTTGCTAACTTACCACCAGCTTTTGTAATAGCATTCACCATTCGTTCAGATCGTTCTGCGGGCAC
>JAQXBH010000276.1 GCA_029252505.1 Opitutales bacterium | reverse complement strand
ATAATCGTAGGGCCCATACCTCTGATTTGACAATAAAATATAAACTTTCATGGTTTTTGATTTTTTAATGAACTAAACGCTTTTAAATTTCTTTAAATATTTATCATAAACCAATTTGTCTTATTCTCACAAAAAACCTAAAAACACAAACAAGCTTTTGATTAAGTTTCTAAATGAATCAAGCGATTCTCATTTTAAATTACGTATAGAGTCCTTTTGTTGACAGACAAAAAATTATTGTTTGATTTAAGATTCAATGAGTTCCGATCTATATTCCACAACCTATACTACGCTTGAAAGAATGACTCGAATTCATCAAAGACTCAACAGTGGTGGCCAATTTCCCAACTCCGCTTTGCTAGCAAAAATTTTAGAGGTTTCAAGCAAAACCATTCAAAGAGATATAAAATTCATGAAAGAATGTTGGAACCTTCCCATCATTTTCAACAAAAGCATGGGGGGATACGAGTATACAGAGGAGGTAATGGATTTTCCCGCAATTAAACTTACGGAAGAGGAAGTTTTTGCATTTCTAATTGCCCGTAATTCCATTGAGAAGTATCAGGGAACTCATCTGCAAGAACCATTATCTCGATTGTACGAAAAGATAATTGTACAGATGGGCTTTAAACAATCTGCTAGGATGAAAAGAATTAAAGAGTACATTACCTTTCGGTCTGCGGGATGGACCAAAGCAAAATATAGAATTTTAGATAAACTTTCAAAAGCCTGCAGAGACAGAAGAGAAATCTCTTTTACTTATGATTACCCCAGTAAAAGGGAGGAAAAAAGAAAAAGAATTAAACCCGTTCAATTGATTAATCATGACAATGTTTGGTATCTGTTAGTTGGTAATGAACAGAATAAACCTGGTCACTTTTATTCGCTAGCCAGAATCTCAAATCTCAAACTTCACGCGACCACATTCGCCCCAATCATTTTTTCAGTTGAAAAATTGATGGAAAATAATTTTGGAATTTTCAGGGGAGAGAAAGTTTTCGATGTAAAAATAATTTTTGATTCTTATGCGGCTCCTTACATCAAAGAAAGGAAGCGTAATCCATCCCAAAAAATAAAGGACAGGCCCGATGGGCAAATTGATTACAGTATAACAGTTAACCACTTAATTGAGATTAAGGCATGGATTATGAGTTGGGGAAAGCATGCAACTGTCCACGGCCCCCAAGAACTCATTGATGAGCTCCGAGATGAACTTAGAGCTACCTTAATGAAATACCCTAGAGAGTAAAAGACATCATTTGTCCTCCACCGACTGTTATAATGATCTTATATTAAAAATGGATGACCAAGAATATACTATACCAGAGCTCAATGAGGAGAAGATTATTAACACGGCTGATGGAGGCTCTTTCATGAGTTTTTTACTCGGTGGTCTTTTTGCAAATTTGTTTATGCCAAGGAAGCAAAAGCCAATTCCAATGCACTACATTCCTGACTCAAGACTCGAGGGAAATCGTTCTTCCGATCATTCACTAAGTGAGGATGAGAAAGATTTCCTTAGCCTGGTTTGGTCGTTCGAGAAAGAAATTAAAAAAGCAGAAAAAGAGGGCAAGTGGGTTCGCTTGTACTGCCTATTGCAAGCCGTTCGTCATTTGAATGAAAATCAATGGGAAAAATATATTGATGATTCTTTTGACACTAAGGAGATACTTGATGAAAATTTGCTTGCTTTATTAAATTACATCCTAGAGATAAAACCAGAATCTAATTACTGGCCTAAAGTGACTCAAAGAGTCAAAGACGACCTAGAAAAAGGTGGATTAAATATTGAATTGGACGATCTATCTTTTACTTTTCATGGAAAACCCTTGACTGAAGAGCCCTGGTGAATGAAACGTTGTATAATTTAATCATTTAATGTCATTTCATCTTCATACATCAAACGAAACAGAAAGTCTTCTTACTGTCCTCCTTGATGAAATGATAAAGGATGATCCACTTGTTAAAAGGGTAATCGTGACAAGTGGAAAAGGAATGCAAAATTGGCTTAAACTTGAAATAGCTAAGCAACATGGAGTTTCTGCAAATCTTCATTTTGTAACTACGGAAAGAATCGTTTGGCAAATGTCTCAAGCGAGCATACAAAATTTTTCTGATTCCATGTCCAATCCATTTTCAAAGGAAAGAATCGCGTGGAAGATCAGAAATATTCTATCTGGTATTATACTCGATTATCCAAAAGAATTTAATCTCATAGATTCTTTTATTGAGTCTGAGGATTCTCTTAAAAAAATTCAGTTCTGCTGGGAGGTTGCCACGGTGTTTGATGGTTATCTACATTATCGGCCAGAACTTATTCAAGAATGGGAAAATGGTGAAATCGACTATCAGAATAATGATGCCGCCTGGCAAGGCCTTCTATGGAGAAGAATAAGCAGTGAATTACCATGCCCCCCTATCTCAACTCTCTGCAAGGAGAATTCTTTTGCTAAAGAAGCTCCCAACAAAATTTACTTTTTTGGCTTTTCTCCAATTCCCCCGGTTTATGTTCAGGCATTTGTAAAATACGGAGAAAACTATGAAATGCATGCATTTTGCTTACAACCCACCCATCATTACTGGAGAGAAGTCTTATCCAACCGGGAAAAACTAATTAAACAAGAAGAGGGAGAAGCTATTTATCTGGAACTCGGCCCTCCCCTTTTGGGTGCCTTAGGAAAAAGCTGGCAAAAATTCATACTCCTTCTTGAAGACTTGGATATTTACGAACCGAATTTCATTCAACCAACCACAAGAAATAGTAGCAATTCTGCTTTATCAGCACTCCACCATCACCTATTAGAGATGCCGGAAGGTAACAATCCTTCAAAACTAAGCTTTCTAAATTCTGATCACAGTGTGCAGTTTCATTCCTGCCATAGCAGTCTAAGAGAGGTACAGGTTCTCCAAGATTTTTTACTTGATCAATTTAATCAGAACCCGGATCTCCTTCCGAGTGATATTCTTATTGTATGCCCTCAAATTCAGGAATATTCAGCACTCATTAAATGTGTTTTTGACAATCCGGAGTCAGCAGAAACAAAAATTCCCTACGGAATATGTGATCGACAATGGAGAAATGAAAGCCGAATTATTGACACCTTTTATCATCTCCTTGAATTCGCTGAGGGAAGAGCATCTTCAAGGGATTTTTATTCTTTAATTTCAAGGCCGGCAATTTGTCAAAAGTTTGATATTGGTGAGCCAGAATTAGAGATAATTCGTTGGTGGATTGAAGAAACGAAAATTGCATGGGGTTTTGACACTGAACACAAAGAAAGTTTGGACCTTCCCCCATTGAGCGAAAACACCTGGCAAAATGGGTTAGACCGAATGTTTTTAGGATTCTGCTCCGGAAACTCTGCAGCAGAACCCTTCGATGAACTCCTTCCTTTTAATGAAATTGAAGGCAGTCGAGTCGCGCTTTTTTCAAAATTGATTGCCATTCTAGACTGCTTGAAAAAGCTGTCCAAAAAATGTTCTGTCAGGCATCAACCCAGTGACTGGCAAAATATAATTGAAGACTTTGTTCTGAATAATTTTTTTGTTGATGATGAGAAAAATCACCCGGACTTGACCGAATTACGAAAGTCTCTCGCGGTTTTAACGGATGAATCGATCGAACATGCAGATGAGGAACCTCTTTCTGTTATTCGTTTTCATCTAGAACGAACCTTAAATGACAAATCTCTATTTTCACGACATTTCACATCTGGAATAACTTTTTGCAGCTTGCGTTCTGCCCGCGGGATTCCAGCAAAGATTATTTGTCACCTAGGATTAAATGGAGGGTCGTTTCCATCTCCCCCGAATCGACCGAGTTTTGACTTGTGTAAACTAAGCCCTAGATATTCGGATCGCAACCATACTGAGGAAGATAGACTGTTAATCCTGGAATCTCTGTTGAGCTGCAGAGAAACAATTTATTTCAGCTTTCTGGGACAATCCAATAAAAACAACGAAAAAATCCCTCCCTCGGTCATTGTGGATGAGATCCTTGAACAACTTGACCAAGTTATTGACTTCTCCCTTGATGAATCAGTCGAGGATTCCAAAGACGCTTTTTGCTTCCATCATCCCTTACAGCCCTTTGGTAAAAATTATTTTAAGAAAAATGACTCTCTAATCAAAAATCGTTTTCTCGTGGGAAAGCAAATACGAAGCTTTTCTAAAATGAACTGTGATGCGGCTTCTGCACTGACATCAAGTCGTGCAAAGAAGAAACTTTTTTATTCCGATCCTCTCGCTAATCAGCATGAATCTAGTAATAAGTACCAACTGAATGATGTGATTGATTTTTGGAAAGGACCCTGTAACTATTTTTTAAAAAAGGGACTAGGGATTTCTATATGGGATCACGAAACTTTACTCCCAGAAAACGAACGGCTTGATCTTTGTGCATTTAAGGATTCTTCTATTAAAACTAAAATGATTCAAAGATTCATCCATAACGATGATTCTTCCGAAAACCCTGATTCAGAGAATTCTTCATTTAGGCAGAGCCTCTATCTGAAACTCAAAAAGATGGGATGTCTTCCCCCTGGTAAACTAGGCAAGGCCTTGAATGATTCTCTTCTTGGGGAAGTTCGGGTAATTGTAAATAGGGGTAAAATTCCTTTTGACGAAAATTCGGTTTTGTTTACTGATGCTGTGAATCTCGGGAATGCCGAAGTAGCTGGAAATAGCGCTTATTTATTCGAGAATAATCAAGCATTATTTTTCCCTTCAAAATTAAAAGGTAAGCACTGCATTGAAGGATTAATTCGACACCTTTGGATAAATTCCACCCAAGAATTTGCGGGCAGAATACGAACCGTTATTTCAGGTCAGGATATGGGTTACATATTGAAGCCTAGAGAACAAAATCTATGCCGAGAACAATTCCTTACTTTAATTGAACTCTTTCGTGAAGGTCTAACGCGACCACTCCCTTTTTTCCCAAACTCTTCTCTTTCCTGGTTAAATCAGAAGCACAAACAAAGAAATAAAAAACCCAAAAAAAGTGATAAAAGCCCCATTTCTTGTGCCGAAAATACTTGGGTAAATAAATTTGGCGGAGAGGCACATGAATTTGCCAATCAACTATGCTATCCTTCAAATCCATGGGAAAATGAAGACACAATTGAAATGAATGATCACATTATGAATATAATGGATATGGATGGAGAATTTTTAAGATGAGCCTTTCAGAGTTCATTGCTGAAACTGCACCGTTAGTTCAAGCAGAAACCATGATTGAGGCAAATGCGGGAACTGGCAAAACCTATACCCTTTGTCGTATTGTGGAAAGACTAGTTCTAGAAAAGAAAATACCTATCGAAAGAATCCTAGCAGTTACATTCACCAACGCGGCAGCTAATGAATTAAAAGAAAAAATCAGGAATGGACTTCATCAAAAAAGAGCTTCGTTAAACGGGGAAAATATTGAAGAAAAAATCCTTTTATCTAAAGCTCTAACTAACTTTGATAACGCAAGAATCTTCACACTTCATGCATTTTGCAAACGCTTACTTTCCGAGTTCTCATTCGAATGCGGAGTAAGACCAGAATCTGAATTAATCATAAATGAGGAGCATTTGCTTGAGCAGGTAGCCTTGGATTTCAGACGATCCTACTTTTTCAAATCAACTCCATTCTGCTCTGCGTTGTCCTACACCGGAAATTTGAAAACCGAGAAACTGGTCCAAGCTCTAAAGACCAAAAAAACGAAAGAAGAAGACGGGGAGATTGAGGAGATAATAGACCAAGAAAATTTTGATACGAAAGAAAAGCAAACCAGCCTCGATTACATTAATTTAGTTAACACCTGGAATAAACAGCTTTCAGCAATCAAAAGATTTTTATTTGATGGTGAAGCTAAAAACGGAGCCGACCCAAAAAATAATTTTTATGAATTAAAGCAGAGATTTACAAATGCACATGAAAATATTAATCAATCCTATCCAGACTATGCACTGATTAATTTAATACGAAAATATCTCAAAAAAGAAATAACAGCAAAAGAGGGATATGATGTCCCTGAGTTTTTTTCTGAAGCAAAAACCTTTTGCATGAATTGCCAGAAACTTGAAAACTGTATAACCAAAACTTTTTTAGAAGAGGGCAAAAAACTACTTTCGAATTTAAAAAATAAACTTAACCTCAGAACCTTCGACGATTTACAGGAATTAGTCGCAGAAGGACTAGGAGGTGAACGGGGTTCAACATTGATTGAAAAAGTTTTTTCCCAATATGATGCAGCCTTGGTGGATGAATTTCAAGATACTGACCCACTTCAATTTAATATTCTTAAAAAACTCTTTACTCAAAATCAAACAGAACGAGAAAAATTCATCTTTTATATAGGAGACCCGAAGCAGTCGATATACAAGTTTCGGGGTGCAGACCTTAACAATTATTTAAAAATAAGAGAGGACTTAAAAAACGAGCGAATTTGTTCCTTAACTACAAACTATCGTACGCATCCGAATCTAGTTAACGCAGTCAATCAGTTTCTAACAAGTAAAATTGACAAAGATAAAGAAGCAACAGATGACAACTTGTTTATGGACAAAAGAATTGCTTTTGAAGAGTCCAACGGGAATGAAAAACAATTAACCACAAAGCTTTTCACGCGCTTAGAGAAAGATCTACCCAACCAGCCCTTTAATGTAAGATATTCAGCTAAATCAACCAATAAAGAGACAAAAAAACAGGCGATTGACGGTATCCTGAATGATATTACTCAGGAAGTACTTTCTCTTTTGGACAAGGAGAAAACCACTACC
>JAQXBH010000133.1 GCA_029252505.1 Opitutales bacterium | reverse complement strand
GATAGTCCCCAGAGTTTTGAGTAGCGTGCTCGGAAGCAAACCGGCTGCTTTTACAGTCGAACCCTTTACGGGTATAATAATTTTCTGACCGACCTTGATCAAGTTCGGGCTGGCTATTCCATTCCGAGAGGACAATGCACTTAACGAAACCCCAAATCGAGAGGCAATAATGCTCAGGCTATCTCCTTTTCTTACCACATAAGGAACTTCTGGATTGGAACCACTGGGGATTTTTAATTTTTTCCCGACAAAAAGAAGGTTTGGGTTTGAAATTCCATTGTAAGCCTGAATGGCATTTGCAGAGATGCCGTATTTTTGTGCTATTGCACTCAGTGTCTCGTTCTTGCGAACCACATGTGTGGACTCTGCGTGCACAAAGAAACACCCACCGAAAACCGATATAAAAAAAATTAAGATCCTCATCTACCTCTTTAAGTTCTTCGAGAAACCTCCTACCTTGGCAACAAAGAACTTATTTAAGTACGAAAAAATTAATTTATTTTTGCTACAAAATAGAAAATGTATATTGTCGGATTTATGAAACTCCGTACTAAGGCATGGTTAGTATCTCAAGGACTGTTAATCGTGACCGCAATAATAATTCAATTCACTTTTCACCGTGAGATACAGGTGGGTCCCATTTTGAGTACCCCCACTCGTGATTACTGGGATATTATTTTGCAGGAAGAACCAGAAATTCCTTCTTCATTTATTGACCAAAACATAAGTGCGGAATTTTATGATGCTCGGTTAGATATGACTTCGGATCAGGTGTTGGCCCGTAATTTAGTAGCACATCGGAGGGCTGTTCGTCAGGAGAAAGGTATTCGAGTCGCTTTAATTGGTGGTTTTATCGTAAACATTTTATATTTCTTCGTCTTTCATTTTCTCTATTTTTACTTTAAAAAATCGGTGATTCCAAAATATAATCCTGACCCCATTCAAAAAAAATAATGTTTAGTGTTGCTAAGTTGCTGTTAACTTTTTCCATAGGAAATCAATAATGGTCATTTTGAATAAGTATTTAAATTTTTCACATCTCGTTTTTCTTGTGTTTTTGTTTTTTGGAGACTCCGTGCTAGCTCAGAGGACATACGACAGTGAATTCAATTCTTACACAGAAAGAAAACCTGTGGTGGATTACTACGAGAATATGGACGATAAGAGCTTTTATCAACAAAAGCGAATTCATGGAATGAAGGGAGAGCTCAATAACTACTCAGAAAAACTCCATAACTTACAAGATCGTTTCGATAAGATATTCTATGGATTGTCTTCTCAAGGTACCTTTAAAACTCCATTCGATACTTCGAGTCAACCTGCAAGACCTGTCATACAACCCAGAGTCGAGTATACCCCTTCGAAGGTACAATCAACCCCTTCGCTTGTTGAGGATATTCCTGTGGTGAACCAACCATCTCCCAATCAGTTGGCATTTAATGTGAATTCCCCTGGGAAATTTACGCAGGATGATAAAGTTGTCAGCACATTTAACCCGAAATCTAAAAATGGGGCAGGGTACTACTTATTGTTTCGCCCGGGGATGGCTTTTGCATCGGAAATTCATAAAAGCGCAGATTCGTACAAACGGTTTGATGATGGATTTTCTGCGACTGTTACCGGTGGTTTTAAATTGGATAACTTTAAAATAGGTTTAGGTGGGATTTACAAAAAACATTCCTTTCACGATTCCTCAAAATTGAGATTGCCTCCACAATCGTTAACCGGAGACAGTGAGACCTACTCGGGTTTTTTGGATTTAGGCTACAATATAAATGTATCTAGTTCAATCGACTTGTATGCTGGGGTCGGGGTGGGATATTATTTAACTTTAATTGATGACAATCGGGATCTTAGTTCCAGAAAAGATCATGGTTTATTTCTTACCGGAGCAACTGGTGTTTCATGGAAAATGAGTGAAGTTTTTGCTTTAAGCCTTGGGTATCGTTATTTTCACGAAGATGAGGTGCCGGCACACATTGTTGAATTAGGTGCCAACTTTGACTTCTAGTTTGCAGGATGATTGATCCTAAAAGGGTCGCGCCAAGTAATCCCTTCATCTTAGGACTCAAGAATCGGTGTATTCTTTTTCCCTTTGGCTTACTCTACCGCTTGTGGGTTCGAACCATTCGCTTCCAGTTTGTCGACCCATCAGATAGGGGTGACATTGAAAGGAATGAACATCCAGTAATTATTACTCTTTGGCATAACCGTCTTTTCCTCGCGGGAGAATGGCAACGAAGGTACAGGAAGGATAGGAAATGCTTCGGTTTGATTAGTGCGAGTCGTGATGGTGCTTGGCTTGAAGCATTTTATGGATGGTCGGGAATTTACTCTGTACGCGGCTCAAGTAATCGTGGCGGTTCCAAGGCGATTCGAGATTTGGTGAAGAAGCTGAGAGGCGGGCACGACATAGGAATTACTCCGGATGGCTCAAGAGGTCCGTGCTATACCGCAAAACCTGGGGGGATATTAGTAGCCAAGCTAGCGAAAGCCCCCATGTTATTGGTCACTTTTGAATATGGCGGCTGTTTTCGATTCAAATCATGGGATCGATTCGTTATTCCATTTCCCTTTTCCACCGTGCGGGTTCGTACAAAATCCCTCTCTGCAAATGACTTACTTGCAGATTCTTCTATCGAGGATGCAGCAGGAGCATTAACGAACGCTCTTAGTGAGCTTACATTCGATTAATTCGCGATTGCAGATTAAAATTTTTTCAATGTGGCCTAATCAGCTTGCTTTGGTTCGTGTAAACCTGTTTCTTGACACTTTTTTATTCGCATGAATGTGGTGTTAAAGACGGATCAACTCAGTAAAGATTTTGGCTCTACCCGGGCAGTTGACGACTTGAGCATTGAACTTAATCGGGGTACTATAACTGCTCTTCTTGGCGGGAACGGTGCAGGAAAAACAACCACCTTATCGATGTTACTTGGATTGCTTCTTCCCACTGCGGGAAAAATCACTACGTTTGGATATGATTTTGTAAAAGATCGATACCCAGCGCTTGGCAGAATGAACTTCTCTTCCCCCTATGTTGATTTACCGCAACGATTAACGGTCCGGGAAAATCTGACGGTATATGCAAAGCTCTACGGATTAAAAAATATAAAAAATACCGTCCTGGAGATGGTGGAAACATTCAGACTGGAAGATTTTATTGACCGCAGGGTGAGAAAGTTATCCGCAGGTCAAAAAACCCGCCTTTCTTTGGCAAAAGCTCTAATCAATAATCCCGAATTACTTTTATTGGATGAACCTACCGCTAGCTTAGATCCAGTAACTGTAGCCTGGATTCGAGAATTTCTACAAAAATATCAGGTAGAACGAAAAGCGACTATTTTACTTGCTTCTCATGACATGAAAGAAGTGGAGCAATTATGTGAAAATGTTCTTTTACTCAGTCGCGGAAAATTAGTGGAGGAGGGCTCTCCTCAGGACTTGCTCAAGAAGTATGATCGTAAGACACTCGAAGAGGTATTTTTAGATGTGAGTGGGAGGAAAGAAAATTGAACATAGGATCAGTTTCTCGTATCCAAGGGCTCTTGCTTCGTTATCTCTATGTATTGAGAAGTTCTTGGCCCCGGATTATTGAGATTTCTTATTGGCCTACTATGCAGCTGATCATTTGGGGCTTTGTCTCCCTTCACTTTGGTAAGAATCAACCCGAGCTTAGTGCATCAGGTATACTGATATCAGTTGTCCTGGTATGGGATTCTCTCTTCCGATCTCATGTCAGTTACACCCTGTCTTTCTTAGAGGAAATGTGGTCGAGAAATCTGGGGAACCTTTTTGTGGCACCACTTCGACCATGGGAACTTATGCTTGCACTCTCCTCGATCAGTATGATCCGCACATTAATCGGGATGATCCCCGCGGCACTTCTTGCCATTCCGTTTTTTGGTGTATCCGTATTTGAGATGGGATTTCCGTTATTGGCATTCTTTTTTAATCTTGTCTTTACCGGCTGGGCAATTGCACAAGTCGTGACTGGAATATTGATTCGTTACGGACTGGGCGCAGAGAGTTTAACCTGGGTTATTCCCTTCATGATCGCCCCCGTTTCCTGTATCTACTACCCACTCTCTACCCTGCCGCCATGGCTTCAGGATATCGCACAACTAATACCGACCTCGTATGTATTTGAAGGGATGCGGGCACTGTTGCTTGAGGGGCAATGGCGTGGAGATCTTTTACAAAAAGCATTCTTACTCAATTGCTTTTACTTCTCCTGCGGTCTGTGCGTATTTCTTTTTGCATTTCGTTCTGCGCGTAAGCATGGTTTGCTTTTACAGACTGGCGAATAACGATTGTCCGTTGCCAAAATCGTTTTTCTACCTATATTTCACACTTTTTAAATTATGGCTAAAATCAATCAAAACTATCAAAAACTTTCTGCCGGCTATCTATTTCCTGAGATTGCCCGTAGAACTAATCAATTTTCTAGCGAGAACCCAGGGGTCCAGGTAATGCGCCTTGGCATTGGAGATACTACAGAACCAATCGTATCATCAGTCCTTACTGGCTTACACCAAGGAGTCGACAACTTGGGGAAAGTGGAAAGCTATTCCGGTTACGGTCCCTCCGAGGGAATTACACCATTACGCCAAGCAATTGCAGATTTTTATAAGGAGCAGGGTGCTTCGATAGATGCGAGTGAAGTTTTTGTAAGCGATGGGGCCAAATCGGACTCGGCAAACATACAGGGTATATTTTCAGAAGATTGTGTGGTCGCTGTTCAGGATCCAGCTTATCCAGTATATGTTGACAGTAATGTCATTGCCGGTCGTACGGGATTGGCGGGAGAGAATGGATATGATGGATTGGTTTACATGCCTTGCACGGAAGAAAATGGTTTTTTTCCCGAATTACCCAAGGGCAAGGTGGACTTGATTTATCTTTGCAGTCCCAATAATCCTACCGGTGCTGTTGCGACTAAGGAACAACTCAAAACATTTGTGGACTATGCCCGCGATCAAAAGGCGATTATTTTATATGATTCAGCATATGCCTCTTTTATCACAGATCCTAGCTTGCCTAAAAGTATCTACGAAATTGAGGGTGCACATGAATGCGCCATTGAACTGAATAGTTTTTCAAAAACTGCTGGCTTTACAGGAGTTCGGCTAGCTTGGACAATTGTACCGCAGGCTTGCGTTACGGAAGATGCAGAGGCTGGGGTTTTACATAGTTTATGGACTCGTCGTCAAAATACTTTTTTTAATGGTGCATCCAACATTGTACAGGCTGGCGGTGTTGCCGTTTTAAGTGATGAAGGCAGAAAGCAGACTGATGAACAGGTCGCTTTTTACTTAGAGAATGCATCCATTATTAATGAGGGACTGAAGGCAAAAGGAATCCAGACTTTTGGGGGAGGGAATGCACCTTATGTTTGGCTCAAAACGCCCAACAGTATTACCTCATGGGAGTTTTTCGATAAATTACTGGGAGAATGTCATGTGGTTGGCACTCCCGGTTCTGGCTTTGGTCCAGCAGGGGAGGGCTTCTTTCGACTCAGTGCCTTTGGGCATCGCGAAAATGTGGAAGCCGCTGTCGCATCGATCAAAAATAATTTAAATATCTAACCTTTGTCATTACGAATCTTCTGAATGGAAGGTTCCCTTACACAAAAGCCTGCCTGCTCGGTTTAATGACCAGTTCAGGCACATGTGCACGGTCTGGTAAGTGAACCACAGTGGATACGACATCAGCAATATCTTCGGGTTGCAATATGCTGGCTCGATGTTCCGGGGTAGGGGGCACATTTCTTTCCTCCAAGATGGGGGTATTAACTTCGCCTGGGTAAATATTGGTAATTCTAATTCCATTCTCCCGTTCCTCTTCCCCCACGCTTATTCCCAGTGCGGACATTCCAAACTTAGATGCATTGTATGCTACACCGGCCAGTGGAATTGCCCGTCTGCCTGCCACAGAATTAATTAAAATGATCAGGCCTGATTTTCGAGGGCGCATTCGATCCAGTGCCTCCTTCATACAATTGTAAGCTCCGGTTAAATTGATATTAATTACCCGATCCCATTCATCCGGATCCAGATCTCCCATGCTTCGGTTGGCAATATTGATTCCTGCCGCATTAATAAGCACATCAATTTCACCCACCTCATTGTCAAACCAAGAAAAAAGTTCGGCAACTGATTTTCGATCGGTAACGTCTGTCGGGTAGATTGTAATCTCATGATCGCACTGTTTTGCCACCGCAAGAAGATTGCCTTTTCTTCTGCCCGCAATTGAAACGGTTGCGTTCTCATTGGCTAGTCTATGAGCAATTGCACTGCCCATGCCCGAACCGCCACCAATAATTAGAATTTTTTTTCCTTCAGTTGTCATACGGAGATTGCGTTGTCGGGAAAATATCAAATTCCTGGTATCAAAGGAACACCGCAGCTTTGTAACGAAAGTAAAAGAATTAAAATACTAATTTTAAGGTATGCCATTAAATTAATTACAATTTTTTTCACTCCACCATCAATCAATTAATTTTCTTTTAATCTTTCAGGTTGCACTTGTGTGCTCAGATTTACAACCTGTTGTTAGTTCGAATGGATTTAGTAAGAAGTTTATTAGGGATATTTTGTCTTTTGTTATTACTTTGGCTTGCAAGTAATAATCGCAAAGCTATTTCATACCGTCTTATTTTTTCCGGACTTGCTCTGCAAATTTGCTTTGCATTACTTTTACTTAAAGCGCCTTTTATTACAGACTTGATCAAGAGTGTATCTCAGGGAGTGGTTCGATTGACGGAATTTTCTTATCAAGGTGCCACCTTTGTTTTTGGAAGCTTGGCAAGTGATGCAACTACCTATGGTACCGTGGTCGCATTTCGGGTATTACCCTCCATTTTATTTTTTTCCGCACTATCCGCACTTCTTTATCATTGGGGGATCCTTCAACGAATTGTTTACCTTCTCGCATGGGTAATGAAAAGAACTATGAAGATTTCTGGACCTGAATGCCTCGCCATGTCTGCTAATGTATTCGTGGGACAAACGGAGGCCCCGTTATTAGTTCGTCCCTATTTGGATAAAATGACCAAGTCAGAAATTCTTTGCTTAATGACTGGAGGTTTTGCCACAATTGCAGGGGGAGTATTTGCCGCTTATGTTGCCTTTCTCGGAGGGACTGACCCAGAATCTCAGGCGCTATTTGCCAAACATCTTTTAACCGCTTCATTGATGTCCGCCCCTGCTGCGATTGTTTGTTCCAAGATCCTTCTCCCTGAAACGAATGCGAGGAAGGAAGAAATTGACCTGAGTGATGAGAGCTCCACTGTTAATGTGTTTGATGCACTCACTGCCGGTACAAGCCAAGGGCTTTTACTCGCTTTTAATGTGGGGGCTATTTTAATTGTTTTTACTGGTTTGGTTGCACTGGGTAATTTTATTTTTGCTGATCTGCTTGTAAAGCCACTTGGGGTCGATGGTTGGTTGGGGCTCGAGGAAGGCACCATCTCATTGGAGTACTTATTTGGTTGGGTATTTGCTCCGGTTGCATGGTTAATGGGTGTTTCTCCAGATGATATTCGTTTAGTCGGACAATTATTGGGAGAAAAATTAGTCTTGAACGAATTCGTCGCCTATGCACACCTTGGTGAATTCAAGGAAATGGGTGTAATTAAAGAAGAACGCTCAATAATACTTGCTAGTTATGCACTTTGTGGTTTTGCCAATTTTGCATCGGTTGGAATACAAATTTCTGGAATCGCGATTCTTGCCCCCTCTCAGCGAGAAAATCTTACTCAACTTGGGTGGAGAGCACTACTAGGGGGGACCTTTGCCTGCCTGCTTACCGCAAGTGTGGTTGGGTTGGTGATTTGACCTTTTGTGTAAACGCGAACAGTATGTATACGACATGGATTCAGAAAACTTTATTATACCGAATCAAATTCCCGCGATGACTCTACGCGGCGTGGTCTTGTTCCCGCATGCAATGATGCCACTTCGAATCTTTGAAGAGCGCTACAAATCAATGCTATCGGATCGTTTAAAAAATGACAGAATTTTTGCCATTGTAGGAGAACGCGAAAATGTTTCCGAACAGGAAGAACATCTGGAATTACCATTTGGAGTTGCCACAGCCGGATTGATTCGAGTCGCGAAGGAAAACCCAGACGGTACATCCTTTGTCCTACTGCAAGGATTAAGTCGTGTTAAGATTGTTTCTATCCCCCAGGAAATCCCCTATCGAATTTTAGAAGTCGAGCCGATTGAAACGATTGTGGATGAGCCATCGATTGGACTTCGGGATCAAATTACCGTTCAACTCGCCCGAAATCAGGGATTAGGAGGGGAAGTTACGGATGAAATGATTGATTTCCTTTCTCCCTTAGAGGATGATATTACATTTGTGGACTTAGCTGCTTATACATTATGCAAGCACACGCTAAGAAAGCAGGCAATGCTTGAGGTGCAAAGCTTAAGTAAAAGAGCATCTATGCTATTGAGTGACTTAACAAAAGAGAATGATCGTCTTGATTTAATTAAGCAGGCTCTAGGGGGAAAGCAAGATGAAGACTTGGGTTTTAATTAACACACCATGAAACAATTAACGGAAGAGCAGAAAGCCAATAAAGTGGTTCATTTTCGTCGCGTGATAAAATATCGATCTTGGTTTGGTTGGCTCTTTACTATTGTAGGGGGAGTCCTTTTTGGCGTGGGTCTGAATAATTTGCAGGCACCGATGGTCATTTTGAACGGTGGACTTTTTTTCGCCTACGGTCTTTTTATGGTCTGGCAAGCCAAACGAGCTCTTGCCAATTTAGAAAAGTCAGGAGTTTAACTTCCTGAGTCCCAAATTAGTCATTCCAAAGACTGGGGTGGAGCATTTTAGGATCTGCGGGATCATTTTCTGCAAAGTAGATTGCCATTCTGATAAAGGCTAAACGATACTCCGGGGTATCCGACCTCATCTTTTTTATCTCCTCAAATAAACTCTCTGCCGATCGGCCCTGCAATTCGTACAACTCCTTCACTCCGATATCAATTAGATCACGTGCAACGAGCACATCCATTCTTGGGATTCGCATCATCGGGGAAGACAAGGCGATACGGTCTACTTTCTTCTTTTTCTTTTTTGCATTCTCGCCACCAAAGAGTGCGTCCAAGGGTATTATATCTTCAATTGCCATTGCACTTCATGAATCTTCTTCCAACAGGAAAGGCAATTCAAATCGGTTCGGTTACCGTACCTCATTTACAAACAAACCAAGTGTGAAACAACCGGTATGTTTCTTATGTCTACTTTAATAGGAAGTGTAAATGACACTACACCACACCACATTGAAACCCTTGTGCAAATGAAAATTACACAACCCGTTTGCTATTTAAAATCTACATTTCTTAGCAAGAATGAGGTTGAACCCCAACCACCTGAACTAGAGTTTCCTAGGGCAAAACTGCAGACAAAGGGATGCACCTTAAGGATCGAGTGGACTATTTCTCTGAGAGTTCCAATCCCTTTTCCGTGAATAATTCTGCCCTCCGCAATTCCTTTCCTTGCACATTCATCTAGATACTCTGTTACAAGTTCCTTTACCTCACTGGGATTAAAACCATGTAGGTCTAATGTTCCATTAATAGGAATTTCTATGGGTTCATCCAAGGATTTAGCACTCACTCTAGAAGGTTTTCCGGAGGGTAGTTATGCCTAGGCTTGCCTTGAATTGCAGGAGACGCCAAATCATTGAAGGACTTTTTTTGATCCTGTCCGACTTGTTGTGTTTTAAATGATTTCATTCCCTGAGTTTTGAATGATTTTTTTACAGGTAAATCAGCAGGCAATTCATCATCATGGACTTTTTCAGTATGATCGTTTTCGGGTAATTCTTGTTGCTGCGTAACATCACAACTGCAAAAAAAGAAAAAAAGCAACACGGTTAGAGATTTAAGGTACACTTGCTAATTTTCAAAGATATTTCGGTGATGGTCAAGTTTCAGTTTAATGAGAATCGATCTTAAACCATAGAGAGAGCTTTTAAAATTTACTCTTTCTAACTAGTTACTCATTGAGCAGAAGATATCTCTTCGTGCAGGCTTGACACTCCAAGTCACAAGTTAGAAGAAAGAATATGCCACTTCTTAAAGTCTACTACGCCAGCGAACTAAAGAAAGAATTATTAAATTCTTTATCAACTTTACTTTCTAAGAGTATTGCAGATGTGCTGGGTAAGTCTGAGGATTTTGTGATGATAATATTTCAAAAAACCGAGTTACAAAGTTTTGGTAATGACTCCGTGGGTTCCAATCTTTATCTCGAAATGAAAAATGTCGGAGTTTTACCACCTGATAAAACAACTCTGTTAACCTCCCAGATTACAAATCTATGCCAAGAATTAACTGGGATTGAACCCACTCGTATTTATATAGAATTCCAGGAATATGAAAGGCACCATTGGGGATGGAATGGTAAGACATTCAGCAACTGAGTGGTACTTTACTTTTCAATAATTGAAGGTAGCACTTAATTGATTTTTCAGTTTGCTGTTAATATTCTAGTGGTTGCTATTTGCTGTATGTTTGATTGCTTCAGGTTTATTATCGTTCATTTCTACCATTTATTACTAAATCCCCCCAATGAAACTTAAGAGATTCCCTAATTTAGTGAGATGTTGTTGGTTCGGTTTGAATTATCTCTTTCGCGAGAGAATATCTCATTTACCCATTACAACCGTCCAGTATACTGTGCTGAGAACATTGTATGATTCTCAATCGAAGAAGTTAAATCAAAAAGATTTAGCCATCTTAATTGCAACCAATAAAAATAATCTGTCCGCAATTATTAAAAGGCTGGAACTGCTAGGTTATATTGAACTCATTCAGAACCCTCACGACAAAAGAGAAAACATAATTAAAATCACATCAAAGGGGGAAAATATCTACCAAATTAGCAAAGAAAAAGCGATCGAGTTGCAGACCGAAATTTCGATGGGAATGGAGAGTGCTGATCAAACGGCAATGTCTGAATATCTAGAGCGTATTAATTCTAAAATTCAATGTCTTCAAAAGGATGACAAGAGATTCTAGTTCAGTTTGATACCTGACTTTCGAAATTTTTCTATTCAGAGATGTAAGGAGCGTTCATACCATGATCTAAACTTTCCAGGTTTGAGTTGAGGCTTTCTAAATTATTGCGAATTGATGAAATTCGAGTGGCAAGACCGCTTATTCGATGAGTCAGTGATCTCTGTTGCGTTTCAATCGCAAGTTTCGGTGCACTCCCTGCAGATTGTAATGTTTCTTTTTTAATTTCCACATTGGGCCAAAAGAAACCAAATATTGTTAGTATGATACCGCAGGCAGCATGGTAACTGCCTAATGACTCTACAAACAAGCTTGCTCCAGTAGTACCGATACCAAGAACGATTAAAATAACGGATGTACTAAAGGTATATTCTCTTTTCGATTTTTGACTAGGTGGGTTTTTATAGTTATCGAATAATTGTTTTTTAAGTTCATCCAGGGAAATGATTTGCTTTTCAGCATCGAATGCCTCTTCTTCGAGGTTGATTCTTTCCTGTTCTAAATTGCTACGCTTTTCAGTTGATTCTTCTTGGTACTTAGCCCATTCGACTTTTGCATTTTCAATAATATCGTCCTTGGGGGCACCGCCTCCAATTTCAATGAACCTCTGAGTTACAAGTTTAATGTCGTCGTTTAATGAGTACTGCTTGTTCGATACATTGAAAATATTCTCACTATGATCCAGCAAAGAATTGATTTCGTCATATTCTAACTCGTTAAAAAGTTTTCGACATAAAACTTTTGTAAAAGAGTCAAAGATTTGCAAATTAACGGGAATCCAATGCTGATTGGGGTTAGGGAATATCGAAGTAAAGGTATCAATAATAGTAGCAATGGTAGACATTCGCTCCGCTTCTTCTGGTTCTTCCTGTTTGTGGAATTCCCGCATTTGAGTGCGGAAATCATCATTCATTATTAAATCACCATCCGACTGTACTTGAGCGAGATTTTTTTGTCGTTTAAGCCAATTGAAGCAAAATGCCGCATCTCGTGAGTTACAGAAGAATTCTAAATTGTAACGGTTAACTTGACTTGGGTAGGATGCAAAAAGGAGATAGTTAAGCTCTTTTTCTGTGAAGTCAGAAAAGTTTGGTGTATCAATTTT
>JAQXBH010000210.1 GCA_029252505.1 Opitutales bacterium | reverse complement strand
GTCCCGTTGGAGATTGAGTGCATGCCGGTAATCCACGAGGATCGGGTCGGGGCACAGACCGCTCCGTTATCAAAGCAGTATAGGTAGCGGAAGCCTTCTTTTGCAAGTTGGTCGATATGAGGAGTCTTGGCATTCTTACTTCCGTAACAACTGATCCATTCGATGCTGTTATCTTCGCTGGTAATCCAGAGAATGTTGGGTTGAGCTGACTTTGCCTGAAGAAATGAGCAGCCTAAAAAGAGAACGATTGTAGTAATTATATTTATTAATGATTTCATTTTGTACGATTTACTTATTTTTTAAGAAAGTTTGAAAATTATAAATTTCATGATCGTTGGTTTTTTGCAAAACCTCCTTCATGCGAATTCTAAAATCATTCAAGGTGGTTTGATGATTATTATGGTGGGAGAGATTTGTGTGGCAGCCAGGGTCTTGCGATAGGTCGTACAATTCTTCTCGGATTCTAAACTTAATAAAATTTTTGGTTTCAGACAAATTTTTGTAACCTGAACCAGTGGGACTCTTCGATAGTTCATTCAGTATCCCATTGAATTCTCCTAGCATGGTTCCGGGTAGTGCCGTTTTACCATCGGCCCACCCATTCCAAATATAGCAGAACTTTTGGTCGTTTAATGCTCGCGATGGCCTGTATTGGTCGAATTTTAAGGGTAAATCAGAAGAGAAGATTTGAATGGTATCGTCGATTTGCGGATCGTTGTTCATGTAGTTGAAGCAACTAAACGCACTGGAGCGTTTCCAACTTGATGATCGTCCTTCTAATAGTGAAGAAAAGGATTTCCCATCGGTTTTAGTGATGGGAGGCAATCCACAAAGTTCTGCAATAGTGGGAGCAATATCAACGACTGAGACAATGGATTGTGAATCAATTTGTCCTGCTTTCACTTTTTCGGGCCAACGAATAAGGATGGGGGTGCGGACTCCAGATGGGTAAAGAGACCACTTACTTAGATCCCACGCCATCCCATGATCGGAGAGAAATAGCACGAGGGTGTTCTTGTCCAGTCCGCTTTCTTCCAAAGCTTTTAGAACTCCTCCGACAACCTGGTCCATTCGATTGACCGAGTCATAGTAATTGGCGAGGGTTTCTTTAATTTTTGGTTCATTAGGATAGGGTGGTGGTACTGGACATTCCTTCGGTTTAAAGCGAGATTGAGGATCAGGGTAGGGCTTACCGTTTGAGAACGGGTTCCATTGAGTGTCTCCCATCATTTGATCAATCCATCTCTTACTTTCATCTGGGTGCCTTGCCCAATAACGATGGGGGTCATGTGCATTGGCAGCGAGGAAGAAAGGCTTTTTTTCCTCTTTTGCCCGAGCCAGGAACTGACGGGCGAATGCGAAATATTTTTCCGGGTTTCTTCCCATTCCAGTTTGTTCGTTTCGTCCGTGGGGGGGAACACTGAATTGACACCATTCGGACCCATGTTTTCCAATCATCCCAGTAAAATATCCGTTCTTCAATAATTGAGTGGTGATCGATTGAGTCTTTGCATTGCTTCTTTTTGCCTTCCACCAATTTGGAGGTTGGACTCCGTGTCCCATAAGTCCAGTGCTCTGTGGAAATCGTCCGGTGTAGAGAGCTTGGCGGGAAGGCCCGCAAATTGGGGTGGCCACGTATCCGTGCTTAATCAGTAAGCCTTCGGAAGCAAGCCGATCCAAGTTAGGAGACAATCCTTTAAGGGGGTTGCCCATGCAACCTAAGGAATCCCATCCCAAGTCATCGGCGGTGATTAAAAGAATATTGGGTTTTTTAGCAGCGGATGCATCGAGCGAGGTTAAAAAGATAAGTAAACAGGAAACAAATTGAGATATGTAATTAAGGAATTTCATCTTACTCGCTTAGGCGCACCACTTCTTTTTTGTACCACCTCCATACCAGAAGTGCACCAGTGAATGAAATGGCACAGCAGATGCCACAGGCAGGAAAGTTAAGAAGAATTGCATAGGCGATTGCCAGAGATAATCCATAGCAGAGCATGACCCCTCCTATGACATCGAGCCAACTGGATAGGGTAAGGGTAGACCCGGAAACTTTCCCCACTGCTTTACGGATTGGACCCCAGGCACCCCCCGGTCGTACCTGAAGGTAAAATGTAATCAGTTTTTCTTTCGATACCGGTTGGGTAAGAAAAGTAACAATAATACTGAGTGGAAAGGTTACGCTGACTAAAAGTGCCACTTTGAATTCCCAGGCAAAGCTTCCCCATGGCTGACCAAAAACGATCAACTGTGGATCAAGATATTTGAAGAGAATCCCTCCGAACAAACCACCGATTAAAGCGGTTAATTCTGTGTATGCATTAATTCGCCACCAAAACCATCGCAGGACGGAGGCAATACCTCCCGGGATCATTAGATAAGCGAGCCATTCCATTACCCCGCTGACCGATTCGACCTGAGTTGCAATGATGGCACCTGCGATCATCAGTAAAACCATAAATAATTTGGACGCCCGCACATAATGAACTTCGGTCGCATCTTTCCGGTAGAACCGTTTGTATAAATCAATGGTCAGGAAAGAGGCTCCCCAATTGAGGTGAGTGTCGATAGTGGACATAAAAGCGGCGAGGAAGGCGGTGATCAGAAGTCCCTTCAGACCAATCCCGAGGTATTCATTAATCACCATGGGGTACGCCTTGCTGTGATCGGCGAGGGAAGGGAAGGCCACAATGGAGACCAGTCCCACCACTACCCAAAGCCATGGTCGGCATGATTGAAAAATGGAATAAAATAAAGTCGCCCGAATGGCATCTTTTTCATTCCGGCAGGCAGACATTCTTTGCATGTTATAACCATTGGCATCGCTCCACCAGACTAGGGTGAAAATCACCAGCATTTTAAGCACATCTGAATTGAAGGTTGAAAAATCGGGGAATAGGGAGAGAGTTTTTTCACCGTACTCAGGCATCGAACGAATACCAGTAAGAATCGTGTCCAGTCCACCTGCTTGGCTTACGGCAATACAGGCAAGGGCAAGCATACTTCCAATGGTAATAAAGAATTGAACCACGTCGGTGGTCACCACTCCATAGAATCCGGAAAAGGTGGCGTAAAAAAGGGCCACGGCCATAAGCACTACGATTGCCTGTGTCTGATCAAAGGGAGTGAGCACTTCAATCACCGTACTCATTCCAAAAGTGACCCAGCCTATGGTTAACAGATTTTGTAATATCCCACCGTAGCAGGCCCGGACTCCACGAAGGATCGCTGCTGATTTTCCCTCGTATCGGAATTCAAAGAATTCCGCATCCGTGATCAAGTTACTTCTTCTCCAAAGCCTGGAAAACAGGAAAATACCAATGATCAACGGAAGGACTGACACAATGACCCACCACATCCTTTCGAGCCCGTCTTTTCGGGTGACTTCGGTCACCCAGATGGGGGTGTCGGACGCAAAACTGGTAGCAATCATAGAAAGACAGATTGCCCACCAGGGCAGGGATCGTCCGCCAAGAAAAAAGGATTCTGAATCTTTCGATGCTTTCCCGGAAAAGAAAATGCCTACCCCAATCGCAAAGGCGATGTAGAGAAAGATAATACTATAGTCGATCCAGTGCATTGAATTAGAGTTGGAAGTCGACGACTATACGATCGCAAACCAATTTCCCCTTGATCATTTCCAAGGGTTTACCGGACGGAGTCGAGACCAGCATGACTGCTTGCTTGCCGGGAATCTTAAAACTCTGAGATCCGTGGACCGATCGCAGAATCGTTTTGTTCGCCAGGGCATCGTAAACCCGGACAGATTGTTTTCCAAAATTCCAATGAATGGTTTTTGCTTTAGGGAATGGATTATAGAATAGACGAGTGGGGAATGCGTCTGGGTTTATCATATCGGTTGCCACTGGGTCAATCGCAAGAATCCCTTCAATATTGGTCGGTTCAATCAATGCGGCAAGGTAGCCGATATTGGATCCACCATAGAGTCCGAGGTCAGTCTCACTCCACCCATGAATAGTGGCATCTCCACCGACATGGGGCGGATTGGGTAACCTGGTTTCCACCACCAGATCCTGGACCTGAATTACTTCACTGGGTTGTAGTCCTTTTGCCCTCACCACTACTTCAATCAATCCTTTCCCCTTGATAGAAAGCTTTTGGTGATCCGATTTTTGGGCGAGATAATTGATCTGATTGGTGGGGTTGCCTTGGATGAAGACTTGAATTTCGTTCTCGATTCTTCTATGCCTGATCACTGCAATCAGGGAATGAACCATTCCGGTGGGTAAGTTAATCTCTCCCTCGTAGTGAACTTCACCCTCATGGTTTGCGGTAAGAAACATGTCCTTGTCGGGATTGGTTGACTCTCCCAATTTGAGTGAGCCTAACTTTATTTTATCAACCTCCGGATAATTACGAATGGTTCCCTGTTTTCTAATTCCCTCGTAAGGGATACAGAAGTTTGGGTCGTGTTTCTGAGCCCATTCGTAACTGGTCTGTTGTTCACGAGACCATGCATCTGGGTAAAAGTATCGGCTATTAGAGGCAACATTGAGAATCCATTTGGCAAGGTCACGGGCAAACTTGTCTTCGTAACGGGCGATTGGGGCCATGATACCAACTGCCTGAAAAGTATTCATCGCAAAAGCATATTCATAGTTCGGGTATACACTGCCAATTAGTCCATGAACTGGAACTCCGTTCCATGACTCAAACATGGCTCCCCATTTCCTCGGATTATCTCCGGCGAGAACCCATTCAATAAATTTTGCTGTCCGGTGAGTGCTATTCCTTTCTGCATTGTGAAGTGCGGATGCGTATGCCCCAAAAGGAGCGAGGCACTCGTAGTAGGGATTGATTTTTCTTCGATCCATCCAAGTCAGACATTTCTTACTCATCTCCAAATAGGATTTTTTTCCGGTTTTTTTCCATCCTATATATTGTAAGCAAGCCAGACCTGCTACGACATCTGCTTCCGACCACCCCCGATTTACCGGTTGCTTGGTGTAAAAATCATATCCGGTATGATCGAATTCATTACCAAGTTGTAGAGCAATTTGCTCCCATTTACTGATGGTTGAATGGAATTGTTCTGCTAGAACCGATGTTTGTGGGTAGTGGTGGTAAAGATGGCTGAATAATAGACTGGGGAGAAGATCATACCAAAAACTATCCCCCCTTGTGCCCACTTGATTGAGGTATAATCCGATACCGTTTTTTCGATGAAAATGGGAAGATAATAAAGGGACAAAACTTGATTTTTCGATTCCCAGTAAAGTGCCGTTTAAGACGGATGCGATGCCTGTGATTGCCTCATGTAAGCCGGTCTCAGGATTTTGCCGGGAGTCTCCGACATAGGTGGGAAGGGCAAAGCCGTTAGATGGATTTACCTTTTTTTCCTCATCCATCCAAATGAGGGGAAGGAATTGTCCGCTTCGGTTCTGGTCAAAGGCAAGGGAGTCGTAATCCCGGGCGGTTTTTTTCCAATCGCGTAGTGAATAATTTGTTGGCAGGTCAGGAAACTTTGTAATGGATGGCAAAGTTTCGGACTGGGCCCAGCCCACGAAAAACAAACTTACGACCAGAAGTAAACGCACCTTAGTTTTCGTATCGAAGGAAGGGGTCCGGTAAATCGAGACAACCAGCCTCCGCATCACTCAGCCCCGCAAATAGTTGAGCTCTTCCCTTGTTATTTCGATTAATACCGCCGGAGAAAATCACATCCTGTAGATCCTCGCGCTTAGAATCTCCATCCGGGAAATCACAACGCTTGGCAATAATTTCAGGCTGAGTAGAGGTTCCTTTTTCTGGATTAATTGCGAATACCATCGAGTAGTAGTGACGATTTTGATCTTCGTCAAATTCGGCAATGTGACCCAGTACACCAATTCTGCCGTTTTTTAGATTATGAGCTTCGTTTGCCCCGACCCATAATTTTTCTGGACAGTGATCAAAAAGGGGAGCCTGGTCAATTACATCGTGGGTTGCGTCTGCGAGTGAATCCACTATGCAAAATCCAATTTTCCCACGACCTCCTTTCTCTCCCTGAGGTCTGGTTAACACAAATATTCGGTGATCCGGAAGTTGAAGGAAGCGAACATCTTTCATTTTGGGCGGTCCGGTCAGAACCTTTTCAAACTTGCCTCCTTCATTCTCGATGAAGAATTCCATTTGCCAGGCATTCTGATTATCGCCGATGATCACGGGGAAGCGTACCCCGCCAAGCAATAGCTTTCCATTAATTCTGGTAACACAAGGATCCTGCAGTCCAGAAAAAACCGGCACATTGTGAACTGGAGTCCAACCGTTGGCAGACTTTTCGAATAATACAATTTGAGAGAGTTCTTCGTTTCTTTTTTCAACCCGTCCTGCGATTACATCCCGTCCCATCCAATGAAAAGGGGCAGTAATATTATATATGTCATGATCGGGGAAGCCTTCAAAAATCAATTTTTCGGATATCATAAGGTTTTAAGTATTTCCGAAATGGAAAATTCGGCGGAACAAATTACACTATCGGAAGCACCATAATAAATAGTAACCGCATCGTCATGTACCACATGACCATTTGTAAAGACAACATTTCCAAAAAAGCCCTCTTTTTCATAAGGGGCAGTGGGTTCCATAATTGGTTCTTGGCTGCGACCCAATACCTTGGATGGATTTTTTATATCGAGCAACAAGGCTCCAAGACAATAGCGGTTTTTATGATCTGCTCCATGGTAAATGGCAAGCCAACCCCGATCGGTCTTGATTGGGGAAGCACCCGCCCCAATTCGAGAACAATCCCACATCCCTTCGCGAGTTTTTGCGAGGCATGTATGGTTTCCCCAATGGTATAAGTCGGGAGAGGATGCCAGCCAAATATAGTGACCGCCGAGGCCCACTCCGCTTGGTCTGTGAAAACAAAAATATTCCCCCTTAATTTTCTTTTCGAAGATTGCACAGTCTTTGTTGGCAGGGGGAAGTATCATCCCAAATTCTTCATGTGTTTTCCAATCGTAGGTTCGGCGTAACCCAACACCGTATCCATTTTCGGAAGTGGCGGTATAAGTAAGTAGAAAAGAACCATCCTTCATCGAAGCAACCCGACAGTCTTCAATTCCGTAACTTTCCAAATCTCCTTTTCCCAGCAAATTCGGCCAACCTGCGTCCTCAAAATGAATCCCGTCCTCACTGTTGAATAATCTTAAATGTGAAAGCGTAGATAGGTAAGTCACTCCATTATAACGGGGTTCTCTCGGGTCGCTTATATCAAGCAAAGGGTCATCCAACTTGAAGGACACAATTTCAATTGATCCGTTTTTAATAATAGGAAACGAAATATTTCCTTCTTTTTGCTCCGGTCGTTCCGCCACACGAACAACCAACCAAGTCATGTTACGGAACTGAAAGACACCCGGATTTAAAAGGCATTCTACTTCTGTATCAGGATGGTATGAAATTACCTGCGAAGGAGAAATGAGTGGATTAAGGGAGTTGCGTAGAGCAAGGTCAGTCATAAAATTATTTCACAAGAAAGGCATGTCCCCAGTCAGCATGGTCACCTTCTGGTTTTCCATCCCGTCCATTTGTAACGACCAGTTTGAGTTCATTCGCACCATCCACCGATATATCAAGTGCCTTGGCGGGTTCCCCTTTTTTCATGTCCCCACTATCGAAAACTTTTTCACTGTCCACATGCACCTCAAAGGTTAAATAGGTGTCTCGCCCTCCATCATTGTGGCCAACCATGCTATAAAATCGCCTGAATTCCTTCCCGCTTAGATCATAAATTATTTCACTGTGTGCATGCGTTCCAATACCGTGGGCAAACTTTTCACCCGCCACTTTGAGTTCGCCTCCTGTGACTGAGCGGTTCTGCTTTGCAGTGCTCCACCCCACTTTAACTTTTTTAGCGTCGCTGATTTGGAGGTAATGGCGATCTGAAGGTTTGTACTGGTCCACATCTCCCATCCCTGGTCCAATTATGTCCAGTTTGTACAATTGCCACCAACTATTTTTTTCCTCAAGGCTGGTGATCCGGACCTTTCTGGCGACCGCCATTTCGAATGGAATTGTGGTCACCTGTGTGCCCTCTATTCGGTCAGCAACTGTGACCCAGGAATCTCCGTTCTCAGAAATCTCTACTTTTACCATCCCCGGGTAATCTCCGCCTTTGGCTGTGAGGATTACCTTGAATACATTACGTTGATGGGGAAACTCGGCCTCGATCCAAGTGCCGACTTGAAGAGCCGCCTTGGTGGCAAAGGTCGTTTTTTCATCCTCATCCTGAATAAATTGCAGGTGTTGTTGTCCATGGCTCGCAGAAAGTTTCCAAAGTTTGATTTCGCTTCCTGAGTTGAGCAGAATTTCGCGGAGAGAGGCCTCCGTGTAGGCTTGGGTCATACTCGCGGTTTCCTCACGAGCTTGTGCAACCTCCTCGGTTTTAATCATTCCTGCTTTATTACCAAAGCTGTTGCGTATGTAGGTTAAAACGGAAGCGATGTATTGATCGTCGTTTGTTTTCAAAGGCATCATAAATCCACCCATATAAGATTTTCCACGTAGAGGACCGGAAACTCCCTGGAGAGCGACTTTTGCAAGTACATCTTTGGAGCCGATCACGGTTGGATTGTTAACGAAAGAGGGGGCCATTTTCATTTTGCCGTCTGGAGTATCGACTCCAGTTCCATCCGGGGCATGGCAGGAGGCGCAAAGTGCTTCGAAATGTTTTTTGCCTGCATTGAGTAAGGCCACCTCTTCCGCCTGCAATTGGGCCATTTCTTTTTGCCGGGCTACTTCCGCAAAGTAATCCTTATTTAATTCGTCATCAATTTCCCGGAGGTATTCATTGGCGGGATTTTCTGCCAAAACGGAATTGGCGAGTGCCCGAGTTTCAGGTGTGACTTTGGTAGAAGCAGAAAGGAGTATTTGGATCGCGACATCATAGTGAGGATCATTGACCAAAGAATGGAGGGCGGAAATCGTTTTGATGTTTTCATGAAAAAAAGGTTCAGTCATTCGGATGGCAGCTGCCCGTACAGTTGGGTCCTTGTCTTTATAAACCGATTGTAGGAAATCGAAGTCAATTGCTTCCAAGCCTTCGATTGTCCAAAGTGCATGAAGCCGGGCGAGAGGATTTTTATGGGTGGCCACCAATTTGCGAAGAGCCGGAATCACCGACCGTTCACCCCTGAGGATGATAAGCTTCTGTGCCTCATCCCGCCACCATCCGTTAGGGTGGGAAAGATGGCTAACCAGTTCACTGGATGTTTCGTTGAGCATGTTGGGACGCGGACCGGGTGTGAAGCCAGAGTGCCGGACCCGGTAAACTCGTCCGCGTTGTACATTTTGATCGAGTCCATAGTGTTTAATGGAGGAGTGAATAAAGGAACCTTTGGGGACCCATGCTGATTCTTGTACCACTCCGCGGTGCATATCGACGATATAGAGTGTGCCGTCCGGTCCAGTTGCAGAATTAACCGGTCTAAAATTGGCATCCGAACTGGTTACAAATTCATCTTCTAAATAAGCATTATGAAGCACGTGCCGACCCATTGAGTCCGTTTTGATTTTTGCCCGACGGGTCAGGCGTCCAACTGGTTCATGAAAGAATAAATTACCAATTAAATCCTTGGGCAAACGATCCCCCCGGAAGATGGCCTGTCCACAGGTTGCGGTGAAACTCTTGGCAGAGTTATTGGCCCGCATGCTACCAAATCCGCCCTGCGAATCCGCAATATTATCAATGGGGAAGACCTCCCTGAAACCTTCCGCCATAACCCACTTGGGGTGCCATTTTGTGTAAATATTTGGAAATAGGGGATGGACGGGTCCAATGCCGGCACCGGCATCCACATACATGACTTTTCCGGCATTATCCTGAGTCAATCCCCATTGGCCCCGGTTTCCCTTGGTCTCGCCCTTAATTACTTTACCATTATGCAAACGAAGTCGGTAGTCGCTGTATGTCAGGTAGAGCCAATTGTCCATACTCCAAATTAATCCTGATGGTTGGTGTTCGACATTACCACCGCGTTTTCCACCCTCAAACCAAATCTTTTTCTCCTCAGCGACTCCGTCGTTGTCACGGTCGAAGTATTCAAAAATATCATTGGTGTTGGACTCCGCGATAAGAACAGAATCGAGCAGGGGCAGGATCATTCGCGGGAGAAGCAGGTCTTTTGCGAAGACCGTTTTGTGATCCATTACCCCATCCCCATTTTTGTCCTCAAGACGAACGACCTGACTGACCGGATCATTGGTACCGGTACCATTTATATCCTGCATGTAGGTGCGCCACTCGGCCACATACATTCTCCCATTTCCATCCCATACACAGACGGTTGGTTCGGTGACCATGGGATTGTCCGCTACGAGCTCAAGGGAATACCCCGGTTGGACTTTGAACGATTCCTGGCTCTCTTCCGGGGTTTTGAAACGAACAATGGGGGCCTGTTCTCCCTCTTTAGGCGGTAGGGCATAACTTGGCTTTTGGATAGATTCAGTCTCCGCATCAAGTTCCCCGAGAACAAATCGAAAACCCTGATACCACATCTTAAGGATATCCTTGTTCCAATAGATGTGATGATTGTGCCCCGGACTGGATACAAAGACTCGACCCTTACCAAAATCTTTGACCCAGGCCATTGCGTAGTCATTGTCCTCCCTCTTTCGTCCACCCCGATGATTTTCAAATTTCGACATATCGACAGAAAGTAATACCCTCACTTTTTTTCGATCGAAGTCTTTGTATTGATACAACTCATCATTTAGATTAAAGCTTTGTTTACCATCGAAGATTCCATTCACAATGGGATGCTTTGGATCCTCATTGCAGATACAATAGGTCCCTTGATGCCCCCATGGATGCCCATCGAAATTCCCTCCCACCATATCAGTGTATCCGGGCCATCCCCCATCCGTGGCCGCATGAATAGCAACCAAACCACCGCCGTTTCTTACATATTGAATAAATTCATTCCGCATTTTTTCAGTGGTCAGGCCTCTTTCAATACTGGTTGAATTATTCAAGTAGACAGTGTCGTAATTTTCCAGGTTCTCAGCACTGAGATCCTTGGGGTCATCTGTGAAATCAGCTTCAAAGAGACCGGTTTTATCACCCATTTGTCGGGCCATTTCTTTTGCTACAGCGATGGAGCTGTGGTAATAAGTAAATGCTTTGGAGAAAACCAAAACCTTGTATTTCTTTGCAGATTGGATAGTTGCGGGAATAGCTTCGGTAATTTTCTGAATTTCCTCAGGGGTTGCTTTTTTAGCCGCAGTCAGGCTTACACTTACACAGGTAAATAGAATTAGCGTGGTGTAGAATAAAATAACTTTAATGGTATTGAATGGGTATTTCATAAGCTAACTAGATTAATCGAAATTTATACATAGCCAAACTGTAGGAATCAAAGTTTTATTATTTTCTAATTAAGCGCTAAGGAAAAGCGAATTTAGTTTTGAATATCAATGGTTTCGAAATTTATACAAGTCATTGACTTTCTCTTTTTTGGAATCATTCTTTATTTCATGTCGGGTAATAAGTCAGATGTGTGGAGAGATTTTAGACCAGAACCTGGGCGGCAGCATATTACCTTTGAAAAAAATAGTTTGCTCCTTCCTGAATTGGCTATTCTCGGTTGGCTTCACTTTAGTAAGGCTTTTGATCAAGCACTGGAGGAGGATGCACATCCCTGCGAGTATGAGATCCATTATATTGTAAATGGGGAAGTGAATTGGTGGGTGGAGGAAAGTAATTATATTTTGCGGGCGGGTACCATGTTGGTTATTCGTCCAGGCGAACATCACGGAAGTCGTACTGGTGCCCTTGAGCCCTGTGAACATTTTTGGCTACGGATAGCATTGAATGAAGAGAGTGCTTTACCTGGCATTGATTTGAAGCAGACCCAAAAAATAAAGTCCGCTTTGGATAGTTTTGAAATTAGGGCATTCCCAGTTTCTCGTAAAATAGGGGGGCAGTTTCAGGATATAGTAGACGAACACCGGGCCCCGAGCGAACATTCACGCCTGGTTTGTCGAGCTCTTCTTCATCACTTACTTGTCAGTGTAATCCGGGATTATACGGCGGAGGGTGGGAATTTGGGCCAATCGGATATTTCAGAGGGTATACAGAATTGTATCAAAGAAATTACTCAGAATTTGGATAGTCCACCCACGATTGAACAGCTTGCAAAATCAATGAGTATTTCAGAGACTGCGTTTCGTAAAATTTTTCGTCAGCAAGTCGGATATTCTCCTTTGGATTTTATTAATCGTCAGCGTGTTCGCGAGGCCGAGCAATTACTGAGTCAGGGTTCATGGCATATTAAAGAAGTATCCCATCGCCTGGGTTTTTCATCCAGTCAGTATTTTTCGACTGTTTTTAAACGGGTGACCGGAGTGAGTCCCGGTGAGTTTCTAAAAAAGCTAAAGACCCAGGTTTAAAAAATCGGTTATTTTTTGTTTAGCCTGGGATAAAGATTGGTAGTGGTAATTTTGAAAATTTGAATTGCCCG
>JAQXBH010000125.1 GCA_029252505.1 Opitutales bacterium | reverse complement strand
TCTTTTTTCTTCCTCTCCTTGCGAAAGTCAATCAATGCAGGCAAGCTAATCATAAACATGGAAAAGAATATTTTCACTTTACTGACGGCTTACCTTTTGTGGGTACTACCCCTTTTTGCATTGAAAGAGGAACCAGGAAGCGATTGGCCGGCTCACCGAGGGGGCCAGGACTTAAAAGGAATTTCACAGGGACGGATTGGTGAAAGTCTCGAACTTGACTGGGAATTTAGCACTGGTGATTATCTGAAATCTTCGGTGGTGGTTTCGGGTGGGCTTGCTTTTGTGGGGGCTGAAAATGGGATTATCTTTGCAATTTCTATTGAAGATGGGAAGGAAGTTTGGCGTTATAAAACAAGCCTTGGGATCGATGCTCCTCCCTTGATTCACGGAGGTGTTTTGTATGTTGGTTCAAGCGATGGTTTTCTTTACGCATTGAATGCAATAAATGGTAAGTTAATTTGGAAGTACGAAACAAATGGAGAAATCATGGGAGCTGCCAATCAGGCAGTACGACCGAAGTCCAAAGATCCCGTCCTAGTGGTTGGAAGTTATGATAATTTTGTACACTGTATTTCTGCAAAGACAGGCAAAATGGTTTGGACATTTGAGACTCAAAATTATGTAAACGGAGTGCCTACGATTTACGACGATAAATATGTTGTATTTGGGGGATGTGATTCAGTCCTTTATGTAGTTGGATTGGAAGATGGAAAACTGGTCCGTTCCGTAGAGGTGGAAGCACCGATTGCCGCTTCGGTTTCAGTATCAGAGGGGGTTGGTTATGTGGGCAATATGGACAGGGCAGTTATGGCGTTTGATCTGGAGTCTGGGGATGTTGTATGGAATTACCGGCAGAAAAACTTTCCTTATTTTTCATCTCCCGCAGTTACTTCGACCCATGTGCTGATTGGCGGGAGAGACAAGGGGTTACATTGCATCAATCGAGTTTCTGGTAAGCAGTACTGGCGCTTCTCTGCCCGTGGTCGAATTGACAGCTCTCCAGTAGTAGCTGATGGAAAAGTGATCTTTGGTTCGATGGACGGTAAGCTCTACATTCTTTCTTTGAAGGACGGAAAAGAAATTGTAACCTATGAAGTGGGAGAGCCGATTTCATCAACTCCCGCAGTTCTGGACGGAAGAATTTTGTTGAGTTGCGAGGACGGTAAGATTTATTCATTTATATCAAAATCAGGAAAATGACTGAATCTACTTTCATAAAACCCGACTACCAGACCGAAGATGAAACTAAGGCAGGAAACTATTTTGTTTCTAATTATCCACCATTTTCTTTCTGGAATGATGAGGATGTTCCCTGTGTCAGCAGTTTGATCAAAAGTCCTTCAGCTGGCAGTGCTCCACTAGGAGTTTATTACCATGTTCCCTTCTGTCGAAAGCGTTGCCACTTTTGTTATTTTAAGGTTTACACCGACAAAAACTCGAATGATATCCGAAGGTATTTATCCGCCACGATGGAGGAGTTGAAAACTTACGCGGAAATGCCTTATTTTAAAGGACGTAAACCAAAATTTGTTTATTTCGGAGGGGGAACACCGTCTTATTTGTCTGCCAAGCAACTTACTGAATTAACTAATCAAATGAAGGAAATTTTGCCGTGGGACGAAGCGGAAGAAGTTACCTTCGAATGTGAACCGGGTACACTTTCGGAGAAGAAGCTTGAAGTAATCAAACAATTTGGAGTGACCCGCTTAAGTTTAGGGGTAGAAAACTTTAATGATCATATTTTACAGACCAATGGGCGTGCACACCGATCAAAGGAGGTTTTCAGTGCCTATGAATTCGCCCGAGGATTGGGGTTTGATAATATCAATATCGATTTGATTGCGGGAATGCTTGAGGAGACCGATGGGAATTGGTCAGATTGCGTCGATCAAGTGGTCGATTTATCTCCTGACTGTGTGACTATTTATCAGATGGAAGTTCCTTTTAATACGGGAATTTTTAAAACCATGAAGGAAGAAGGTAAATTATCCGCACCTGTTGCGGATTGGCCAACTAAACGTCGCTGGGTATCTGAAGCCTATTCAAAATTGGAAGAGGCTGGATATACAGTTACCAGTGCATACACTGCAGTTAAGGATCCGAACGCAACCAAATTTATTTATCGTGATCGCCTATGGGCTGGAGCCGACATGCTAGGGGTGGGTGTTTCTTCTTTTGGTCATTTGGGGGGAATTCATTACCAGAATCTTACTAATATAGACAGATATTGTGATTCTGTTGAAGGTGGAAACGCTCCTGTCCGACGTGCCTTAATGACCAAAGAGGAGGAACGGTTTATACGGGAGTTAATTTTACAGTGGAAGCTTGGTACGGTGAATGAGGAATATTTCCATCAAAAATTTGGTATTTCTATTTCAGATAGATATTCAACTATTCTCGCCGAATGGAAGGGGAGGGGATATTTGAAGGTAGATGGTGATAATCTAATTCTTTCAAGAGACGCACTTCTACGAATTGATTCTATGTTGCAGGGATTTTTTCTACCTGAACACAGAGAAGCGAGGTATGTCTAATTTTTAAAAAATGGCCGACTCATTACAATTCTTGTCTGAACCCCTTTACCCTCTTAGTTTAATTCGCAGGATCCGTGGAATACCAAAACTAATTTATCAGGAAGTCGAACCGGATGAAATTCCGGAACCTTATTTCTCACTTTTGGTGCATGAGGGAGATATGACATCCCGATTGGAGTCCTTTCATGAAGAGGATATCAAGGTTAAGAAATTGAGCTCTTCGAACGACGGAATATCTTATTTTCGGGAAGTGGTACTTGAAACAATCGGCACTCAAAAAACAGCAGAATATGGAGCAATTGAAATTACGCTCAAGAGTTTGGAAGATGAACAAAAGGATTTGGTGATTGAGGGGAAGCAACCCCTTGGTGGCATATTGAATGATGCCCGAATTCCCTACTCAAGTGCACCGAGGGCATTTTTAAAAGTGGTGCCAGATGATGCCATCATTGATGCATTTGGGTCGGTAGAGGCGGATTATTTATATGGAAGAAGTAATGAAATCACTTCATACAATGGAAATACAATTGCCCGGATCGTTGAAATTTTACCTGCACTTTAAAAAATCTCATTGTTTGTAAAAATGTTAAACCTGACTTGAATTATAATTATCATGATATCCCGAAAAAAAAATTATGATGCGATAATAGTAGGTGCTGGTCCAGCAGGCTCCACCACCGCTGCCTTACTTGCTGAAAAAGGTCACGATGTTTTGGTCGTGGAAAAAGAAAAGTTCCCACGCTATCATGTTGGTGAATCGTTGATGCCTTTTTGTTACTTTCCGCTGGAACGACTGGGCTTGATTGATACCTTGATGGAATCTGCAAATCCCCGAAAATACTGTGTCCAATTTGTTCGACAAGACGGTTTTCTTTCACAGCCCTTTTA
>JAQXBH010000123.1 GCA_029252505.1 Opitutales bacterium | reverse complement strand
TTATCAGAATGGAATAGTGAGGCCGGGGCATTTATTTGGCTATCGTCTATGCTTTTTGGAGCGGTGGTGAGTGCCACGGACCCCGTGGCGGTAGTTGCATTACTGAAGGAATTAGGTGCCAGTAAGAAATTGGGCACGCTTATTGAAGGGGAGTCTTTATTAAATGATGGTACTGCAATTGTTGCATTTGTTTTATTGATTGGAGTGGTTACCGGGGCAGAAGTTTTTACTGGGACTGGTGATTTTATTGGAACTGCTGCAATCGGATTTGGTAAAATCGGGGCAGCGGGTGGATTGATTGGAGTTTTTCTCGGTCTGATTGCTATTCTATGGGTGAGAAAAGTCTTTAATGACCCCATGATCGAAATCACGGTTGTATTAGTAACTTCCTATGCGGTGTTCTTTATCTGTGAGCACTTTTTCCATGTTTCCGGAGTTCTTGGCCTTGTGGCATTGGGAATCGTCATGGCGGGAATTGGGCGAACTCGTATCAGTCCCGAAGTGGAGCACTTTATGCATGAATTTTGGGAACTTGTCGCTTTTGTTGCCAACGTAATCATCTTTATCGTGGTGGGGGTTGTCATTGCTCAAAACGCGAATCCTACCGGAATGGATTTCTTGATTTTAGGATTAGTTTATGTTGGAATTCACCTTGTTCGGGCGATCAATATGGGTACATTTTATCCCCTCATGAAAAAGACGGGATATGGATTGCCGGGTAAAGATGCAATTGTAGTATGGTGGGGAGCGTTGCGAGGAGCAATTGGCCTTGCCCTTGCGTTGGTAGTATACACGGAAAATTTCCGTTATGAATTTAAGGTGGAAGAGGGGGGTACTGGATATAAGGATTCCACCACTTCCGTTTTTGTTCTTGATAAGGATAAAGCTACCGAATTTCGATTGAACAGTGATAAATTGAATTTACATCAGGGATATACTATCGGACATGCCGTGGCGAATATTCAGGACGGCAAGGTAGTTGGGATCGTTCAGGATGCGAATCGAGCTTTTAAAGAATTGGGGAAAGAAAGTTCCCAAGTGGCAGCCGAAATCCGTGAGGGATTAGCAAGTGGAGAAAAAGTTGTTTTAGTTCTGGGCGAAGGAAAAGGAGCGATTGCGAAGGCCTCTTTGGTCGGGATTTCTGCACGAGTTCGGGATCAATTCCTTTTCCTAATTTCTGGTATTGTGCTTCTTACTTTGCTTGTCAATGCAACCACTGTGGGCCCACTTGTTAATTATCTCGGTCTCACGAAGTTGCCGGCAGTAAAGAAACTGATGTTCTCCAATGCCTCCGGTAATGTTGCCCAGGGTTGTGAACAGGAGATGGATTTGTTAAAAGATGACCGATTTCTCAGTGGTGCAAATTGGGGAGAGGTACGCAAGTATTTACCGGATCCTGTGGCTTATCCATTAAGTTCAAGTGAATTGGCTCAAATGGATACCCTTTCGGAAACACGAAGGCGTCTTTTGGAAAAAGAGAGAAGTAGTTATTGGGCTCAATTTAGAGCCGGTTTGCTCAGTGCGCAGGCAGTGGCACAGCTCGACAATAATTTGAGCGAATTTTTGGATTTGGAGGGTAAGGTACCAATGACAGATCGTCCCTATCTTGAGAAAGTGTGTGGGGTCAGTAAACTCACCGAGGCTTTTAAGGATTTACCGATTTTGAAAAATCATTTTACCGATCGAATCACGGTCAGTTATGATGCTGCGAAAGGTTTTGTAGTTGCCCAGCAGGATATGGCTAAAATGGTGGATAGTTTGGCAAAAGAACTCGATGAGAGTGGCGATGCGGACAAACTCCAAAAAACCACCCGAATGTTAAAGGATGAAATCCGCCAAAATCGATTAAGCGGTCTTAAGTTTATTCGTAACATGCATGAAAACTACCCCGAAGCAACGGTCGGGATTGAAACCAAGGATGCAATTCGTTCCGTACTCAACCATGAACGAAATACGATTAAAAAATTAAAGTCGGATGGTATGTTAGAGGCCGATGAGGCAAGCCGCTTAATTATTGCAGTCGAGGAGCGAATGAAGGAGGTAATGGAAAGTTCCCTGGATCTTCGGCTTCCTGAACCGGAGGAAGTTTTAAGAGAAGTGAACTGGTTGAAGGGAATGCCTGATAGCTTAATTTCTAAAATTGTGAGTGCCTCTGAATCTCGTGTCTATAATTCTGGTGATACTATAATGACACAGGGGGGAGAGGGAGATGGTATGATTGTGATTACACGGGGAAGTGTGAAGGTTTCTATCGGAGATATCGTAGTTGATATAATGGGGCGTGGTGCGGTAATTGGAGAAATGGCTGTTTTGGCCGGAGTACCCCGTACTGCCAATGTGGTGGCTGATTCTTCCGTAACCGCTTTGTGGTTAACCACCGAATCGATGCAGGCAATTATGACCGATTCTCCAGAGTTATCCGGAAGCCTATGGAAAACGGCTGCAATGCGATTTGCGGAAAATCTTATTGGAGCCAAGTCTCCTTACAATGCATGGGATCAAATGCGCCTACGTCGCTGGTTAAATGAGGGAGAAGTGAGTGCACCGGCTGATGGTGAGTCAGTAAATCTTTATGGTAAGGTGGGGATACTAGTAGCCGGACAAGCTTCTGCATCTGCGAGTGCGGAAGCGATTACTGCACCTGCACTTCTTGATCTTGCGGATGCGACATTTTCCGATAACGCGAAAGTTTTTATTAGGGAATCCTAGCCGGACTTTCTGGATTTCGCCTACTGTAAAAAAAAAACTGATAAATGGCGGAGAGGGCGGGATTCGAACCCGCGGTACCTTGCGGTACACAGCATTTCCAATGCTGCACGATCGGCCACTCTGTCACCTCTCCTTAAACCAGTGTTCCTTAATGCCGACATGTAGTTGGTTCGTCAATGATCAAAAAAGT
>JAQXBH010000173.1 GCA_029252505.1 Opitutales bacterium | reverse complement strand
CCCCACCGGTCGGTCTTCTCGTAATCTTCATGGACTTAATTTCTTGGGTCAACGAACAGGAAGAAATTAAGTCCATGAAGATTACGAGAAGACCGACCGGTGGGGGAATTGTATCGCATGGCCGTGATTGGACATACATGTTTATTCTGCCGCAAGGACACAACTCCTTTACTATACCTGCACTTGATCTTTATGAAAGAATACATAGCTCTATTGGAACGGTGTTATTAAATTTAGGACATGAGACCAGTTTGAAGCCTTGCCCGCAAGTTGGGGAGAAAAAAGCAGGTATACCAGGGAATTGTTTTCTAGAACCTGTCGGGCGGGATTTGATGTCAAAAAACGGAATTAAAAAACTTGCTGGTGCTGCAATGAAAAGAACCAAAAAAGGAATTTTGGTACAAGGTACAATTGAACTTTCAGGGTTCGTGAATTTAGACTTAGATCAATTTGGAAACTCGTTTATTAACGAAATGGAAAATTTGGTTTGCGAAGATGTAAAAGAGACGGGTTGGCCTGACAATTTTACTACAGAACGAAGTCCTTATGTGGAGCAATTTGCATCTATTTCGTGGAGAGAAAAAAGAAAATATCCTTAACGAATAAAGGTAACAATATTCTCCACATGCCTGGTTTGTGGGAAAAGGTCAAACGGTTGAACATCGGTAATTTTGTATCCACCCTCTACTAAAATTTTCGCATCTCGAGCCTGCGTGGCTGGATCGCAAGAAACATAAATTATTTTCTTTGGCTTGAATGCGAGTGTTTGTTTCAAAAAATCTTCATCACATCCACGTCTCGGGGGATCAATCACTAAGGAAAAATCTTCGTTATGACTTTCTAATTCACCAAAAATTGTGGATGCAGTACCAAGGAAAAAGTCGGCATTTTCGACCCGATTAATTGATGCGTTTGCTCGTGCCCATTCAAAACCCTCACGGCTTATTTCGATCCCGATTACTTTTTTAAAATGCTTTGCAGCCGAGAGACTGAACAGTCCACCTCCACAATATGCATCCACTAATAAACTGGAGCCACCGACTTTTGCTTGTTCGACAACATAGTCCACGAGTAAGGGCAGGATAAACGGATTATTTTGAAAAAACTCTCCAGCTTTAAATTGAAAAATGAGGTCTCCCACCTTTTCGGTCACTACTTCTTTCGGATTTGTGACCACCCCCTCCATAGTGTCCCGAAGTAAGAGGGTTCCTCCTTTATTCTTTTTTGCATGTAGGTCTAATTCTTCGCGGGCACGCGGTAGTTGTTGGTTGATTTTATCGGTAGCAATGGGGCATTGGGGGACATCGATAATTACTTTTCGCGAACCATATCTTAAAAAACCAATTTTTCTAGGATCGGATGATCTTGCTTTTTCATAATGGGGGGTGAGCTTCGAGCGATAACCATATTGTTTGGGGGAAGGGATTACCGGAAGTACCTCAATTTTTAATCCACTGATTCGTTCAAAATTATCAATTACCTGATTTCTTTTCCATTCCAGTTGGGTGGAATATTGAACCGATTGATATTGGCAACCACCACAGGATCCAAAAAGCGAGCATTGTGGATCCACTCGATCGGGTGACTTTTCAATTACTTGAATGCAATCTGCTTCTGAATAATTTTTATGATTTCGAAAAATTCGAACTTTAACCCGTTCACCAGGTAAAACAAATGCGATTTGAATCACCCAGCCATTGTCTCTCGCAATGCCAAAACCCAGGTTGGTTACATTTTCGACATCAAGAGTTAATTCATGATGGTAAGGGTAGGGATGTTCGTTAAAACCTTTTGGTGGTGTATTCATGTCATGAAGTTTCGTAACGGGCTCGCCCTCTTCATGCAAAACCCTTTTTTTAAAGTGATGTCAGACATAATCTTCAGTTTAAGTAATTCCAAGGTTAAGGAATTGATCAAATTACGAGAATCAGCCAGGCGAAGAAGAGAGCAAGGCCATTTTGTGATCGAGGGTTACCCCGATTTAAAATGTATTTTTGAAACCGGCCGAAAGGTAGAGGAAATATTTTTCTGTTGGGATTTAATTAAAAAAGCTAAATTAGAGAAAGAATTCGAAGAATTTGAAAAAACAGGACTTTTATTTACAGAGCTAAGCATAGAGGCATTTACAAAAGCGTCTTATCGAAAAAGTTCGGATGGATTTATATCAGTTGCCAATTCATGGCCTTTATTACTTGAAAACAGTATTGGTGAATCGACACAGATTTGCATTGTACTGGATGAAATTGAAAAACCTGGTAATTTAGGAGCGATTATTCGTACCGCAGAAGCTTTCGGGGTAAAGTCGATATTATTGTCTGATGCTGTGATTGACTGTTTTAATCCTAATGTAATTCGTTCGTCGAGGGGTTTAATGTCAGGTGTGAATATTGGGATGGGAAGCAAAGAAGAAATTAACGACTTCTTGAAGAGGAAAAATTTTATGCTTATTGGAACAAGTGGGAATGTGAAAAATTCTTATTGGGAACAGGATATTATTTCAAAAACGGCATTTGTATTTGGAAGTGAAAAAAATGGGTTAGGAGATTTTTGGTTAGATCAGCTCAATCGCACGGTTAATATTCCAATGAAAGGAAATGCCGACTCCCTTAATCTTCATGCAAGTGTGGCCTGTATTCTTGCTGAAAGTAACCGACGAGAACTAAATTAAATGGATTTAAGCCAGGGAATTGAATCTTCCAGAGCTTGTTTCATATTTTTGATTGGATAATATCCCAAATCATTTTGAGCTGATTGTGCGGAAAACCAATGGTCGTGTGCAAGTTGACATGCAACAAAACGAGTCATTGGAGGTTCTTTTTTGATCAGTAATAACTTGTAACTACTTTCTAGAGTAGCACCTAATAGAAAAGCTTTTCTAAAGCTTAATTTTTGGGTGAGTGGTGGCAGGTTTACTAACTGAAATAATTCGTTCAGCCATTTCCATAATAGTATTGGTTCGTCTTGGCCTATAAAATATGGCTTTCCACCCAGGTTACTATTTTTTATCATCGCGCCCATCGCACAAACATGAGCGTGAGTTACGTTATCGATATGGGTTAGGTCGACTTGGTTTTCTCCCGAACCGATGATTCTTAGTTTCCCTTCTCTGTGGCGTGAGATAACGCGAGGTAAAAGATGGGGGTCTTTTTTCCCCCATACTAAATGGGGTCGAAGTGCCAAAGTTTGAAAACGACGAGGTTCATTTGCACGAATTACTCTCTGTTCTGCAATGGCTTTAGTTTTTGCATAGGCAGAAAAACTTGAATTTCCATACTGAAGCGACTCATTTCCATTTTTGATTGAGTTTCCTGAAAATACAACACTGGGCGTGCTCGTGTATATCAATCG
>JAQXBH010000161.1 GCA_029252505.1 Opitutales bacterium | reverse complement strand
GGTGCAACCAGTCGATCTTTTATCAGCACCTCCTGCGGGATCCGAAAAGCAAGTGTTACCAATATATGCAGGGATTTAGTGGATCGCGGATCCTTGAATGAAAAGACTCCCGGATTTTATCGTTCCGAGATAGAGCTCTCCTCCGAGTATTGGAGGTCATTGGCCATTTTTATAGGCCCAGGTGAAATCGTAGCCACTATTGTGGATCATAATGGAGAGGTCTATGAAAAGTGGACTCAAAAAATAGGGGACCCAAAAACTCCGGAATCCATTGTTTCAGTGATCGTAACATTAATAAATAATGTATCGAAACTAAGAAAATCAATTGTGGGAATAGGAATCAGTGTGCCCGGAATCATAAATGCAGAAAAAGGGATATGCCTATCTGCCGTTAATTTGGGAAGATGGCACGACTTCCCACTTGTTGAAGAAATTAAGAAAAAACTTCCTGAAGGTTCTCCGAAGATTGTCATAGAAAATGATGCAAATGCAGAATTGATGGGAAATCATTGGTTTGGAGGTTATGGAGAAACACTTGAAAACTCCCTTTATATTTCCCTCGGTGAAGGAATTGGTTGTGCCCAACTCTTGGAAGGAAATATTGTTAGAGGTCGCCGTTTTTCAGCGGGAGAAATTGGATGCCTTCCTTCAGGAAAAGAAAAGAGACCTTGTTCATGCGGTAAGATGGATTGCCTTCAAACCTATTGTGGAGAATTGGGCATCATTCAATCTGTGAAGAGCCAAAACAAGGAAATTACTTCCCATTCCATTGCCCAGCTTTGTCAGTTGGCAAAAAACAACTTAGAGATTAAGCAACAACTTATCGAAGCATACCACCCTCTGGTCCAGCAAATATCCACAATGATTGCATTAACTGACCCTGCTCAGATTGTGGTCGGTTGCCCTGACCCTAAGATGGAAAGCATAATACCAGAAATTTTATCCACAGGTTTAAAAACCCTACTAGGCTGGACTGGGAAAGAAAATATTCCTGTTCTTGCCGGATTAAATCCAATGGAATCAGGGATATTAGGTGCGGCCGTCAGTGTATTCAAGAATGCATTTCAAGATGAACCTCAGATTTAATATTCCTACATTACTTACTTTCTTGATTTAATATTCATTCGGACTTCTTTAAAAGTAGTTATGTGTTGGTTATAAATGTTCTTTTAAAAAAATAAAGTTACTAGCCACTTGGACATTACCATTATTTACGAAACTAAAAGTATATATCCCGTGCGAATCAGACATATCGTAAATAGACAAATCTTTAACGACATATGCGGGTTTCAGATTCATTCTATTGGTTTTAATAATCCTCTTAATCTAATTTCGATGTTACTGCCCCATGACTAATATTAAGATACGCACAGCCCTTCTTTTACTCACTTTGAATTCAGGTTCATTTATCAAAGCAACTACTCCCGTCGACTTCACAAATGATGTCCGGCCGATCCTATCCGAATATTGCTTTCATTGTCACGGTCCAGATAAAGGAACAAGAAAAGCTAAACTTCGACTCGATATTGCAGAAGGAGCCTTGCGAGATCTAGGCGGATACTCTGCGGTTATTCCCGGTAAACCCGAGGATAGCGAATTGGTCTTCAGGCTTCATAGCGAAGATAAAGAAGAACTCATGCCTCCACCAGAGACAGGCAAGCGACTAAGCGAACAACAAAAGAAAATTCTTGAAGAATGGATTCAACAGGGAGCTGTCTATGAGGAACATTGGTCTTTTCTACCTATTGATGCCCCCTCGGTTCCGACTCAGTCGACCAAAACTAAATCCAAGCATCCGGTGGATCGTTTCTTGGCAAAGAGATTGGAATCAGAAGCTTATTCCTTTGCTCAACCAACAGAAAAAAAGACACTTCTTCGTCGCCTGTATTTTGACTTATTGGGCATGCCCCCCACACTGAAGGAAGCCAATCAATTTTTAAAGGACAAATCAAATACTGCCTACGATCGATTAGTCGACCGGTTACTAGCGGACCAAAGATTTGGAGAGCGTATGGCAGTGCACTGGCTAGACCTTGTCCGCTATTCCGACACGATCGGCTATCATAGTGATAATTTCATGGAGGTCTCCGCATATCGTGACTATGTCATCGATGCCTTCAATGAAAATATCAGCTACGATCAATTTGTAATTGAAAACCTTGCCGGTGATCTCATCCCCGAATCAAGTAAACGCCAAAAAATTGCTTCCGGTTACAATCGTCTTCTTCAAACCACACAAGAAGGAGGTGCTCAGGCTGCCGAGTATACAGCCATTTACCAAGCCGATCGGGTTCGAAACTTTGGTGTTGTTTGGTTGGGTGCTACTACTGGATGCGCCCAATGCCATGATCACAAATTCGACCCTTTTACAATTAAGGATTTTTATTCTCTCGCAGCTTTTTTTGCTGATCTTCAGGAAAAACCTGTGGGCAGAAGAAATCCTAATCTGTACCTGCCAACTCCTGAACAGGAAATAAAACTCTCAGAACTTGAACTGGATAAAAAAGAATCGGAACAAAAAAGAAAACTTCATAAATTAAAGATCCAGCAAGAAGAAAAGGAATTCGCCAAAGAACTTAAAGAGATGCTTGCCAACTTCTCCTATTCCGAACCAAACAGAGATGAAGTCCAGAAGAAAGAAAGAATTTTCGTCGAAGATTCTGCCCCGTCTGATGCTGATCTGAATGGTGAGTGGAAACTTACAGAGAACCCTGTTTTCTCCGGATCAAAATCAATTATTCGGACTGGGCAGGGAAACAACCAGCACTATTTTATAAACTCTAAAAACCCACATCATATTTTTTCAGAAGAGGATGAGTTTTTTGCCCATGTATACTTAGACCCCAAGAATCCACCCAAGCAAATTATGCTGCAGTTTAACGCGGGTAGTTGGTCGCACCGTGCTTATTGGGGGGAATCCCTTATACCCTATGGAACAGAAAATACCACCAGTCGGGTAAAAATGGGTTCCTTACCTGGGCTAGGAAAATGGGCACGTCTTTCAGTAACAGCCGAGAAAATCGGTCTAAAACCGAAAGATAAAATCAACGGGATTGCCTTCACCCAGTGGGATGGAACACTTTATTGGGATAAGGTGGGAGTGAAAACAAAAATTGATCCCACGCAAGACCCTGATCTTTCACTCAAAAAATGGATAACACTTGCCAGAAATAACAAATCTTTACCTGTAAACATTCAAACTTTAGCCAAGAAAGAAGAAAATGATCGCTCGGAAACAGAAAAAAAATCTCTTTCTCAATATTTTCTAAACTTCGTTTACAAAAAAATACCGGAGAGTGGAGTGGAGCTTAGGAAAAAACTCAAAGATTCAAAAAGTAAAATTGAAACCTTGGATATTGCCGTAAAAAAAGCAACCGATGCAATAAAAAATCATAAAGACACCTTTCGAAGCATGCTGGTTTCCCAAACTGGCAATAAACGGATGGTACGAATACTGCCCCGGGGAAACTGGTTGGATCAAAGCGGTGAAGTCGTCGATCCAGCAATTCCCGAATTCATGGGGAAATTGGACACTAAAGACCGGAAGGCTAATCGGCTCGATCTGGCAAACTGGGTGGTTAGCGATAATAACCCCCTACCCGCCCGTGCCTTTACCAATCGTATTTGGAAAATGTTTTTTGGTTATGGATTATCACGGAGACTCGAAGACTTAGGCGGACAGGGAGAACCCCCGACACACCCCAAGTTGCTGGACCATTTATCAACCCAATTTCGGAATAATGAATGGAATATAAAAAAACTGATCCGTACGCTTGTTACCTCAGAAGCATACAAGCAAAGCTCCACACCCTCAGACCGACTGGCCAAGGCAGATCCATTAAACCGTATGTATGCAAGGCAGTCCCGCTTCCGGATCGACGCGGAATTCGTTCGTGACACCGCTCTTTCAGTGAGTGGTTTATTAAATCCTCAACTTGGCGGGATAAGCGTTAAGCCTTATCAACCAGCAGGCTACTGGCAGCACTTAAACTTCCCCGCCCGTAAATGGCAGGCAGGAAAAGGAAGCGAACTCTATCGACGTGGGCTTTACACTTTTCACTGTCGTAGTTTCACTCACCCGGCGATGCTTGCCTTTGATGCACCGAGTCGAGAGGAATGCACCGCTGAAAGACCTCGGTCTAATATCCCTCAACAGGCTTTAGTGATGCTCAATGATCCGGTTTTTGTGGAAGCTGCCCGGGCATTTGCGGAAAATATCCTCGCTTATTCGAATGGAGGGGACGAAGGAAAAATTAATCGAGCATTCCAACAGGCACTTACCCGTAAACCCACACCTGAGGAATTGAAGGTAATCACTTCCTTGCTCAACCATCAAAGAACACGATACCAAGAAGACGAGGAATCTGCACTCGCCCTCATAAAGACCGGAAACAAGGAATATGACTCATCCATTCAGTCAGAAGAATTGGCAGCCTGGACTAGTGTAACCCGTGCCTTGCTCAATATGTATGAAACCACTGCCCGCTTCTAAGTAAAGCCACTGTCATGAACCCTGCTTATATAAATCGAAGAACGTTTCTAAACCAAGCCACGGTGGGAATTGGATCAACCGCGCTGTCCAGTATGCTCGCGGGAAATACCATGGCTGTTCCACAAGCGTGGCCATCCAATCTTTCTTCCCATGCAAAACTAAGTGGTAATCCAAAAGCCAAACGAGTTATCTTTCTTTCCATGGCAGGTGGACCTTCCCACCTGGAAACCTTTGACTATAAACCCAAGCTTAAGGAAATGGACGGAAAACCCATGCCGGAATCCATAACCCAAGGTCAACCCATCGCCCAACTTCAGGGAAAACAGCTCAAGTGTTTCGGACCGCAACTAGAATTTAAAAAATGGGGTAAATCCGGGCAGTCCTTCAGCACCGCTTTTCCAAAAATCGGAGGAATTGCGGACGATATCTGTATCGTTCGTTCGATGTGCACCGAACAGATCAATCATGATCCCGCTCACACCTACATGAATACCGGCACACAAATTTCCGGACGTCCCAGTATGGGCTCATGGGTGCTTTACGGGTTGGGGGCAGAAACTCAAAACCTTCCCGGATTTGTCGTCCTCACCTCCGTCGGCGGTGGCCAAAACCAGCCTATCGCCTCTCGCCAATGGCATAGCGGATTTCTACCCAGTAAGTATCAAGGGGTTCATTTTCACAGCAAGGGGGATCCGGTACTATACCTGAGTAACCCGAACGGAGTGTCTAATCAGGACCAAAGATCACTTATCGACTCGGTCAATCAATTAAACCAAATTGGAAATCGTACTCTTCGCGACCCCGAAATTTCCACCAAAATCAGTCAGTACGAAATGGCATTTCGTATGCAGGCAAGTGTGCCGGGTCTAATGGATGTATCCAACGAACCCAAGCATGTACTGGATATGTATGGGGCCAAGCCTGGAGATGGATCCTTTGCCAGTAATTGTCTGCTTGCCCGCCGTCTTGCGGAACGTGGAGTCCGTTTCATCCACTTATACCACCGTGGATGGGACCACCATGGTGGGGTAAAAAATGGAGTGGAAAAAACCGCGAATTTGGTGGACCAAGGATCTGCTGCTCTCGTACAGGACCTCAAGCAGCGAGGAATGCTTGAAGACACCCTGGTTGTATGGGGAGGTGAATTTGGTCGCACTCCAATGGCGCAGGGTAACGGACGGGATCATCACATTAAGGGCTTTTCTATTTGGATGGCGGGGGGAGGAATTAAAGGCGGAATCTCATACGGAAACACGGATGAACTTGGGTACAATGCAGAAGAGAATATAGTCCATGTCCGAGACTTTCACGCTACGATGCTCCACCAGCTAGGCATTCAATCCCAATTCTTCACCCACAAGCATCAAGGTTTGGACTTCAGATTAACTGGAGTGGATGACGAAGCCCATGTGATCAAGGACATACTCACATAAGTTTGGTAATTGAATCAATCC
>JAQXBH010000116.1 GCA_029252505.1 Opitutales bacterium | reverse complement strand
GCTTTTTTGTGTTCGGGCTGCTTGCTCTCGAGCAGATTCTTTTCTTCCGCAGGGTCTTCCAATAAATCGTGTAGACGTTCGATCTGTCTCTTATTTGAAACCCATACCTTGTATTGCTTATCCCGAATGACTCTGGGTCCAAAAGCTTGTCCGGGCCGAATCCCTTCTTTATCAAGCTTTGCGGCGCCGTAATTGAGGGCCATGGCCCAGTTGCGACTGGAATCCTTTGCTTTTCCCAGAAGTAGCGGAGCAATAGATTCTCCATCGATAGTTAAATTGCCTGGGACTTTTCCGCCACCAAGTTCAACAAAGGTTGGGAGCATATTGGATAAGTCAGTCAGGGCATCGGTTTCGGTCCCAGCTGGAACTCTGCCCGGGCAGTTCACAATGAACGGACCGCCAACGCCAGCCTCCGTGTAAGACCCTTTTCCTCCGTGTGCCTTTTTACCATTTAGGGAACCTGTGATTAGTTTATCCGTTCCATTGTCACTCGCAAAAAAGATGATGGTATTTTCACGGATTCCAAGCTTGTCTAATTCATCAACTAATTGACCGACCATTTTGTCCACATACCGGACCATGGCTTTGTGACGATCGATACGGTCCTTGGCATTGGGTTCGTCAGGAGTGGCCACAAACGGGCGGTGCAGTAAGGGCATTGGGTAGTAGAGGCACATCGGTTCATCTTTATGAGTTTGCATGAATTTAATTAGGCGATCGGTATAAATATCGGGCCCAAATTTGCCAGCATAGGTGCGGCTGCCACTTTCCGGTGTGTTAATGTATGGATCCTGATATCTTTTGTCACTTGGTGGATTACCTGTCTCAAAACCTGTCCACAAAGCCCAGTCATCAAAACCGTGCTTCTTTAATGCATTCGGTTCCACCCGGAAATCATTGATCTGCCATTTCCCGGCTATGGCCGTTGCATACCCAAGGTCTTTCAAAAGCCGTGCAAAGGTCGTATTTTCCTTCTTTTTCCAGTCAAAATATCCCACCCCCCAACGCGGAACATCCCAATGGCTTACCCAACCGGTACGGAATGGATACTTTCCGGTAAGTAATGTGGTACGGGAGGGAGAGCATGAGCCCATCGAATATGCATTGTGAAATTTCATTCCTCCCTCTGCCAGGGAATCTATGTTTGGGGTCTTAATATCATCCGCCCCATAGCAACTGACCCAGTCTTTACCCAAGTCATCAATCATGATGAAAAGAATATTTGGTTTTTGGTTTTCCGATGATTTTTGATTCAAAATCGAGGAGCGAATTTCTGATTTCGCTGCATATAACTCAGCTTTAAATAGTAAGTTGAGCAGGAGGAATACAATGATGTAAATGGGAGAATTTTTCATGCTTTAGACTCTGAACTAGCATATTATTTTCGCAAGTTGAATGATGGTGGTCTTCATCTTTTATACTGATTGACTTGGGTATTCATATGTTTGAATATTTGATAATGAAAATCCTTTCTCTCCTTTCCCTCCTTACTCCTTTCATAGTTCATTCGGCTACTTGGCACAAAGGAAATACCCATGTTCACACCACGCTTTGTGGACATGCGGATACAACACCCAATGCAGTCGCTCAATGGTATCATGATCGTGGATATAATTTTCTTATTCTTAGCGAGCACAATAAATTTATTGATCCATCCACAGTTCAACTGAAAGGGGAAGTACGAAGCGATTTTTTACTCGTACCTGGTGAGGAAGTAACCGGGCCGGTTCACAGCACCGCGATGAATGTATCCCGCTTGGTTCCCTGGGAATTTAAAGATAAGAACCGGTCAAAAGTAATTCAGAATCATGTGGATGAAACCCGAAAAGCGGGAGGTGCGGTCATTCTTAATCATCCAAACTGGGGCAGGGCAATTCATACTCACGAAATTTCTCCGGTAAAAAATCTCTTTATGTTTGAGCTCTATAATGCTCATCCGGGTGTGCATAGTTTTGGAAATGCTCATCGTCCAAGTTTGGAGGTGTTCTGGGATGCTCTGCTTGAAAAGGGTATGACCATTTACGGCGTATCCTCTGATGATGCCCATAAACTCAAAAAGTGGGGAGAGAAAGAAAACAACCCGGGACGCGGTTGGGTAATGGTACGATCCAAAGAGTTAACATCGAAAGCCCTTACTGCCGCCATGCTTGAGGGAGATTTCTATTCTTCTTCGGGAGTCATGTTAGAAAAGTTGGTTTATGGAACCAGTCACATTGAACTCTCGGTCAACGAGAAAGAAACCGAGTGCGAACTGGCTTCCAAATTTCTTTTCGGTCGCCCGGTCAAAAAAGGAGAGCCAGGCACCATTATTGAATTTATCGGCCCCGGCGGCGAGATCCTCAAGGAAATTGCAGGGCTTTCCGGGGCGTACAAAGCAGAGGGCCCCTATATCCGGGCCAAAGTAACCCGCCGGGTGAAAAAAGCGGATGGTTCCCTCCGCGAATACTATGCCTGGACACAACCCGTCTTTACTGACGG
>JAQXBH010000115.1 GCA_029252505.1 Opitutales bacterium | reverse complement strand
GGGAAAACTTCATCAATACGTTTGGTTTGCACGAACATTTCAGTGAGACAAGAAACGGCGTAAGCAGAGCGGTCTTCATCTTTTGCGAGATCCGCGTACTTTAATAATTCCCTGAAAGCAGACTCCCCTTTGGCCCAATTTTGTTCGATATGATAACATTGAGCTTTGCCAAAATATAGATTCATCAGTTCGCTTCGTTTCACGATCTGCTTACGGTATGGTTTTGATGTATCCAAAAGTAATTCGATTACAGTTGCGGCTTCTTTCCAATCATGGAGCGCACGCAGACAATCTGTTCTCTTTTGCAATGCCATAACTGCTTTTGAATCATTGGGGAACTTGTCCGCAAAAAATCCAAATGCTGCCGATGCTTTTCCAAGAAAGTCCTTATTTCCCGTTTTTGCAAAACTCTGTAAGTACCCCACGCCACGCACAAATCCGAATTGTTGAAGAATTTTTTCCACTTCGGGGTCTTCTTCATTTTCAAAACGAGCCTCCAATTCATCAAGCAGAGGAGAAGCTCCTGCGAAATCACCTTTCGCGATGAGAGTCTGTGCTTCGGTAATTACTTGCCTCAGTGGCATGTCTGCCGGACTCTGAGCAAAACAATGGGAATAGGAAGAAATAGCTGCCAATATACAAATAATAAAAGGCGAAATTAAAAGCTTTCGAATTGATAAACTATTATAGGGCATGTGAAATTTTCGAGGAAGAGAATTTATAAAAGACACTCGTTCATTTTGTCGCAAGCTTTTTTCTACTATTAAAAATGAAGGGTTCGAACAGTAAAAATATTTAAATACAGCAAGGGCAATGAAGTACAGAATGACCCGTTGAAATCTCTTCCATATTGAATTTCATTCCGACACTTTTGGGATAAAGGGATGCACCAACACGATGCCCAAAAGCACATCCTTTGGGTGGGTCAATGGGAGAAGGAACATCCCCCGGAATAATTACCCGCTTCCTCTTTTTGGTGGGATCTGGAATCGGAATAGCCGAAATAAGTGCCTTTGTATAGGCATGAATCGGATTTAAGTAAATCTCTTCCGCAGGTCCAATCTCAACGATCTTTCCCAAATACATGACCGCAATTATATCGGCTACATGTTTTACCACCGCTAAATCATGGGCAATCAAAAGATAAGTCAAACCAAGCTTAGATTGTAGATCCATTAGCAAATTAAGAACTTGGCTTTGTACGGATACATCCAGTGCAGAAACCGGTTCGTCGAGAACTAAAAGTTCGGGCTGCAATGCCAACGCGCGGGCAATTCCGATCCTTTGTCTCTGTCCCCCGGAAAATTCAAAGGGATATCGATCGGCCGCACTTGCTGGTAAGCCAACCTGTTCAAGTAATTCGACGACCCTCTTGGAACGAAGATTTTTTTCAACTAATTTATGAATTTCTAAAGGTTCTTCTAATATCGCTCCCACAGTCATGCGGGAATTGAGAGATTCTGCTGGATCCTGAAAAACCATTTGCACATTTTGTCGAAAATTATTTTGAGCTCTTTTTCCGGCTATTTCTTGATTTTTAAATTTGATCGAGCCAGAAGTGGGTTCAACCAGTTTTACCACAGTCTTGGCCAATGTGGATTTTCCACAACCTGATTCACCTACCAGTCCGAGTGTCTGCCCTTTACCTAAGACCAAACTTACCTGGTCTACTGCCTTACATGATCCGACTGCTCTTCGAAAAATCCCCCCGCGAACTGGGAAGTGAACGCGAAGGTTTGTAATTCGTACTAATTCCTCGTGCGCATTCATAAATTCAAACACAGAGGACAAGATTCTACCCAATGCCCTTCTGAAACCTCCTTCAATGGTGACCTTTGATCCAGTAAATTCTGGGGATGTACTTTTCCGCTCCTTGGAGCAAAGCGACAACCCTCATTTAAATCAGAAAGACTGGGAACCATTCCATCGATTGTGGCGAGCTTAGTCTTGGGTGTTCTGTCCAGTCGCGGGATCGAGGAGAGTAAGCCGCGGGTATACGCATGTATTGGATTGGCGAACAGCTCGACTGTCGGTGCTCGTTCGACAACTCGACCCGCATACATCACGCAGACCTCATCGCAAGTTTCAGCAATAACCCCAAGGTCGTGCGTAATTAATAAAACGGAAGATCCCAGTTGTTTTTGCAAAGTTTGCAAAAGATCAAGGATTTGAGCCTGCACCGTGACATCTAATGCAGTAGTCGGTTCATCAGCGATCACCAGCTTTGGTCTGCAGGCCAAAGCCATGGCAATCACAACGCGTTGCCTCATTCCGCCCGAAAGTTGGTGGGGGTATTCAAAGACTCGGACATCTGGGGCTGGAATCCCCACATCATTGAGCATTTCTACTGATTTGAGCCAGGCATCTTTCGCTCCAATTTCTTGATGCAATAAAAAGACTTCACTCAATTGATCCCCTATTGTGCGAACTGGATTTAATGCGTTCATGGGTTCCTGGAAAATCATACCGATCTCATTTCCTCGAACTTGCCTCATTCCGTCCGGAGATAGTTCCAATAAATCTTGCCCCTGAAAATCGATTCTACCAGATGTTATCTTGCCCATGGGCTTAGGCAACAAACGCATAATGGACAGTGCCGTTACACTCTTCCCACATCCTGATTCTCCTACCAGGCCAAGAGTTTGTCCGAGGCGGACTTGAAAATCAACTGAATCAAGTGCTTGCACATGTCCCTCATCAGTCTCAAAAGAAACCGACAGCCCTTTTACATCAAGCAATGTATCAGTTTTCATTCGCTCACCTTTTTGCATTTAGATATCAATTGGACTGGTACTGATCATAAACCCGAACGGTCGGTTGATCCGAGAGAGTTTTGCCTGCCAATTTCGCTTTAAGAATTATTTCCTTTTCGGACTGATCAATCCAAAATACCTGAAATTCTTCATAATCACGGGTTTCTTTTGGACCCCAGTCCTCTGGAAACTTAATCCAATTCCAGTGCCCAATCCTGAGCCATGGTTTTTTCCATGCGGGGACCCAGACCCCATGTTCATGAATCATTTCGCTGAGTTGATGGGATAATTCTGTAATTCTTTCCAGACTTTCCTCTTCACGATATTCATTTATTAAATGATCAATTTCACGTACTGCAGTTTGCGTAAAGTTATTGGTACTGGTCTTAATTACTAAATCATCCTTTAATCGACCATCCTTGTGATATTTCGTATCCCCATCCTGCTGGTACGCATTGTCGGAATGGAAGGGTTCCCAGTATCGGGGGAAAAGTTCCACAAAAGAATTAAAGGCGGAGAACATTACTTGGTGATTCTTTTCCCCCGCGGTCTTCCATGCAGCCGTGCTCTCGAGAATTTTGAGCTTTATTTCTAAGCCTGCCTTCTTGGCCTCTTCTTTTAACACAACCAATACATCCTCAAAATGCTTATAACCTGTTACTATTTCCACCGAAAGTTTTTCTCCCTTTTTATTGACCAGGATTCCACCTGGACCGCGCTTTGAGTAACCAGCCCTTGCAAAGTGTTCGACTGCTTTCTCAACCGAAAAAGTACGGGCCTGCAAGGTCGGGTGCGAGCGGCCACCGTATCCGTCTGCCACCGTATTCATCCTGACATAATCTCCCCGGAAAATCTTTTCTAAAACCAGTTTAAAGTTCATTGCATGGTGAAATCCAATTCGAATATTTTGGTTATTAAGAGGCGGTTTTTGTGAATTAATCCTCAAAGCATACGAAGGGGGTGGAGTTTGATTAAAAAAAGTGACTTTCGATAAATACCCGTTCTTCACTAATTGATGCTTATCAGTTAATTTTTCATACCAAAACTCCGTTTTTGCTAAACCAAACATATCAATTTCACCCTTCAGAAAAATTTCAAATGCTTTGTTATAATCGCGCACAACACTTACCTTGATCTCGTCCGGATTAAAACGATATCGATAGAATTTTTTCTGATCTGCCCACCAATCATTTTGTCGGACAAGAGTAACAGATTTTCCCTTGTCTATATTCTCAGGAGTTGCCACATAAGGCCCAGTTGTAGGCTCCGGGAGCCACTGGTATTTATTCAAATATTCACCATCCAATTCACCATAAAAATGCTCCGGGACAGGACGAAGCGATACCCGCTCCACTACATCCGGTTTTGCTTTGTAATAAGTGATTGAAAAGGTATGGGTATCGAAGAGTGTAACCTTGAGAAATTTATCCTTCCCAAAAAAATCATTATACCATGGAGCCTGGATATGTTTACTTCGCATGTAGTAAAACAAAAAGAAAAAATCACTGGCACGAACTGATTTTCCATCACTATACCGAGCAGCAGGATCCAACCGGAAATAAACAGTCTTTCGATCATCCGCAACCGCCCACGAACTGGCTAACCCAGGATAATATCCGTCTGAATTGGGGTGAGACATTACTAAACTCAGGGCATTATAATCTGATAAATAACTTCGAAAAGCACCATTTGCGTCTGGGCCAATCGTTCGTAGTGTCCTTGGGAAATCTCTCATAAAAACATTCCAAGTTCCTCCCCTTTTTGCATCCGGCGAGGAAAATTCGTCTTCTCCCGAACCGTCTTTCCAAATTAAACCGGAAGGAATTTCATCAAGGGATTTAATCCTAAAACAATCCGTATGGTTTTGATAAAATTCCAGAACATCTTCTGAACAATGAGCTAGTAATGGATGGGGTCTGCCATCAATGCCAACTAATGAACCCGGACCTCGATCAACCTGGACAGAACTTGCTGAAAAAACAGAATCCAGTTGAATCGACCCGTTTCCTTCCATCAGCTGCCTGGTCAATTCTCGGGCAAACTCCCTCCCTAACTCGCGGGCCAGTTCCCGGGCAAATTCACGGTCTACTGGCAAACCACTTTCTCCCGTTTGCCTGGAAGGCTCGCCTCCAGACTCACGGGGTGGTTTAAGCTGATGGTCTTCGCAGCCAGTAAAAAACAATAAGCTCACGAAAAGAAAAGCGGTGTAGTAAAATTTAGTAATCGTCATATTATTCATAAGTTGAGAATTTCTTGGGATCGAATGCTTCCCGCACTGCCTCCCCCACAAAAGTGACCAGGGTTAATGTAAGCACTAATATTGAAACCGAGGAAATTACGATCCATGGAGCAATGCGAAGATTATTCACACCCTGCTTCAAAAGTTCCCCCCAACTGGGAGTCGGAGGGGGCAAGCCATAGCCAAGAAAATCCAAGGCGGTAATGGAGGAAACCGCGGCCGCGATTGTAAAGGGGGCAAAAGTGACCAGGGTGGAAATTACATTGGGTAAAAGATGGCGAAAAATAATTCTGGTGGAACTCGCCCCAATGACCTTGGCTGCAGAAACATAATCCCGGGCTTTCTCTTTATACACTGCAGCTCGAATGTAGTAAGTCATCCCAGTCCATGAAAAAAGGACCATAATAAGTAATAGAGAAGAGACCTGCCAACCAGTACCCCACCAACTCGGCATTACAGAAACCAAGATAATTACCATGTATAAAAAAGGAACATTTGCCCAAATTTCGACTAGACGTAATCCAAGCATATCTGTTCTTCCACCAAAATACCCCATTATGCTACCCGCACAAATTGCGATTAGATAAGTTAACAATAAGTATCCGAGGGAGAAAGTCATCGCGATACGAAAGCCATAGAGTAGCCGTGCAAAGACATCCCGTTCCGTTTTATCAGTTCCGCAAAAATGACCGGAAGAAAAACTTGGTGGTGAAAATCCAGTCGATGATTCATTGGCATAATCCATCTCATAGGGGTCAAAGGGAATTATTGGCATGAGCAACCAATCATTGGAATTTTCTTTTTCAAATTTCTTTTGAAGGTCCCGGTAATTCGTTTCATATTCATAATCAAATCCAAACTTTTTCCCACTAATCTGATCGCCGTATGTGGGAAAGAAAAATTCTCCCTGATAAGAAACAATTAAGGCCCGTTTATTCACAAATAATTCACCGAAAAGACTGAGGCTGTAAAGTAATACCAAGAAAATAAAAGACCAATACCCACGCTTAATCGAACGAAAACGACGAAGCTTCTTTGCGGTCAATGGATTCAATTTAATCATCGCTTTTTATTCAAATCGGACACGGGGGTCCACCATTGCTACTAAGGCATCCGACAGGATATTCCCCAAAAGCATAAGAGTCGCAGAAAGAGTGAGTACACCCATGACAACGGGGTAATCCCGGTCAATTACCGAGTTGAAACCTAGTAGTCCAAAACCATCAATATCGAAAATAGTTTCAATTAAAAAGGAACCCGTTACGAATAATGTCACTTGATGTCCGACATTAGTAGCCAAGGGAACCAATGAATTTCGCAGGGCATGCTTGCGGACCGCATTACCAAATGAGACACCCTTTGCCATCGCGGTTCGAACGTAATCTGCGGATAAATTGTCCATGAGATGATTTTTCATCATCATCGCAACGAATGCAAAGCCGCCAATTAAATAGCAGCATAGAGGCTGAAAACTATGTTCGGCTAAGTCTTTCAATTGCTCGAACATCGACAACTGTTCATGGTTTTCACTCACTAAGCCCCCCATGGGCAACCAATCCAACTTTACAGAAAAAAATAGCAG
>JAQXBH010000128.1 GCA_029252505.1 Opitutales bacterium | reverse complement strand
TTCTGATGCCATTCGAATTTTTGGTGAGGGGTATAGACCACCTGAATTTGAGGCAAAGATAAGCCAGGGAAGAGTGGACGCGATTGTTTTAAAAAGACCAGGTGAGGGGTACTACGATTCAATACCTTCTTTGGATGATTTATATTTTATAGGAGATGATGGAAATTCAAACCCTGCAGCACCCGGAACTGAAATTAACCCGCAATATTCAAGTAATACTTTTATTGAAGGGAGCGGTTTTCGAAGGAATACAGATCCGCGAAAGCGTAATGGTTCGGCGATGAAGGTATACAACGGAATCAATTTACATGCCGATGCAGCTAATAGAGGATCGGGATGGGTTACCCCTCCCACCATTTTTGCTGATTGGGGAGATGAAAGTTGGGAGGGGCATGTGGATGTAAAAGAATTAACTTTTGGTACAACAATAAAAGATGCGCTAATAGAATCGCAAGGTTCAGGATATCTATCTCCGATTGAAATAACGGTTGTAGATGGACGACCTAGGCCAACTGCAGACAACCCAATTCCCCACCCCCAATTAGATGCCACCTTACTATATCAAGAAGCAACTTTTGAAGTAAATGCCACCGATGAAAATGGGTCTATTTTAGATTTAAACATTACCTTTGGTGGTTCCGGATATGAACCAACAACTTTTGATCCATTTACAAATCAACTTATAAATAATTCCGGTATTGCGAAGATCATCGTGAATGGTGGAGGGGGTACTGGGGCAGTTATTAATGGTGAGGTGAGCTCTAACGGTAGTATTGTTGACGTTCTAGTAGTAGAGGGTGGGAGAGGATACTATAACCTAAGCAAGGAGAATTCTACCAAGGCAACAATAGTACCGAATCCGAGTCGGGCAATTGTATCTCCTGAAGAGAATGCAAGTTTGCTTGTTTCATTAGGTGGAAGCTTGAAGGAACCCACTCTAAATAATACTCAGGGAAACTATTTTTTATTTGATGGGCAGATGATACAGGCTGATGTAAATAGTCCATTTTCTGAATTCAGGTATGTCGCTCCATGGGTTATGATTTTGGATAAAGGAAGACCGGAGAGTTCTATTCCGCCATCTGATCGAGCACACGCAGTTGCTCAGGTAGTTGATGGGAACATCACCAAGATAATTGTGACTAAGGGAGGGACAGACTATGTGGACCCCCATGTTATTATCTGTGGAACGCCCCCCAATTATTCTAATTTAAATGATGGAAGGCCGGAAAATGCCTGGCAATGGAGGTGTAACAATTTACGTGAGGATGTAAATGGAAATTTCAAGCGGTGCGGACATGTTGATTCAAGTTCTTCCCCCTATCCACCCGAGAACTGCCCCGGAGAAGAAGTGGGGACTTTTCGTACCGATACCAATTGGGATAACTTTTTCAATAATTGGAATGCTAATCATAGCAAAACAGCAAATCATCCAAACTGCCCTGCTGATGCCAATCATAGAACCAATCGATTTTTATCGCCAATTTGTTCCGGAAAAAAAGCGAATTTTGTCTTAATTAATGATCATTATCGGGCAGGAAATTCCCTAACTTATGAAGATTGGCTACCATTCGAGACCAATTGCACTGCGACAGTGAAAAGGGGGCAAATTAGTGAAATAAAAATTACAAATACTAATGGAGGAAAATATTTGGCTCCCGAGATAATGATCCAGGGAAGTGGATCAGGTACGGAACCCATTCCTATTTTTGATGAAATTGGAATTCTTACCCGTATTTTTTATAATGACCAAGAAATAAAAAGTTTAGAACTCGATAAGGTGGACAATCCCGAGGGGGCGGGGCAGGGATACTTCTATAAGCCATGGGCAAAGGATGACCGGTATACACCTGCCTTTGGCCCATCTGAAGCGATTCAATGTGTAATTTATACAGACATTTTATACTGGGATCCACCAGGACCTGTCACTGAGTTTGAGGTGTATGATTTTAACTATACATTATCCAGTAATATAGAAATGTCAGATCCGTATGGAGATAGAGTTTCAAAAATTAGAGTGTTAAAAGGGGGGGTGTATGAAACACAGGATTTCAATGTAACCATAGATTTTAATGAAAGTGTAGTTCCAGATTTAGATAAAAATGGAGTACCAGATTTTTCACCTGCAAGGGTAAAGTTGATTACCACGAATCAATTAATCTCTGTGGAACTCGATCGTAATGGAACTTATTCAGAAGAATTACTGGGAGCAGAGGGACAAAAATTAAATCTTCAGAGAAATACTTTTTTGGCAGAGCCGGACGTGAAAATATTTAACGAGTTAAATGGAAATAAACTTTCTCATTTTACGAATGAAAAGAGCTTCTCCGGTATTCGACTCAATGGAGTGGCTGAATTTGATTCAGTCTCCCAGAAATCATACTTGGATATTGTTGTGGACGATTCCATGCCCACTAATTTCTTTTATGGCCTGGGTGATAGTGACCGCAGTGGAATGGGTGGAGAAATTGTCGTTTACGACGGCATGCCTGGATATAATTGGGGACAACAAAATGACTGGGATACTTATGCATTTACCGATGAGAATGGCACCTATGTTATTCCAAACTTGGAGCCTGGATTGTACAATATTGCAGTCCTTCTTGAGGATGAAAACTTTCAGGATATTGCATTGCGGCCTGATTCAAACCCAACCCTCTTTTCTCAAACACTTTATGTGCCAGGATTTGATCCCATTACATTGGAAACAGACAATCGAGGTAATGGAAGAAGTCGTTTAGTTTGGGGGCAAGAAGCCAGAGAAATGAGCCGGTTTTCAACAACCACTGGAAGAAATGTCCTTAAGGAAATTGAAGGCATCGGGGGGGGATTTGAATTGGGTAAAGATTATCAATTTAAAGTTTTTGCTGCCAGTACCAATACGAGTCAGGGAGTACCCAATTTTTCCTACCAAATTCTTTCAGATGGGACTATAAGTTTTACAATTATTGACGATGCAAACTCCAGTATTTTTGACCCGACTGATCGATTTACTATCAGTTTTTCTTCCACTATTTCCGGGGTTGATTTTTCTAATACGACAGGGGAAGGAATTATGAACAATTCCTTCTGGGGTGGAAATAAAGCAGCGATTAATTCGACCAATGATACTAACCAGACTTTAATTCTTAATCTTTCCCCACAATCCGGAAGTCTGCTTAATTTAATCGAGGCACCCGTTCGTAGTCAAAATGACCCGAACGCGTCGATGATTTTTACCTTCTCCGCGTACGATCAAAATGGAAGTCCGATTAATTGTTCCGATGTTATTTGGTCACTCAGTTTGGACAAAAATATTACGGATGGAATGCATTGGGATGGAAATCATTCCAAGGTAGCACAACTGGAATCCCCACAATATTATTACCGGGGTACGAGCGGCCAGGGTTATGGATACTACTATCCTCTCTATACCCATTCCGTGTATTTGGACAATGCAACAAATGGAACGGGAATATACAATCCTGCCGATGCCAGCCTTGCTGGCAGCGGATACCATGAGCATAATTTTACAGATTCTAACCTACCCTTTTACATGGAGGATGGAAATATGAATCACGCTGTAGTTTCTTTGCCAACGGACACTCTTTTACTTCAGGGGAGGTCGGATTATAACGAATCCAATCAAATCAAATTGGTCCTGCACTCAGGATTGAAAGGGAAGGGGCTTACCTTAACAGCGACTCTTAATGGCCAGTCTGTAAGTACGCGAATCGAGGCTTCCAAGCGAAGCGTACTGACTGAGGAAGAGTTATGGTACGATCAATACTTTAATACCATCAGTAAACCTTCCATTCTTACTTCAGATGAAGATAATGACAGCTTAACTCTGGCGCAGGAATGGGATAATCGAACAAATCCATTAAATGCTGATTCCGACGGTGATGGATTAAGTGATGATTATGAAATCAATACTTCGGAAACCAATCCAAATTCACATGACACAGATGGAGACGGTTTTTCAGATAATACTGAATTAACTTTACCTGGTTTTAATCCTTTGGTTTTTAACAGTGCCCCGCCTCTACCAATTATGACTGCACTCAATACAGGCGGATCCATACTTTCGGTAACAGCTGGAAATAAAATCACCTTGGGTGCGAAAGTAACAGAGGTTAGTTTATCGGGACAGTCTTCTGATTTAACAGTTTCGATGGAGGGTAATTTTTCTGAGGTTATTTCCTTGGTTAATCAAGAATGGATAGCGAATATTTCCGCCCCTTCAGGTTCCTACATTATTACTTATCGAGCTGTTGATTCTTTAAAAAGAAATATCGAATTAACCCAGGCGATTATTGTGACCGCAATTGATGTGACCAAGCCCATTATCTCACTTTCAAATAATGGCCCCATTTATATACTCAAAGGGACGACTTATACTTTACCTACCGTTACTGCATTGGATAATGAAGATGGAGTACTGACTGGTTCAGTGAGCATAGTGGGTGAGAGTATAGTAGACCTTAATAAAACAGGTACATATTCTATCAATTATTCGGTAAGTGATGCAGCTGGAAATATTGCAAATGCAACTTTGAATTTAGTGGTGGAGGATTTTGCATTTACTTTAAATGGTAAAGCAATAGATGGATATTTAACCGGATCAACGGTCATCTTTGACGGAAAAGCGGATGCGGGTGGATTTGATGGACTGCACGATTTGGATCGCACGATTATGACGGATGCATCGGGGAGTTTTTCTTTGCAATTAACTACCTCTGAGTTAAGTGCTTTTGATAGTAATAATAATGGATTATTAGATGCGAGTGAAGGAAGAATAATCATAACTGGTGGATATGATCCTACCATTGACACCAATTTTACGGGTAGATACCAAACCGATGTGAATTCTTCTGTAGTAAGTCCATTATCTACTTTGGTAACCGCGGTCATGGACCAAGGATTAAGTAAGGAAGAAGCAAAGAATAAAGTAATTACTGCATTTGGATTATCGAGTACTATTGATCCCACCAATTATGACCCGATTGCGGCTTCTTTGGCAGGAGAATCTACCTCCACACAGTATCTCCTGGCTACTGCGCGGCTTGCAAATGCAATGAAGCAGGCGGATGCGTTGGGAAGCTATTTATCGATTTCCACAACAGGTGCCGGACAGGTGAGTACTGCCTTTGTATCTCAGTTAGCACAAAGTCTTTCGGGCTCCCTTTTAAGTTTTAATCCATTGGATGATCCGGCTGTATTAAATCAGGCTTTTTCTACCTCTCTGCAGTCAGTTCAATCCAACGTGAATATTAGTGAGGTTTCAAGTGCAGTTACATTACTGCAGTCTGCTGATAATTTATTAGTCCAGACAATTAATGCTGGAGGAACCCCTAATATATTGGCGGTAAGTTTGGCTAAAAATCAGCAGGCTGTGGAAGATGCCATTATTGAAGGATATTCGAATCCCTCTTTGAATGATCTTTCCGCCTTGGCGTCCTCTGCAACCACTTCCTCCATTCAACTCGCCAGTAATACAATATCTTCGATTAATGTGTTCCCTCCGGTGGCAGAGAATTTTCAATCGTCCATCCGTGCGACTTCCTGGTCACCAGGAAGCCTGCTTATGAATATTAGTGCAAGTGATGGGGATGGAGATTCAATTCTCTATTCCATTACCACCGCTAATTTTGATTTGGATGCGGATGGAAATAATCCATTCGTTCTTTCTTCGACTGGAGCACTATCTATCAACGATATTGATGATTTGCTCCCGTACGCGGGAACGACGGTGGATATTGAATTATCTCTGTCTGATGGAAAGGGAATGTCCACAACGATAGTGGGAGCATTATCCATAGATAATAAACTCAGTTTGGATTCTACTCCAATCAATGGGAAGCAGGGATGGGTTGAATCAACTTGGTTTGAGACATTTTATTCTGCCGGTGCACGATGGATTTATCATCCCGCTCATGAATGGTTATATGTAAGTCCGGATAATTTGGATGGTTATTGGTTCTGGGATAGCAATAGTAAGATTTGGTGGTGGACGAAACCCACTGTTTACCCCTATTTTTATCGCTCAAATGGAATATGGAATTACTGGCATTTTAATGGAAACAATCGGGTGTACTTTGACTACCAGTCTAATACATGGATAACACCATAACTTGTTGATTGCCCCTATGAAACGCTTTTTCCAATTACTCTTATTACCTTTGGTATTGATCAGCGGAAATGCATTTGGGCAGTTATCGCTTGATATTGTTCCGATTACACAGGTCTTGGTGGGGGGAGGGTTTCAAATTTCAGGAAGTATAAATCATGTCGGACCATCCGATATTACTGCCGGTACTCCTATTCAATTAAATATTCAAATTCAGGATCCAAGTGGCACGCCTATTATGACAAACCCCACGCTCATTTTCTCCGGTGGTTTTTCCGGGGGAACGGTAGAGCCCTATTCCGTGAGTTTTGCCATGCCCTGGAGTGAAGATGATAAATGGAATGCCACCGCAAGATGGAGTGCGGTGGTTTCAGTGGTTGGAGGGGGAAGTCCACAGGGAAATATAACTTTTCCACTGGTTATTCCCGATTTAACAATTGGATCTGTCACTACTCCAGTTTCTGCGACTCCTGGTTCTTTTGTAAATATCCAAGGTTCCCTTTCTAATTTAAGTGTCGCAGCAACAGAGGCGCAAAGGTTTTTTAGAATCGAAGCGAGTATTGTAGGATCGAACGATATAGAAACAATTATCTTTCCAGATCCAGCAAATTTCCCGGCAAACGCACCTTGGCCAGTGGTAGGGGGAGCCGATCTGAATTTCACCATCCCCAATCTTTTAATTCCTGCTACATCGAATGGTACAGTCCAAGTTCAAATTCAAGTGGACCCTGCGAATCCTCAAATCATTCCAGAATCAATTCTCAATAATAATACATTCAACCACCCCATTAACATTATAACCGGTGACCCTGATATCGCCACCACGGTATTTTTTGATGCCGTAGGAACATACCAAGGCTTAGACCCAATCAAACTTAGATTAGTCGCCCGAAATTCTGGGACTGGTCCAATAACCAATCAAAGTTTTGCCTTAACTGTCGCACTGTCTCAGGACAATAGATTTTCCAATGACGATTATATTCTTCGTGAAATTGATATGGGAGGTGGGGCGAATGCTTTGGGGCGTGGATTATTACCTAATGAAACCATTTCAGTGGACTGGATTCAAGTGTTACCGGATAATTTCGAGGGAGATTTTTATCTTATTGTAACTGAAAACAGAGCACAGAATCCACTTTTTTCTTCTACTACACCTGAGATCTCACTCCGTTCCGAAAATAAGGTTAACCTGTCATCTGTTACTGCAAATCAACCCAATCGTAGTAGCAGACCCTCCACAGATCGGGATGGAAATTATGTGGCTTTTGAATCTTTTACAGCAGGCCAGACGCAAATTTTTGTTCAAAATATCCAAACTGGACAGACAGTTCGTGCCTCAAACGGATATGATGGCACAAACCCGGATGGTTCAAGTTATGCTCCCCAAATAAGTTCAGATGGTCGCTATGTCGTGTTTCACTCGCTGGCCACCAACCTGGTACCGGGGGATAGTAATAACCATTCCGACATATTTTTATATGAAGTATCCCTATTGGATCGGGTTGCAGAAAATAATCCAACGGCTTCCAAATTAACCAAAATTTCTAACTCCTCCGTTGGCGGAAATTCAAATAGAGGCAGTTTCTATCCCAGTATTAACGCAACCGGAAGCCGGGTTGTATTTGAGTCAGAGGCGACCAACTTGACAAATGCAGGAAATATAACGGGAGGAAGGCAGATTTTCATCTTTGATCAAAATAGCTCGACTGCAACTGGTGTTATTCAACAAATTACTTCTGG
>JAQXBH010000106.1 GCA_029252505.1 Opitutales bacterium | reverse complement strand
ATTTTTACTAATGGGCCAAGCTTCATAACTGGATGGAGTGTAAAAAGAAAGGCTTGATCAGCAGTGGCAAGCTGAATGAGTGCGGGCGGATTGTTGGGACCTTTTTTAAAATTTGGCTTGCACTCAATGTCAAATCCAAGGACTTTTTCGTCTAAAAGCTTGTCGCAGAGTTGATCAAATGATTCTGGGTCATCGGCCACTTGGATTGATCCGTGAAAGCGGACTAGAGGCAAATCGTTGATCGTCGATTTTTCAAGTCTTTTAGGAATATCGTCGCTCGGACTCGGAGGGGTAAGCATTGAATTTAAACTTCGAATATTAAACCGTCATATGCCACAAGCACTTCGGATGGATGAGCACGAGGGGAGGGAGCTCCGGGAATTCCTGGTTTTGCGAATCGTACAGCTAATTTTGAACGATCGAGGAACTTTTTCGTATGGGAAAGAAAGTCATCCATATCCTTATCCGAAGCAGCTGGGTCATGGTGAAAGATAGCAAGTGTTTCCACTTCGCCCCGGGCGGCTAGTTCAACTCCCATAATATTGCTTGAATGCCCCCAATGTTCACGATTCCCAATAGATTGGGAAAGGGTATAAGGGGCGTCGAAAATGAGGAGGTTGGTTCCTTTGATAAAATCGATAAAAGGATATTTTTTGCCATGAGCAGGGCTCGTGTGTTCAGCATCTGTTGAATAGACAAATGAACGGTCTCCCTGATTAATTCTGTATCCGTAAGAAACTCCCGGATGATTTTGCTCATGCAATGTGATTGTAACATCACACAAATTCAGTACATCTCCCGGAACATGAGTTTCAAATGAAATGTCTGCGGTAAAGGAATCAAATGGTATGGGAAAGAATGGTTCTTTCATTTGATCTTTAAGGGCTTTTTCGATGGTGTCATGTCCACCATGAAAAACCACCTTATTTCCAGGTACATATGCAGGAGCAAAGAAAGGAATTCCCTGAACATGGTCGTAATGAAGGTGGGAAAAGAAAATATGAAATGTTTTCCCAGAAACTCCCGATTCTACAATTTCCTTCCCGAGCGCACGAATCCCAGAGCCTCCATCCAAAATTAGGTAGTCCTCTGAACCGGTTTCGATATTGAGACAGGGGGTATTTCCCCCGTACGAATGTCCATACTGAAAGGGGAGCTGTTTTTTAACAAATTCCCGTATTTGAGTTTCGGAACGGAGATCTTTTCCACGAGCCGCAAGAAGAGTAGCCACTACTTTCTCCCTGATGACAGTGGAGGAAGGGGCAGTGGGAATAGAGCCACGAGTACCTAAGAAATGAACTTTCATGAATTCAATCAAGTCTCGAAATTTAAGTACCTTTTTGCAATCCAATAATACTATTATCGAAACGAGAGTTGCATTGCCTACAAAAAACTCTCTAATTAAATTAATCTTTTCCCATCATAAGACATGACACAAAACTACGATATAAATCAACCTATCTACCAAGTAGGCGATTCACCATTGAGCTTTGCCCAAATGCTTAATTATTTTATTGATCCGGCATACAAAAAGGGAAATCTGTCCAGAATCTCTGATATGCATGTTAAGACTGGTCGTCCGGTAAGTTTTCGAATTGATGATGATTTAACCCCGATGCCAGGAGCGGGACCGGTAACGGATGAAATTATTCGTTATATGTTGGGTATTCTTTTGAGTGAAAAACACCAAGCGATTGCTTTTTCTGAAGACGAACAAGAGGATGTGGATACTGCTTTTGAATGGCTAGAACAAGGAGTTAACTTTCGCCTTAATATTTTCCGGGATCGAGATGGGCTTGCATTCGTAATGCGGGTACTTGCCTCGAACATTCCTCCCATTCATGAGGTGGGCTTACCTTCCGAAAAAATTTGGCAGGATATTACTGAGTTGAAGCGAGGGTTGGTTTTGGTGACTGGTGTGACAGGGAGTGGGAAATCAACTACGATTTCATCCCTCATTAACCATGTGAACCTTCATCGTAAAACAAGAATCATTACATTGGAAGATCCGGTTGAGTTTTTATTTGAAAGTGAAAGTTCGATGGTTTCTCAACGGCAGATTGGGCAGGATGTTCCCACATTTGCGGGGGGACTAAGGAGTGCCCTCAGAGAGAACCCGGATGTTATTTTTGTGGGAGAGATTCGTGATACCGAGACAGCATCTCTGGCATTAAGTGCTGCAGAAACTGGACATTTGGTGTTTTCGACTCTGCACACTCGGGATGCCAAGGGAGCGTTAAGTCGAATTGTGGATATGTTCCCTGCTGAACAGACCAAGAGTTTGTGCCTTCAACTTTCATTCAGTCTCTCTTTTGTATTAAGTCAAAAGCTGGTTCCCCGAATGGATGGGAACGGTAGAATATTAGCGATGGAAGTTCTCAAAAATATACCAGCACTCGGGAACTTGATTCGTTCCGGTAATTGGCAACAAGTGTATTCGACCATGGAGACCCAGTCTAAAGAGGGAATGATGACAATGGAGCAACACCTCCTTCACCTCTATCAGCACGGAATTATTTCCAAGGAATCGGCAATAACCTACACGAACGATGCGAGTTTGATTGAGAGGTTGGGGTAGTTGAGAATGAGTTAGCCATTTGACCATTAGCCCCATTATGCTTTAGTTTTTTTTAATGAAACCAATTACACTTTTAACTGGATTGTGCGTGATAACGCTAGCGGTGTTTTCCGGATTATTGGCTCTGGATAATTCTAAGACATCCCCTCAGAAAAATAAGGATCAAAAAAAAGTAAGCGTAGAACGGACGAAGGAGGAATGGAAAAAGATTTTATCTCCCGAGCAATACAGAATTTTAAGAGAAGCAGGAACGGAACGACCCAATGGTAAAATATACTTGGAATTTCAAGAGCAGGGTGCAGGCACCTATTATTGTGCGGGCTGCGATACCGAGCTGTTTTCCTCTAAAGAAAAATTTGATTCCCATTGTGGCTGGCCCTCCTTTTATGACCCCTCGAATGCTAAAAATATAAAAACTACTACTGATTACCACTTGGGCTATCCGCGAACTGAGGTATTATGTGCAACCTGTGGCGGTCACTTGGGACATGTATTTACAGGTGAAGGATTTGATACACCTACGGATAAAAGATATTGTATCAACGGAACCGTTCTTAAATTCGTACCCTTAACAGATATCCAATCTGGTAAAGTGAGTAGTTCAACGGGAGGAAAGTAAATTGTCGCTTCGCCTTTTTCGTTATGAGTTTTTTTGTACAGATCAATGGACTGTGCTTCTTAGATTATTGGCTCTATTTTTATCTCCACTATATGTCAGCCTTTTAGGGGCAAAAGAGCATAACCTTCCCACGGTTCAAAATCTGGTAATCCCGCAATTTAATGATGATGGTCATTTGTCTTGGGAACTGCATGCCTCTGAGTTGAAGTCAAAAGATAGAGATTCTTACATAACTAAAAACCCAATACTATATTTGTTTACAGACCAAATCATTGAACTCACTGCGAAAAGTAAAGCCGGTGAGTTTTTGCTTCAATCAGGACAGGCTCATGGTGCTAGTTTTTTTGATGTGGTAGGGAACGGTTTCAGTGCGAACGGAAATGAATGGGAATGGCGTAATTCTGTGGCAAAAGGGAGAAACCAAATGATTTTTAAAGAGTATGGTAAAGTGGTTTTTTCAAACGGCTTGGGTGGGATTTTTGCCTCCAATTCTGGGAGAGACGGTTCGAGCTGTGTTTCTGGTCAAGAAGATCGTTCTCAGAACCTAGAAAAAAATGCCACAGTTCCTACTATTGCACAGGCCAATTATCTCGAATTTCTATCGACTCAGAAAAACTCCCACCTTTTTTCACTGGAAGGAAATGTAAGCATCGAAGGAGATAATCTCTTCTTAACCTGTGAAAAAATAGAAGTTCTTTTCGTCCAAGAAGGAAATGCAACGAGTTCTGAAATTGGAAAGATATCCACGATGGATGCCAAGGGAAAAGTTGTCCTCAGACAAGGGGGGCGGATATCTTATGGCGATAAGATGTTCTTGGACGTAAAGCAAGGAACGGTATTGCTGACTGGACATGTACGAGTAGTGGACGATGAGTGGGGAGAGGCAAGCGGAGAGTCTGTCGTTTTGGAAAAAGGGCAAAGGCGGGCTCGGGTTTTGGGAGGGGGAAGTACCCGTCCGCGTTTGGAACTTCCTCCCTTACCTGATTTTGGATTTAGGAAAAAAGCGAAGAAAACGGCCCAATAATGAATATTGAAAAGCAGGTCCCTTCACTACGAGTGGAGGGTTTACGAAAAAAATTTGGTGGCAAGGAGGTGGTGTGCGGGGTCGACTTGGAAGCCAAGGGAGGAGAAGTGGTGGGATTACTCGGGCCCAATGGAGCGGGAAAAACAACCACATTTTCAATGGTTGCCGGATTCTTAACTCCGTCCTCTGGAAAGGTATTGCTCAACAATGATGACCTAACTCGTTTGCCCGCTTACAAACGAGCCCGGAAAGGAATTGTTTATTTACCACAGGAATCTTCCGTATTTCGCAAACTAACGGTGGAGGACAATATTCGAGCCATCGCCGAGACTTTATCCATATCCAAGGGGGAACAAGATCAATTAGTGAAGGTAAGATTGGAAGAATTAAATCTAACTCACCTTTCTAAACAAAAAGCCTACACATTAAGTGGTGGTGAGCGTCGTCGTTTGGAAATTACTCGTGCTCTTACCTTATCGCCTCAGTTTTTATTATTAGATGAACCTTTTAGTGGGGTCGACCCGATCAGTGTAAGCGAGGTAACTAAAATAATTCTTGATTTAAAGAAACAAGGTATTGGTATCTTTCTGACTGATCATAATGTCCGGGAAACCCTTCGTGCCGTGGATCGGGCATATTTATTATACGATGGAAGCGTGCTTACCCATGGAGATGCCCCATTTTTATTATCCGACTCGCAAGCCCGTGAAAAATACTTGGGGACTGATTTCCAAGTGTAACCTAAGAGAATTTTTTAATTATGAGCCCCCCCCATTCCTCACCTGCAGAATCGAAGTATATTGTTGAAAGTATTGCCGTACGTGAATTTTTTAAAGATTACGCTAAGCAATTGTGTTTGCGTTTAGTTAATTCTGAAAAATCGTTAGGGAGAAGTACCATACGAGAAAGAAGTGTCAATCGACCTGCACTGGCGGTCACGGGCTACTTTAAATACTTTGCCAATAAACGAATCCAACTTTTTGGAGCAGGAGAAATGGGTTTCTTTCGTGAACAGTCTTCCGCACGTCGTAAAATTGTGATGGAAACGATGGTGGCAAAAAAAATTCCATGTGTGGTTGTTTCCCGAAACCTAGCACCCACTCCAGAAATGATCGAGGTGTTAGAGAAAAATGGAGTACCACT
>JAQXBH010000095.1 GCA_029252505.1 Opitutales bacterium | reverse complement strand
GCACAAAGGAGAGGAGCTGCCTTAGCACTTATGCGTCTTCATTCTCCTGCAGTTGTTAACTCATTGGAGAAGCATTTGACAACCCCGGATGATATTTTATTTGATCTCTCTTTTGAGATTCTCGCTCGTCTCTACCACAAAGAAAAAGAGTGGGATAGTAAGCACTGGGGGGGCAGACCTGACACTCGAGGACCGTATTATGAAATGGAGACATGGGAAGAGTCCACCCGTATTCTTTCTGTTCTACGCAATGCAATTGAGATTGTATCGAAGGAAAAAGTGGGAGGCTATCTCGCCATTATGAGTCAAAATCGAATCGAGGATAATCAATCTCTTCTCAAAATGGTGGAATTAGCCCAAAAGGATTCCTCGCTTGTCCCTACTATGGTCTCTCAACTTGTGGATAAGGTAGACATACCGGATGCGGCGCTCAAGATTTTGGCCATGTCAGCCAATAACCAAAAGCTTAAATCAAATGTGCTTACTCAAATTGTAAAATGCTTACTTAAGCCAGCTGACCCGCAATTTGTGACTCCTGTCATTAATGCTTTGATTATAATTGAGTCGCGTGGTGATCGGGTTGCACTTCGTCCAGGAAAAGATGCTTTTCTCAAAAATAACCGCAAACTTGATCAGTTTCATCATACACTTGTGGAATTGGCAAACGGTGATCCCAAGATAGCTCCAACAAGATGGGCCTATTCCGGCATAGTTGACATTTCCAGCCGGAAAAATGCCAATGCCGAAGCCAAGGCTAATACGGTGGCATTTATTGAGGAATGTTGGAGTAAACCAGAGAAAAAAGTACTCTTGATTAATGCCCTGGTTGATTTACGGAATCGTTCCTATGATGATCAAATTATCGCTGCAGTGAACGATTCTGACCTTCGTGTCAAACAAGCTGCAGTTCGTGCAATGCGACACTTCAAGATCGAAGAAACCAACAAGGACACCTCTCCCCAAGTGGCCAGTTTGCAGGCCGATCAGGTGCTCAGTCAAGTGAAGGCAATGAAAGGGGATATTGGATTAGGGGAAGCCATATTTACGAAAGCGGCCTGTGCAAGTTGTCATACCGTACGTGAGGATGATCCCCAGAAAGGGCCTTACCTCGGAAATATTGCCGCCATTTATCCACGCAATGAATTGGCGGAGGCGATTCTCCATCCGAATAAGACGATCGCTCAGGGGTTTGCTACCAACTTGGTCACGATGAAAGACGACCGTGCAGTAATGGGTTTCGTGACCGAGGAGACACCGGACAAACTTGTGATGCGGGACATGGCCAGTCAGGAACATATCTTAGTGAAATCAGAAGTTGCCACCCGTTCCACTTTGCCGAATTCGATGATGCCCGCCGGCTTGATGCATCCATTTTCCATTAAAGAATTCGCCTCGATGCTGGATTATATTGTCGCTCTATCCAACCAATAATTACCGTATTATATGATCAGGAAAACTTTGAAAGTGTTTCAGGTTTTAGCCTTTTGTAGCTTCGCCTTTTTGGCTCAGGGAAAACAAGCAAGGGTTCTTAAACCCAACGAGCTTTCACCTACTCATCGAGATATAAAATATGGGTCACATCCTAAAGAACTTATCAATTTCTGGCAGTTTGACTCCGATAAACCAGTTGGGATTTTACTACAAATTCACGGAGGCGGATGGATGGGTGGAAAAAAAGATGAAGTCCTGCGGCCCCATCAATTGAAGCAAGGCTATCATATTGCCTCGATCAGTTATCCGTTGGTCAATGAGGGAGCACTCCAACCAGCGATGTTGGATTCTGCCCTGCGTGCTGTTCAGTTTCTTCGCTACAAAGCGAAGGAGTGGAAGATTGATTCCAGTCGAATTGTGGCAACCGGAGGATCCGCGGGGGGATGCTCCAGTTTGTTGATTGCCTTGCATGATGACATTGCAGATCCCCAAAGCTCGGATCCGGTGAAAAGGTTCTCTTCCCGAATTGCCGGTGCTCAGGTTGCGGGGGCACAGACAACCATGAACCCTTTTGTAATCGAGGAGATGATCGGGGAGAAAACATTCGGAAACCCCATGCCTTACAAACCATTCGGTGCAGAGACAGCCGAGGAAATAATGAATAACTGGGGGAAGTACAAAGAACTTGCCCTTAAATGTTCCCCGGTTACTCACCTCACCAAGGATGATCCTCCATTACATCTTTTCTACAATGTGAACCGCGAGTTTCCCACCACTACATCCTCAAACGGCATTCACAGTCCGATCTTTGGTGAGATCATGTTGGAAGCATGCCAAAAGATAGGCGTTGAATGTCACTTGCAATACTGGGAAAAAAACAGACCGAAACCAAAGGTGAGCCGTCAGGACTTCCTAGAAAAACTTCTTCTTTAGCCAATAACACAGCCAGTTGAAAATGAAACAGACATTCACAATTTCACCATCAATCATTTTTTTAATCTGTGTGTTACCTTGTTCAGTTTTCAGCAAAAAGAACCTACAATTACACTTCAATGAAGTAAAACTTACCGCAATTGACGGAGATGCGGATTCGCAATTCGAGTTAGCCGGACTTTATGCGGAGGGTGAGGGCGTAGAGCAGAATTTGGTTGAAGCGGTAAAGTGGTACCGCAAGGCGGCTGAGCAGGGTCATGATAGTGCCCAGTATAAGATGGGGCTATCCTACCAAAACGGGGTGGGTGTTCCCAAAAGTGATACAGAGGCATACACCTGGCTAAATATTAGTGCTAACAATGGTGCACCATACAATGGAAGAGGAAAGGCCGGGGAACTGGCGGATGAGATTCGTGAAAATTTTTCCGCCAGTCAGGTTGAAAAAGTAAAGAAAATTACCAAGATCCGTCAGCAGCAAATATCCCAGCGAGTGGAAGAGAATTATACCAAAATTATCAATGAGTTAAATGAAGACGGGTGGGAAATTAATATGAAAATAGAGGATGATGGTGCCTGCTTTGTCAGAGCAATTAGACCTGTTAAGCCAGTTTCAAATACTGCTCAAGTAAGTGCACCAAATTGGCGTATTGCTTTTAAATCCTTAAAAAGACATTGTAATGAGTGGCCGGTTAAGGAATCTGAAGAGGCAGAAGATCGTCGAGAATTTCCTACTCAGGGAGACTAGTTCTCGTCAATCTTACATTGTAAAGATTGGATTATTTCTTTTGAATGCGACATCCTAATTAAGGCTTAGTTCTTATTTAATTTTACGATTCAAATTTCTCCTATGCGATATCCTATTCTTCTACTCAGTATTTTCCTAACGATTGCTCAAGCCGCTCCTTTGCTCACTCCCCCGGAGGTATGGAAGGATTACGATCCAAATCAGGGGGATTTTAAGGAGGAGATTATCCGTCAGCAAACTAAAGACGGAATCTTTTCAAAGGAATCCTACATCAGTGCCTATGTGAACGGCGAAGAGGTGCGCGTATTTTGCAAGTATGCAGTCAAGGAGGGAGCACAAAAGGCACCTGGGTTATTGAATGTTCATGGATGGATGGGTGGTCCCGCGATCGATATGAAATACGTGAATGATGGATGGGCGGTGATGGCCCATGATTACTCTGGGATCAATAAGCGGAGTGATTACACCCAGTATCCGGATGCTTTGACTCACGGTCATATGGAAGCCAAAAAAATGGGGCATGCCCTGATTTATGACCGCATGCCTGATGGCAGCCAAACCACCAATCCCAAGGCGACTTCTCATTATTTATGGAATGCGGTACAACGCAGAGCCCTCAGCTATTTGCTCGCTCAAAAAGAAGTGGATGCCAGTCGTATTGGTGCCAAGGGTTACTCCTACGGGGGTACGATTATGTGGAATCTTGGAATGGATCCCCGGGTCAAGGCGATCGTTGCTTACTTTGGGATTGGCTGGATTAACTATTATCGTGACCGTGCGGTATGGATGCATAATAATCCATATCAGGAACCGGAGAAATCACCGGGACAACAACTGTATCTTTCGGCCGTGGCTCCGCAAGCCCATGCACCTCACATTACTGCGGCCAGTCTTTGGCTGAATGGATCCAATGATCATCACGGTGGACATGAGCGGGGATGTGAAACTTTTAAAAGCTTCAAGCCCGGAGTGCCTTGGGACTTTGCGGTGCAGGCACGCGGTCATCACAATACCGAGAAACTTGGAGATAATTGCAAGCTATGGCTGGAGAAACATGTGCTGGGTAAGAATCATTTTTGGCCACAGCGTCCTCAGTCAGAAATAAAACTGGATGAAAAGGGTTTGCCTGAGTTGCACCTGACCCCTTCCAGCCCGGGCGAGATAAAGGAACTACAAGTCTATCAATGCCTGAAGACATCCAATAATATTGCCCGCTTTTGGAGAGATGTGGACTCGGTCAGGCAGGGAAATACCTGGGTGGCCAAACTGCCGGTGATGAATGTGGATGATTATCTATTTTCCTATGCCAATATCCGTTACAACAACAACTGCGTTCTCTCCTCTGATTTTGAAGCGGTCATTCCATCGAAGCTCGGTAAGGCGATGGCTACGGATAAAAAATCCGATCTAATTTCCGATGGAACCGGCCAATGGAGCCATGTCGGCCCAGCCGAAGGAGTAGGGGGCGTACAGGGATTCCGCCCTCTGGACAATCGCAGGGGAACCCGGAACATCCAGTTTTCCGATCCCAAATGGAAAGCGCCGCAGGGATCCAAACTGAGCTTTCGTTTTTATTGCACCCAGCCTCAAAAAGTCGTCTTAAGTGCAAACCGCCGCTTTACCACGGAGCTCGAGATTACGGCTTCCAATGACTGGCAAAGCATGACCATTCCCGCCAAGCAGTTACTCAGCCATGGTGCTGGACTAAGTGACTGGTCTGTGGCGGACAGTATGGGAATTATTCCCAAGCCCGGTTCCGATATCACGAAAGTAATTTTTGCCGAATTTAAATGGGTGAAGTAAAACTTATTCCCCTTCGATGATTCGAATGTGGTTTTTGCTGTGGGTGCGGAACCAAACCTCCGCCTCATCCCAGCGGGGCTTTTCCAGTCCGGCCTTCCAGTCGTTGAGCTGAGCAATCATTTGCTCTGATCTTTTCTTTTCCGATTTAATCAGGTTATTGGATTCGCTCAGATCCTGTTCTAGATTATACAGAGCATAGCCGTAATCCTGCACATAAATCAATTTCCATGGACCTTCGCGCATGGCCGAAAACCAGAGCTTATGCCAATAGAGGTTTTGGTGAGGAGGGGTAGCTTTCTCTCCCTGAATGAAAGGCAGGAGATTTACCCCATCCAGACTCTTTAAGTCCTTATCCTTGGCTCCTGCCGCTGCCAGCGATGTAGCCATAATATCCAGTGAAATCATCATGGGGTCAAATTTCTTGGGCTTTTTAAATTGTTTGGGCCAATGGGCAAAGAAGGGTACCCGGGTGCCCCCTTCGAATTTAATGCCTTTATGCCCTGCCAAGGGTAAATTAATCGATGCGTTTCCAGTCGCTCCCCCGTTATCACTGAGAAACCAGATAAGAGTGTCTTCAAATCGACCGGATTCCTTGAGGGAATCAACCAGTTGTCCAATTGCCCGATCCATTGCCCAGATCATCGCGGCATAACTTCTTCTCTTGGTATCTTTGATTGATGCGAAAAGGGCCTTGTCTTCCTCGGTGGCATGCATCGGTCCATGAGGTGCGGTGAAGGAGTGGAACAGAAAGAAAGGTTTGTTGTCCTCTGCATTAATGAAATCAATCGCTTTTTGTCCAAACACATCAGTCAGGTAGCCATCGAATTTGACCTGCTTTCCATTCTCTTCAATCGCTTTGGCGTTGCCTGCCTTATCATCCTTCTTGGCATGATAGAAATAACTTCTCGAACCGGACCGCAGACCGTAAAAATAATCAAACCCTCTTTGTGTTGGATAAAATTCGTCCTGGTTTCCAAGATGCCACTTTCCAATGAGCCCGGTCCGGTATCCCCGTTTTTTAAGACGGTCTGCCATTGTAACTTGCTTCAGATCCATACCGTCAGAAGGGGGAGGGGAATTCGCTTCATGCCCAAAGCGCTGCTGGTATCTTCCCGTGATTAGACCGGCTCGGGATGGGCTACAGACTGATGCGGAGACATGGCCATCGGTGAAACGAATTCCGTTCTTGGCCAAACTGTCAATATGGGGCGAACGAATATCTTCTGATCCCTGATAGCCAAGATCCGCCCATCCGAGATCATCCGCAAGAAGGATAATGACGTTGGGCTGTTCAGTTGCCTGAATTAAAGAAGGGAAAACCGATGTCAGTATGCCAAGTAAATAAATCTTCATAATCAAACACGCATTGAATCTGAAGACGGGTTTAGTTACAAAAAATAAAATCAGTAATAATACAAATTTTTTCCGGTAGCTTCCGGTTTTGGAGGGCCAGGAATCTTTGGAATAATCTTCTGTTTAACCTCACCCATTTTTGTATTCATTTCAAAATGGAGCACGAATCGAGCAAGCTTGATTGCGAAAGTGAGTATTATTTATGAATCAATTCTGGTGGAGGCGGTACTGGTAGTGCATTAGGAAGATTAAAAACCTCTTTTCGTGATAAAAAAGCTTTCTTGATTCCGGGTTCATGATGAATTTTGAGAAACCCGCTCTTGATCAGTATATCCACTTTGCTTCTTTGTTTGAAACCGAGGATATGCGCCGCTTCAGTTATTGTTATTAAGTCATTTTCTGGTGAGGGTTTCATTTTTATATCGAAATTATTGGTATGTTAACTGTACCGCATTTACTTTAAATCTTTTATAAAATCGACTCCAAATGCTTTATCTATCTGATTCAGATTCAGTATTGGTAGGTGGCGGATCTTTTTTGGGAAGATCAAGAACTTCAGATTTTTTCAGCACCTCTCTTTTACTGGAATCAATCATGTAAGTTTTGAGATATTTCTGCTTGATCAGTTCTGCGATCGAACGA
>JAQXBH010000080.1 GCA_029252505.1 Opitutales bacterium | reverse complement strand
CGTGAAAGTGATGTTTCTCAGACCGGTGAAGAAAGTCAAGGAGATGACTTTGAACCAATTAAGTTAATCCTTGCTAAGCAAAGAAATGGACCTACTGGATATGTAAATCTTGCGTTTGTTAGGAAATATACGAGATTTGAAAGTGCACAATATGACCCCCGACTTAATTAAAAATTAAATGAATAAAATCCGTTCTCTTTTCCCTATTCTGTTCCTCCTGTTTGGAATGATTATTTTATGGTCTCAAGTAGTACCAGACGGTAAGACAATTTCCTCTATATCCATCGAATTGGAAGGTCCTGATACCATAGGGAAATCCTTTATTTTACAAAATTTACAAATAGAAACCGGAATTCCTTACAAATCAAACGCGATTGATAAATCGATTACTAACCTGATGGCAACAGGTGCGATTGATGATGTGAAAGTATTTTTAGATCCTGAAACAAGCACTGAACAAGAAGTTGCTTTAGTCTTCAAGGTATATACAAAATCCCGAATTGGAACTATTATCTTTGAGGGAAATGATAAGTTGTCCGATCGAAAACTCGAAAAGGAAATTGAAATAAGTATCGGAGAACTTTTAGACGAATCTGAGATAAAAGCTGATCAACGAACACTTCAGGAATTGTATTTAGAAAAAGGTTTTTGGAACTCCCAAGTAGAGAGTCAGATTTTAACGAAAGAAGGAGGTCGGAGTGTTTCAGTCATATTTAAAATCATAGAAAAAGAAAAAAGAAAAATTGGTAATATCATTTTCGAAGGAAATAAAAATATATCTGAAAAAAAACTTTTGCAGGAAATGGAAACAGCACCTTGGAGATTTTGGAGATTTTGGTCCAAAAGATCTCGTTATCGGCCTAGTATTTTTGAAGAGGACTTAATTAAATTAAGAACCGTTTTTCGGGATGAGGGATTCTTGGATGTTACCATTGAGCAAAGTGGAGTAAAAATCATCCCGAAAGGTTCGAATTCCTTAGATGTCATTATAGAGGTGAAAGAAGGAGAGAGATCATTTTTCGGAGAAATTTCAATAGTTGGTAATTCCGTTATTACTACAAAAGATTTAAAGCGCCTTGATAGTCGTGCGGATAAAGAATTAAGAACCGGAGATCATTATTCACCTACCCTTCTTTCCGAAGAAAGAAATCGCTTACGAAAGAAATACGGTGAAAAAGGTTATTTGGATGCGAGAGTAGTCTCGATCAGGAAACCCAATCTGCAAACAGGTCAAATTGACCTCAGATTTGAGATTACTGAAAATAACAAATTTACCGTGAATACAATTCAAGTTCGGGGTAATGAAAAAACAAAAACAACCGCGATCGTTCGGGAACTCGCATTGGCACCAGGAGAAACATTCGATTTACTTCGGATGGAAACAAGTGAAGCACGATTAAGGAACACACGCTTTTTCGAAAAAGTAACACTGGATGACGAACCAATAGCATCACAAGACCCAGAATTACAAAGTAGTAGGAGGAACTTGGTAGTAAATGTAGAGGAAGGTCGTACGGGGCATGTTTCTTTTGGAGTTGGTTTCAGTACTTTAGAGAAAGCCATGATGTTTGCTGAATTTCGACAAGGAAACTTTGACATAATGAGGTGGAGAAGCCCGCATCGCTTGCAGGGAGATGGACAGAAATTCCGTCTTCGTTTAAAGCTGGGTGCTCGAAGTAATGAGGTTCGTCTTGCACTCGAGGAACCTTGGTTTATGAACCGGAGGGTTGCTGCAGGGTTCGAGCTATTCAGGGAAAAGTCAGATTACTACAGCTCATATTATGATGAAATGAGGGCTGGATTTGAAGTCTACTTTCGAAAGAGATTATTTGAACTAGTTGAGGGTCGCTTGTTCTATCGCCTGGAAGATGTTATCATTAGCGATATTGGAATCGGGGTACCTCCTTTCATAACTAATGATCCGAAATATGATCCAACGAAAAAAGAAATAGATCGAACAATCTCTAAAGTGGGCCTTAGCTTAACACGTGATACACGAAATAGTATTTTGTTTCCCTCAGAAGGTAGTATTGTTACTTTAAGAAAAGAATTTGCCGGCGGTCCGTTTGGTGGAGATGCAGATTACGGTCGTTTTGAATTACAGGGAGCGAAGTTTTTTGAAACTTTTACTCCTATGGAGCAAGTTTTATCCATTGTAGGGAGAACAGGTACATTAGGTCGTTTTGACGGAAAAGATGCAGATGTGCCTTTCTTTGAAAAATTCTTTTTGGGTGGGCCTTACAATCTGCGAGGCTGGGATTATCGGGAGGCAGGTCCTCAAGTTTTAGAAGAACCTAATGGAGGAAATTCTTACAGTTATTTAAGTGCGGAGTATACTTTTAAAATTGCTGACCCATTGCGTTTTGCCGTTTTTTATGACGGCGGGTTTTTAAGATCTAATGATTTTAAATTTATGCCTGGAGATGATATGGAAGGCTGGCATGATAATTGGGGATTAGGAGCTCGTATCATGGTTATGGGTATGCCCCTTCGCCTAGATTTAGGTTTCCCTATAACTGATCCTACAAAAACAGGAGGATCGCCGCAGTTTCATTTTTCTGGAGGTACCCGATTTTAAATTTCACCATTCATTCATTACCTAACTTACACCTGATATGCATAAGCTAATGCTCATTTTGAGCTCTCTCGCCTTTTTGTTTTTAATGCCTTCTTTCTCGTTTGCTCAAAAAGTAGCGGTGGTAGATGTACAGAAAGTTTTTGATGGATATCAAAAAGTAAAGGAAGCAAGAGCAAGATTGGACAAGTCTAAAAAAATTGCGATGGAGGAACTTGAAATTTTCCGTGCAGAGATGGAGAAAATTGTAAAAGAACTCAAGGAGATGGAGGATAAGATTAAAAATCCAAATATTGATAGCACGGATCTTAGAAAAAAATATCAAGAAAAAGTTGAAAAAGCGAAGGTCAAGCAGGACGATATGGTTTCTTACGATAAACGAGCAAAGGCTACGATCTCACAAAGACAAAGAAATCTTCTCGTCGAACATCTTGCAGATATTCGTAAGGCAGTACAGCAAGTGGCAGGGGCTAAAGGTTTTGATTTGATTTTAAATTCTTCTGAAACACAGTTAGGTGTATTCTATGCAGGAGATAAATTTAATGTGACTGAAGAAGTTATTGTTACTCTCAACGCGGATAAAAGTAAAAAGTAGAAGCCATTTTAATTCTGCTCTAAAAGTAAGAGCTTATGGACTTTAATTTAACCTTCGATCAACTTCTTGCTATTCTTCCCCCTGCGGAGTTAGAAGGAGAATTAAAAAGTTTTAGTTTAAGTGGTATTGCAGCCCTTGAAAGAGCTAATAAGGGTGATATTTCATTCCTTGGTAATTTAAAATATAAGTCATTAGTTTCAAAATCTTTTGCATCTATTATTTTATTACCTAAAAGTTATACTGGATCTCCAAAAGCAAACCAAATATTTCTAAGAATTGATGACCCCTCACGTGGATTAGCAGCATTATGTAGCTATCTGGAGAGTTCGTTGTATCCTCCACCTAAATCTGAAATTCATTCAACTGCTTGGGTAGATTCAACTGCAAAATTGGGTACAGGGGTAGCAATAGGGGCATTTTGTTTTATCGGAAAAGAGGTTTCAATTGCAGATAATAGTGTTATCGGAACCCACTGCCATATTGGAGATCATGCAAAAATTGGTCGAAATTCGAATCTACACCCTGGTGTTAAGCTATTATCTAGGTGCGAGATCGGTAATGATGTCGTGGTAAATGCTGGCGTAGTAATAGGCTCCGAAGGCTACGGTTTTGATCAGGTTGAAGGTTCTCATAAAAAGGTCACCCATTTGGGAAAAGTAGTGCTAGAAGATGACGTTGAAATTGGTGCAAATACTTGCATCGATCGTGCCCGTTTTGAAGAAACTCGTATTGGGGCTGGATCAAAAATTGATAATTTGGTCCAAATAGGTCATAATGTCAGAATTGGAAAAAGTTGTTTAATCGTAGCCCAAGTGGGAATTGCCGGTAGTGTCGAATTCGATGATAATGTAGTGGTTGGTGGACAGGCTGGCTTTGCGGGACATTTGAAAATTGGTAAAGGATCAAAAATTGCCGGTCAGACTGGTATTACAAAAAATGTTGAACCGGGTGCATTCCTCAAAGGCAATCCAGCATTACCCTTTCAATTGGCACAAAGAATTTCTATTTTACAAAAAAGATTACCTGAGTTGTTCAATAGATTTGATGACTTTGCCAATAAGGAGTAATTTTAAAGTATGGAGAACGGGAAAAAACTAAAAATATTTACAGGTAATTCAAGTAAGCCACTATCTCAAGAAATATGTGATTACCTCGAAGTTCCCCTCGGAGATGCAACCGTTACATCATTTCCTGATAATGAGAGCTTTGTTCGTTTTAATGAAAATATTAGGGGGATGGATGTATTTCTAGTACAATCCACTTGTTCTCCTGCTAATCATAATGTAATGGAGTTATTGATTATGATAGATGCAGCTAAAAGGGCATCTGCTGCAAGAGTTACGGCAGTACTTCCATTTTTTGGTTATTCAAGGCAGGACCGAAAGGATCAACCACGTGTTCCAATTACCTCAAAATTAGTTGCAAATCTACTAGTTGCGGCGGGTGCCAATAGAATTTTGACAATGGATTTGCATGCTCAGCAAATTCAAGGTTTTTTTGATATTCCAGTAGATCATTTATATGCATCCCCAGTTTTCTTCGAAGAATTAAAAAGTCGTGATGTTCAAAATATGACCATTTTTTCTCCTGATGTGGGTGGTATGAAAATGGCAAATGCATATGCTGAAGTGCTGGGTTGCCCTCTTGGATTTGTTGCAAAACGACGAACTGGTGCAAGTACGGTCGAAGCGATGAATCTCGTTGGTGAAGTAGAGGGAAGAGAGATTCTTATGATTGATGATATGACAGAGACTGCGGGTACATTAACAGCAGCAGCGAAAATTTTGAAAGAACGAGGGGCAAAAAAAGTAAGTGCAATTGTAAGTCACTGTGTTTTAAACGAGACTGGGAAAGAAAGGCTAAGGCAAGGCATTTTAGATGAATTAATTACAACGAATACCGTGAACTTAGATATTGGTGATCTTCCTATCAAGAAATTAAGTGTTGCCCCCCTTTTGGGCGAAGCAATTAGACGAACCAATACAGATAGTAGTATTTCAAGCCTTTTCCAAATAAAGGGTTTTTAAGTATTTTATCAAATTAGACAATCGCGTGGAGTAAATACGCTATGATAGTCATGAAACCAATTATTTTAGGCCTCATATTATCTACAGTACTTGCGATTGGTAATGGGAACCTCTTTGCTCAGAATCGCAAACTTTCCTTACAAATAGAAGATGCTGTTATTGACCGCTCATTAAATAGAGCTCCTAGTAGTTATTCTCTTGCTCTAAAAAAGGCGACTCCCGCTGTGGTTGCAGTTACTACCCAGCAGGTGGTCAGGAGACTCTACCCAGGCGGTGGAACTAACCCGCGCGAAGAACTACTGAGGAGATTTTTTGGCTTACCTCTTTTAAATAATGCTAGAGTGGAAGAAGAAATGGTCCCTGCCGGTATAGGTTCTGGCGTAATTGTTAGCCCAGAAGGCCATACTATCACGAATGCCCATGTTATAACTGACCCGAGAACTGGTGAACTCGTTGAAGAGGTAACAGTACAATTATCGGATAAAAGGCAATTCCAGGCCAAAATTATAGGTTTCGACCGATCAACAGATGTTGCCGTTCTGAAAATAGAGAATGATAAACCATTTCCACATGTAACATTAGGAAATAGTGATCATTTAGAGGTCGGTGATGTTGTTTTTGCGGCAGGAAATCCTTTAGGAATCGGCATGACGGTAACCATGGGTATAATTTCAGCGACGAAGAGATCTGAATTAGGTGTTCTTGACCTAGAGGGTTCATACGAGAATTTTATTCAAACAGATGCGGCAATCAATAGAGGGAATTCGGGAGGTCCATTGTTAGATGCAATGGGACGTTTAATCGGTATTAATACCGCAATAATTTCTCAAACTGGTGCTAGTATGGGAATCGGATTAGCGATTCCTGTTAATATGGTTCAAAAAGTACTAACCGACTTGGTTGAGAGGGGAGGAGTTAGAAGGGGGTTTCTTGGTGTTGAATTAGCACCCTCAAATGATGGTTCAGGTGTAATCGTGACAAAGATTGTACCGGGAAGTGCGGCAGATATCGCTGGCTTTGTACCAAACGATCGAATCATAAAGGTAGATTCGCAAGTAGTCGATTCAATCAATCAATCCAGATTGGCTATCTCTCAAACAGCACCAGGCACAAAGATTACTGTTGATATTATTAGAGACGGAAGTAAAAAGAAATTATTTGTGACACTCGATTTAATGGGCAGTAAAAATAGAATATCAATGCCAGGTGTTTCTTTAGAGGAGTTGAATGTTGAGAATAGACTACGGTTTCAAATACCTCCGACGACAAAGGGAGTGGTTGTTACAAAATCGACAGGAGATGCAGAAACTTTTAAACAGGGCGTTGTAATTGTTGAAATTAATGGACACCAAATAAATTCTATTCAAGAAGTTGGTGAACAGATTAAGAGTGGGATTAATCGTTTTTATGTTTGGTACCGTAATAAATACCGTTTCTTGGCTTACAGACTGCCCTGATTGATTTGAGGCTAGCTTCCAGGTTTAGTAGGATTCAATGACTTTAAATCATTGGGAAGATTAGACGGATCATATGTAGGGAAATCTAGTTTAAGAAGTGGCTGGAAAGGTACGCCAAAATCGAGTTCATCTGTACTTCGGTCGACTAATGATGTTACTGCACAAATATTGCAATTAGTACGATGAAGTATGGTAAGAGCCTCGTCCACTCTTCCACCTTTTGTAACAACATCTTCAACAAGCAATACATTGTCACTCGAACTTAGGGAGAAATTTCTGCGAAGGGCAAGTTTATCGTCTACTTTTTCTAAGAATAAAAATCTACAATTTAATTGCCTTGCCACTTCTTGCCCGAGGACGAGACCTCCCATTGCGGGGGCAACTATTGTGTTTGGAGTTGGGCAGTCCAGTTTTTTAATCAGTAACCTAGCAAGAATCGTTACTTTATCTAAGTGTTGGCAAACTTGCGCACATTGAAAGAAATGGCCGCTTCGCAACCCCGAACGTAAAATAAAATGGCCGGTCAGTAATGCCTTTGTTTCCTTAAAAATAGAGATAACCTCTTCGTCAGTGCTTCCTGTCATAATTTCAAATTTCTAAACTACTTATATTTGGCAATAGAATCTACCATATTTTCCAAGATTATCCTCAAACATGTAAGATTTACTTTGAAGATACAGGATTGTTCCATCCTAGGTTGATTTGTGGACCCATTTTGAAGAGCTTTCCTGTGACTAGCCTCATTCTTTGCTGGGATGCTTCTATTGCAGCATCTTTTGTTGCTCGTACTTTTTGAATGTTTTCAACTAAAGAGCGAAAATCACTCGATGCTTCAAAACCTTTAATTTTAGACCTGAAGACTGCTCCATCTAACTCGAATTTATTTTTACACTTATCACAGCAAAATCCAACTTTTCTGCCTTCGAAAATCGAAATCTTAGATTCGTTCACGGGTTTTTTTGTTACAGGGCATTTTTCATTGATAGGTTTAATATCTACAGTCAGTTTACCTGCTTTTATGATTTGCTCTTCTAATTTTCGTATTTTTAAATCTTCAGAGTTTACCAGTTTATCAAAAGATTTTTTAAGGTCATCCTTCTGTGCTAATAAGGATTCATACTCTTTCGAATCCACAAAATGTTTCTTTAGTGTCTCTGCACCCTGTTGGGTCATCTTGGTTTGCCAAAGAAAAATTTTCTTCAGTTTCACCAATTTCTGTAGATGGGGGACTGATATATCAGAAATATTAGTAGAATATAGATTTAAGTATTCCAAATTAGATAGCTTGGATAAATGAACAGTTGCGTCGTCTGATATCGAAGTATTCTCGAGATGCAAACGGGTTAGTAATGGAAAATTTTCAAGAGAAGCAATTCCTTCGTCGGTAATAGCTGTTCGAGCAAGGTTTAACCAGAGTAGTTGCTTAGCGATCGGTTCAAGCAAAACAATTTTATTATTATCAAAATCCTTACCGGCATACGATGCATTGACATACAACGCGTTTGTATTTTGAGCTATTGGCATGACTAAAATACCTTCTTTACTAAGACTTTCTAAGATGCTCGGGCTTACCGGTGGAACAACCGGTAACTTTGGCTGTAGTGCGATAGTCTTGGATAATAGCTTTTTGGGCATATTTTCTAGCACATAATTGGCAGATTTTTTGTTTTTCTCATCCAGGTCCGAAACCAAAAGGTCGAATGAAGCACCAAGTGAAATCCATGCCTTCAAGATATCAAGTTCCTGTGCCGTTACGGGGTTGTAGTGACTAGCATCTTCAAGAGGAGGCATCGCTTCATCATCGTCTTTGGGGAGAGTAATTCGAAAAATCAATTCACTATCAATAGCACTTCCTTTTACAACGATGTCCTCTCCTGCCCCGCTTCCACCAATTAGAAAGTCTTTCTTGGTATGAAGTCTTAGCTTTCCTTTACTTTTTTGTTCGCCATGACATTCTTGGCATTTGGCAACAAAAATAGGTTGTATTAGGCTATCGTAGATATTTTTTGAGGACTGTTCGACTTCAGCTTGCAAAAAAATGGGAGCAATACCTAAGGCAAGAACTAAGGAAAAAAATGTGTGTCTCATAATTCGATTGGGAAATGACAAATAATAATTATTATAAATTAGTAGTTTTACTGTCATATGCAAGTGAACGATTATATATGAATAAAAATTTTGATTGGAGTAAAGAGTTGTGGTGGGTTTTGTTTTTCGGATGCATAGGTTTCACCATTTGGCCATTAATGGTTTATTATCTAGGGCAAACACTTCATGTGGATTATTTTGTTGAACTCCCTTTAAGGACATGGGCAGAAGAGAAGGTTTATGGGCCGCTTGCGAATCTTAATATCCGCGCTCTCTTGAGTTTATTTTTTCTGTGCTTTCCCTTTTTGTTTTCTATTACGATAAGAGTACTTCTTAGCTTCGCACGGAGGACTTAGATTTAATCATATTTGCGGAAGAAAACTTTCTTGGTGTCTACAAAAATTGGCGTAGAAGCCACCTTTTTCTAAAAGTTCAAAGTGGTTTCCTTGTTCAACAATTTCCCCATGATTGAGAAATATTATTTGATCTGCGTTTCTTATTGTACTTAGCCGATGTGCAATGATTAATGTAGTTCTGTTTTTTATGAGCTTTTCCAAAGAAAGTTGAATTTGTCTTTCAGTTTCAACATCTACACTTGATGTTGCTTCATCTAGAATAACGATCGGTGGAGACTTAAGAATTGCGCGCGCCAAGGTAAGTCTTTGTTTTTCCCCCATGCTTAGTCTAATTCCTCGCTCGCCGATTAAGGTATTGAGTCCGTTCGGTAATTTCTCCACGAAATTCCAAGCATTGGCTACTTTTAGAGAGGAGATTATCTTCTCTTCATTAGAGGTAGGTGATGCAAGCAATAAGTTTTCTCGAACAGTCGTATCAAATAAAAAAGGGTCTTGCGAGACTAGACCAATATTAGTCCTTAACGAGCTCAGACAAAATTTTCTTAAGTCAACCCCTCCTATTGAAACTATTCCTTTTTCCACATCATAGTATCGAAGCAGAAGGTTCGCGATTGTACTTTTTCCAGCACCAGTTGGTCCTACCAAGGCAGTGGTTGAACCGGATGGTAATGAAAAATTAAGACCTTTAACAATCGATTGCCTTTCGTCATAAGCGAATTTGACATCTTTGAATCTTATGGAATGGTCTTCCATGGGAAAGTGAGTGGGTTGTTTCGGGCTTGTGATTAAAACCTCCTCATCAAGAATCTCAAAAACTCTTTCTCCCGAAGCTTTTCCAGCTGCAATCATATTATTAATTGATACCAATTGTCTAACAGGTTCATAAAACATGTTGGTATAAAGTAGAAAAGCAAAGAATTGCCCATTTGTAAAATTGGGATCAGTTTGGAGAAGGTAAGCTCCCATCCCCACAACGGCTAGGATTCCGAGAGAAGAAGTAAAACTGGCACTGGGACCCTGTATCGACCATCTATACATTGCCTGAAGTGAGCGGGCTTCTAATTCTTTACTACTTGCAAGAAACCGCTTTTTTTCACGATTTTTTAAATCGAATGAATGAATTAATCGATTACCCTGAATATCCTCTACTAATAATGAATTCAGGTCTCCTGATGCTTCGCGAACAGCCCGCCAGTTTTTCTTGGAAATCTTTGAATAACGAAAAGCCATGACCAAAAGCACGGGAAGTGGGAGGAAAACCAAAGCTGCGAGTCTTGGTTCTTGTAAAAACATCATAATGGTAACTCCAATTAGTGTAAGAATTGCGATTACTCCTTGCTCCGTTCCATCTAAAATAGCTCGTTCAACATTTTGCACATCTTCAACTACCCTGGAGGAAATATCTCCACTTTTCCTCCGGTCATAAAAGTTAATCGGTAAGTCCAATAACTTATCGTGAAGAGCTTTTCTAATTCGTAAAATAACTTTTTGTTCTAATTTATTATTAATCCTAATTCGTAGGCAATTTAGTACTTCTTTCGAAAGAAAAAGTAGCCCTATAAGAAGAATTCCATTAAATAGGACTTGAGATTCTTCAAACCCTTGTACGAAAATTTCATCTAGTACTCTTTGAATAACGGACGGTACTAATACAGAGAGGACGGTCATTATAAACGCGAGTGAAAGGGTAAGGACAAAAAGAAATTTATGTTCAAAAATATATCCCGAAACGCGTTTAATTACTTTTTTGTTTTTGCTTTGTTTCATTTATGGTGTTGAACAGATAGACAAAACCTTTTTTTTCATTTTGACAAACATCGACGACCAATTAATCGAAGGACCCACAGGAGCTATTCTCCGTGATCTTCCTTCGCCTTATCAATCTCATCCTTTTGGACTACTACATCTTCCTCGCTTTATTGGAAAGATAAGAAAGCATTTAAAAGAAGGGTTACCGAAAAGCTACCAGCGGAATTTTACCAAAGGTTTTGATGGTTTTTTATGCCTGCACTTAAGCGTTGATCCCGGTGATGTAATAGAATGCGTGCGAATTTCAAGTTCAGAAGAAGAATTAAACTCTAAATTAAAAGAACTCTTTCCGACTGAACTTAACTGTCACATTTGGAATCGAAAAGTAGTGCAAATGGGAATGTCCGACATGGCACTAGAAAAGTTGGAAGAAATTAAATCCGATCTTGGAGCTAAAAATCGTACTGATTTACGTTCTTTTGCTGATGTGATTGATTATGACGAGGGAAGGATAAAGTAGAATTCTATTAAACTCTTTTGACCGTCAAAAGGGTTAAGTCGTCCCGATCCGATGATATTGAGGAGAATTCCTCGAGGCTATCCATCAAAGAGGAGTTAAATAAATGGGGACTTTTTTCTATTGCTCCTTCAAGTTTTTCACACAGACGATCAATACCAAATTCTTCCTTAGATTGGTTTTGCGATTCAGTAACTCCATCAGTGTAGAGTACAAGCATATCACCCTTCTCGAATGAACAGGTCTGATCTTCAATAACTTCTTCAAAAAGATCGGAGGGCACCATTCCGAGAGCCATTCCGCTACCGCGAAGCTTTTCAACGGTTAATTTTTGACCATTTGCCTTTCCTAAAAGCCCAGGTTCATGACCCGCACGAGTAAAAGTAATGGTGTTAGCTTGAGTATCAATAATTGCAAGCACCAGAGTGATAAACATATCTTCACGTATCCTTTCTTCGAGATCCTGATTCAGCTTAATCAAAATTTCTCGTGGTGATTTCGATTTTTTTACATAATGCCGAAGATTCGTTTGGCAAAGAGCCATAAGAAGAGAGGCGGGTACTCCTTTTCCAGAAACATCAGCAACTGATACCGCAAACTTGGTAGCTGTTAATTTATAGAAATCATAAAAATCACCACTCACCTGAGCAGAGGGAATATATTGAGTATCGATTTCCAGTCCTTTAAAATAAGGTGATTCTTTTGCGAGAAATAACTCCTGGACATCTCGTGCTAATGTAAGATCTGAGTCCATTCGTGTCTTTTCAACCCGTAAATTCATTGCGTCGGAATTCTTAATTGCCAAAGCTGCTTGTTCGGCAAGAGAGTTGACAAGTGATAAATCTGTTTCACTGAAGCTTAGCCCGTTAGCAGGGTTGGCGACAACTAGTACTCCTGATATTTGATCATTATGTACTAGTGGCGAATAAATTAAGGATCGTAGAGTGAGTGATGGATCATTGTGCTTTACTACTCTTGGGTCGTTGAGTGCTTGTGGCACATAGACCGACTTGCCTGTTTTTGCCACTTCTCCAATAATGCCCTCCCCTTCTTCCAAAACTTCGGTAGTGAGAATATTTTCCAAGAAGCGGGCCCGGGTTGTACTAGTTTCAGAAAGTGAAGATTTAATTTTTCGTTGTGGAGGAAAAAGGCCTTCGGTTGCTACGCTTTGTAGCTTTCCATTGTGTAGTTTTTCATATACACAAGCACTAATTGCACCAGTTGTCATTACTGCGGTATGAGCAATTCTTTGGTACAGATCTTTTCGAACGACACCCTCTCCGATTGCCACCGCTAAATTATGCATGAAATCAACAACGATTTCTTTTTCTTGTTGGAGACGAATTTTTTGGTCGCTCAATTTAGATGTTTCAATCTGTGCTCTTTTTCTAGAGTAATTCCATGCGATTAAGCCCAAAAAAAGACCAGCCAAAAAGTAAAGTAATGAGTTCATAAAATGAAATACTAAGCCGAATCTTCGACTTTTTGTTCAAGGTAATTCACTACATCTCTGAAAATCCGCGAATTTTTTTGGTTTAGATCAAGTAAGGTTTTATGTGCTCTATAAATCACCTCAGGACAAGCTTTCTCTTCTTCCGCTTTAATCTGTAAGTTTTCTAGGTCATTGGGACTTGAGATGAATTCGGAGCTCACAATGGCAATTTTGTGAATACCAAGGTTTTCTACGGTTTCTAAGTTTCTACCTACAAGATTAAGTAGCGTTAGGCTGCCTCCTTCTTCTGCTTTTTTTAACTTTAGTGAAAGCCCAACTAAAATCCCCAAAAATGTACTGTCCATGCTAGAGCAGTTTTCAAAATCGATTACAAAATATTTATTACCCTCCCTCACCATTTCATACAGAAAAGAGCGGAGTGGAGCACAGTTCAAGTACGAAGCTTTTTCTCTTATACGAACAAAAACCTCTTCGTTTGTTTCACAAACTTGATATATTGATTCTTTGTTCACACGGGAATAAATTAAAGCAATAATTAAGTTGCCTCAGTGAAGGCATGTATAAAATTTTCGAGCGAAATATTGAAAAACTCATAGTTGAACGAGTATTGAGTCTCGAGAATGTTAACGATACTAGGAAGCGAACATGGAATAGAACAAAAAGCGCGCCTTCGTATCAAAAAATCTCTAGACAGATTTTATAATTTAAATTCCGATGGAAGATTGCCATAAAATTTTTTAAGGCCCAAAAAATAGTGTAGTGTAAGAGAGTGTCTTATAATGATTCCTTGATCGCATTGAAGTCTGGGAGTTGCTTTGGGTCATCAGAAGACCAAGCGTATTTAATATCTCCGTCCTTAGAAATTACAAAAGCAGATCTTTTACTAACTCCTTTAAAGCCAATGAAATCTTCGTACAATACACCATATTGATTTGAGGTCTCTTTATTGAAGTCACTAAGAAGAGGGAAATTCAGGTTTTCTTTCAAGGCCATTGCCTCTTGCGCAAAAGGACTATCTACACTCAGACCGTATACTTTTGCGTTTAAATCTTCATAAGACTTTAGATCATCTCTAATCGTGCATGCCTCCTCTGTGCAAACACCCGTGAAAGCAAATGGAAAGAAAAGCAGAACTACCGATGATTCTCCTTCGTGGGAACTGAGAGTTACATCGGAAAGACCTTCTGGCGTTTTTGTTTTGAGAGTAAAGTCTGGGGCTTTAGAACCTAATGATAATGTCATGGCAGTTTATTCGATTATGGGGGGGGAATAAGTAAGGTTAAATTAGGTAACGGACTGTACGACGAAAGCAAGAGGAATTCTTGTTCGATAAAAAAGAATTAATATTCTACGCTCGATGAATGTGAAATCAGGCTTTATAAATCAAATCTCTATGAGTGTGAAAGAATTGTTAATAAATACCGAAATAGTAATTGGGGAAGAGGAATTCGCTAAAAAAATCTCCAGTGGCCAAAAACTGAAAATTAAATTCGGAGTCGATCCGACTAGGCCGGATCTTACTTTTGGTCATTTGGTTGTATTTAACAAATTAAAGCAATTTCAGGATGATGGGCACGAAGCAATTTTACTAATTGGGGATTATACCGCAAGAATCGGTGACCCAAGCGGAAGATCTGATTTACGTCCAGAATTAACTGAAAGTGAAGTAAACGAGAATGCAAAAACTTATCTAGAGCAAGCTTTTCGGATTATTGACCCTGACAAGACTACGGTAAGAAAGAATAGTGAATGGTTTACAAAAATGGATTTCGCTGAAGCCCTTTCGCTTTCAAGGAAAATGACCGTAGCAAGGATGCTTGAACGAGATGATTTCGAAAAAAGGTTCAAAAGTAATCAGCCTATTTCAATGGTTGAATTTATGTACCCATTAATTCAAGGTTATGATTCACTTGTATTGGAATCTGACGTGGAAATTGGTGGGTCTGATCAACTTTTTAATATGTTGGTGGGTAGAACATTACAAAAGGATAAAGGAGTGGACCCCCAAGCTGTTTTAACGATGCCACTACTAATTGGTCTCGATGGATCAAAAAAGATGTCAAAAAGTTACGATAACTATATTGCGTTTAATGATAATTCCAAAGATATTTTTGGAAAAACTATGTCGATTTCAGACGAAACTATGTGGGACTATTATAAGCTTCTTCTTATGAGAAATAAAGAAGAGATTGAAGAGCTAAAAAAGAATCACCCTATGGAGATTAAAAAGGAGTTAGCGGAAGAATTAACCGCGCTTTTTTACAATCCTAAAATAGCAGAAAGTGAAAGAAACTCGTTTTCCAATGTTTTTACACAAGGAGAAAATCCAGACGAGATGAATTCTTATTCGATTTCAGAATTGTTAAGCAATGGTGACCAGCCAACTGTTCTGAATATCCTAAGTAATTCTAATATCTTCGAATCAAAAGGAAAAATTAGACGCTTAATTCAGCAGGGTGCAATTAAAATCGATGGACAAAAAGTGTTGAAGCCGGAGGAAGTTATAACTCTTGGAAATGCTGAATCTGAAGTCGTGGTGAAGGCGGGAAAAAAAATCTTCTTTCGGGTCGTCTCTTAATTTAAAATCTTTTTGAGAAAGGGAGCAGTTTTGCTTGCCGGGCATCTGAGGATTCCAGCTGTTTTTCCTTTGTAAAGTAATTTCCCACCATTCTGTCCACCAGTTGGACCTAGTTCGAAAAGAAAGTCTGCCTCTGCTATAACATCGGTATCGTGCTCAATTACAATTACGGTATTTCCTTCATTAACCAGACGGTGGAGTAATGATATCAGTTTTTTACAGTCTAATGTATGTAACCCAATTGTGGGTTCTTCTAGTATATAAAGTGTGGGTTTAGTTTTGTGCAGATTTTTATGTCTTTGTTTGTCTATTCCATGAGCTAGTTCCGCCGCTAATTTTAACCTTTGTGCTTCTCCCCCTGACAAAGATGGAGAAATTTGGCCAAGTTTAATATAACCGAGTCCAGTCTCAATCATAAGTGAAAATGTTTGATGAAGGTAGTTGTCGAATTTAAAAAAATCAGCTGCTTCTTCAAATGTAAATTCTAGGATGTCTGATATATTTTTCCCCTTCCAATATAATCCAAGTAATTCTTCTTTGTACCGTTTTCCATTACACTCTGAACATTTTACAAATGAATTGGGTAAAAAGCTCATTTCCACTTTTATTCTACCTGCTCCTTTGCAAATCTCACATCTCCCACCTTTTACATTAAATGAAAAATGTCCAGGAGGGCATCCTTTTGCTTTTGCTTCTGGTAGTAATGATATCATTGTGCGAATTTTATCCCATACACCCAAATAGGTTGCGGGAGTGGATCGCGAAGTTTTGCCGATGGGGCTTTGCGTAACTTCAATTGCTTTATTAAAGATATTGCCGTTTTTGACTCTACCATTAACTAAGTTTAGATCGTCCGATTTTTCTACAATAGATTGTTTTATTGCTTGAAATAGAAAACCTCTCACAAAGCTAGATTTACCTGATCCAGAAACTCCGCAACAGACTGATAATCTACCAGTAGGAATATCGATGGAAAAATTTTTAAGGTTACGAAAATTAACTTTTTCAATTTTTAACCAATTCTTATTTTTTAAATAATTTGATTTCGATGCTAGTTTTCTCCAGGAACCACGCATTGGATGTTTGATACCCTCTCGCATATATTGGGCTGTCGAGGATCCCTTTATTTTCGATACTTCAGCTGGTTTTCCTTCTCCCACAATTTTACCACCCTCTCGTCCTGCTTCCGGTCCAATATCAATTAGGTAATCTGCTTGTTGAATTGTTTCCGGATCGTGTTCGACCACTAGCAACGAGTTTCCACGGGATTGCAAGTCTCGTAATGAACCTAGGAGTTTTTGATTGTCTTTTGGGTGCAACCCAATGGATGGTTCGTCCAAAACATATAAAACACCTGAAAGGTTTGATCCAAGTTGAGCGGCTAATCTAATCCTTTGTGCCTCCCCTCCCGATAATGAGGATGTCTCTCGGTTGAGTGAAAGGTAATCTAGTCCCACTTGAGTCATGAATTTAAGTCTTTCAATTATTTCAGGTATAATGGCACTGGCAACAGACTGAAGCCTTTGTGGTAATTGCACATTATTTAGAAACACGATAATTTCATTAGGAGTGAGTTCCAGTAAATGCGGAAAAGATATTTTCTTTTTTTCAGCTCCATATAAAACTACACTTCGACTGACTGCATTGAGCCGTTCTCCGTTGCATTCGGAGCATTTTTCTCCGTCCTCCATTTTCCACCAATTTCCGGTTGCTGGTAAATCATCTTTCATCCATTGATAAATTTTACCATACCCTTTGCAAAATGGGCACCATCCTCTAGCGGAATTCCATGATAATAGACTTGGTTCTAATTCGGGGTAAGATTCACCATTTGAGGAATCAACTCTTGAGGTTGAGTACCAAATGCTAGTATCACCATTTCTTGAGGCAACAAGGCTTCTGCCATTTCCCATTTGAAGGGAATGACGAACGCTTTGTCGAATCGTATTTCGATCAGGAACATTATGCCATTCTTCCAAAAGAACTTCAATATCATGAAGGCGGTATCTGTCTAATCCTTCAAATCCGTTTGTATTTAAAAACTGGCCGTCACATCTTACAAAATCATATCCTTTGTCTCTCGCCCAATTAACTATTGGTTTATGATGTCCCTTTCTACTTGTGACTAAGGGAGCTAAGAGAAAAAGAGGGGCTTTCTTTGATGGTTTTTTAAGCCGTACAATTTTTTCAATTTGATCAGTGATTTCAGTTTCACTTGCAATGGACAAAGGATTGCCGTTCTGAACGCTTAATTGTGTTCCAACACGGGCGTATAATAATCTAAGAAATTGTGCCACTTCAGTAATTGAACCAACTGTAGATTTCTTTGTTCCTCTGGTAACTCTTTGCTCAATTGCAACCGTGGGGGAAATTCCAGATATTCGATCAACTGCAGGTTTACCAAGTTGTTCCACGAATTGTCGTGCATAAGATGACATTGACTCCATAAACCTTCTTTGACCTTCAGCAAAAATAACATCGAACGCTAGCGAAGATTTTCCTGATCCGGAAGGGCCAGTAATTACAACAAATTGGTTAGTGGGAATTTTCAGGGAGATGTTTTGAAGATTATTTTCTCGTGCACCCTCAATTTCTAGAAAATTACTAAAATTCTTATTTTGAATCTCCTTACCTTGAATTGAGCTCAGTATTACTTGCGTTTTCTTTTTTAAGAGAGAGCCAGTAGGTGTATTTAGTTTTGATAACTTAGCAGGAGTTGAAGAGGCAATCATTCGCCCTCCTTGTTTTCCGGAACCTGGCCCCATTTCAAGAATCCAGTCAGCCTGTGCTAGAACGTGGGAATGATGTTCAACAATGAGAAGGCTATGTCCGCTTTCCACGATCTCCTGAAGGCTTTTCATGAGTTGTTTTACATCCTCCATGTGCAGCCCGGTGGTGGGTTCGTCAATGATGAGTAAAGAAGGGAGAACTCCCTTCTTTAATGTTGTCATATATTTAACTAACTTTAAACGCTGGGATTCTCCTCCTGAGAGAGTATTCAATGGTTGGCCCAAGGTTAAGTAGCCTAACCCAACATTTTTTAATGAGCTTAATTTTCGTTTGGTTTTTGGAAAGTGTTCAAAGCGTAAAACAGCTTCATCTATTGTTAAATTTAATGTTTCTAATACATTTAATCCATCTAGTTGAACCGTTAGGATTTCTTCCTTAAACCGCTTGCCGTAGCAATGACTACATGGGATTTGAACGTCAGATAAAAATTGCATTTCTACGATTTCATACCCTAGGCCAGTGCATACTTCACATCTTCCATTTCCTGCGTTAAATGAGAAATCGCTTGCGGAAAACCCAAGTCTTTTTGCTGATTCTGTTCTTCCAAAAGCTTCTTTGATTGGGCTCCAAGCATCGGAATATAAAACTGGGTTTGATCTGGGTGATCGCACTACCGAACTTTGGTCAATTACAACAACCCCATCAAAATCTATGTCGCTTTTTACACTTGTATTTTTATTCGAATTTATCATACCGGCGTAGATAATATCGTGGAGGAGTGTAGATTTTCCGGACCCTGAAACACCGGCAATGCAAACCAGTTTAGAAAGGGGTAATTGAGTACTTAATTTTTGAATGTTATTACAGGATGCATTCTTAATGTGCAAAAAAGGATCTTTCGAACGAACTTTCCGTTTAGGACTTTTCAAGAAGGAAGGAAGATAATCTTGGTTAAGCCAGTGTCCAGTAATAGAATTTTTGGATTGGTGTAGTTGTGCAACTGTCCCTTCAAAAGAAATTTCTCCCCCATTTGTTCCCGGAAGTGGTCCAATTTCAAAAACTTTGTCAGCCGCGTTAATTATTTGCTCATCATGTTCCACCACACAAACGCAATTCCCGGCATCTGCTAGTGCTTTTAGAATTGAAATCAGTTTGTGAATATCTTTTCCGTGGAGTCCAATGGTAGGTTCATCTAAGGCAAAAAGCGTATCGGTTAAAGAAGCACCCAAACAGGCAGTTAAGTTAACCCGTTGAGTTTCTCCGCCACTTAAGCTTTTGGCGGTACGATCCAAGCTTAGATAACCAAGGCCCACATCTTTAAGGTATGAGAGTCTGGCTTGGATACTTTCAATCGCGAGATCGGACTTTGGATCACCAGTTAGTTTGTAGGTTGAAATCTTTTTAAAAAGTTCGTCAATGGGTAAGCGATAGAGATCTGGTAATGTAAAGTTATTCCATTTCCAATGGAGCGAATCTTCTTTTAGTCTATTTCCGTCACAGCTTGGACAATTAAAATATCCCCTGTACTTCGAAAGAAAGACCCGAACATGCATTTTATATGTTTTCTTTTCAATCCATTTAAAAAATGCATCAATTCCATACCACTTCTGGCTGCCTTCTGAATAGGTTGGATCGCCCTGCCAAATGTAATTTATTTGCTTTTTGGTGAGACTACTCCAAGCGATATTTGTGGGAATCTTTTTATCTTTGCAGGCTTGTAATAGTTCGTCCTGGCAGTGTCCATATACCTTTCCTGAAAATGCTTTTACCGCTCCCCCAATAATTGATAATGATGGATCTGAAACAACAAGTGTAGGGTCAATTTCTATAATTCTGCCAAACCCTTTACATTTGGCACATGCTCCAATTGGTGAATTAAAAGAAAAGGCTGAGGGATGTGCAGCCGGGAATTTTCGTCCACTTTCAGGAGATCGAAGTCCTTCGTATAACAGGTTGAGCAATTTGCCTGAATAATCCCTTACTTGCCCCAAGCCATGACCATGCTTAATCGAAAGTGAAATAGCCTCTATGAGCCTAGATTTACTGTCCTTTTGAGTATCAACACGATCAACCGCCACAAATATTTCAATCTCATTCCAGTCGGAATTCATGATATCTTCTAAGTGCAGAAATTTATTTCCATGTAAACCACGAGCATGTCCCGCCTGTATTAAGAAAGTAAGGAAATCTTTCGAAGAAAGGTTTTCCGGTCTTACCGCAATAAAACCAATAATGAATTGGGAGTCTTTTTTATTTGTTAGCTTAACGGCTTGTGATTGAGGAGTTTCGTGCTGAAGAACATTTCCAGAATCTGGATCAATAAATCGGGCAACCTGAGAAAACCACACTTTAAAATAATCGCAAAGTTCTGTCATCGTACCAATCGTAGACCGTGAATTTCTGATGGTATTTTTTTGCTCAACTGCAATGGACGGCCTGATATTCTTAATTGATTCTACTTCCGGTCTCTGGAGAGTTTCTAGAAATTGACGCACATAAGGGCTAAAGGTTTCTACATACTTTCTTTGCCCTTCAGCATGTAAAACATCAAATAAAAGTGTTGATTTCCCTGCACCACTTAATCCAGTAAACACAATAAGTTGCCCTGGCTGTAATTCTAGATTAATCCCTTTAAGATTATTTTCTGTCGCACCAAATACTTGTATGGGGGAATGTTGAGAAGCCATTTTTAATATTTAGGTGTAGTTTCAAAACAGTCAAACTACAGAAGTTAAATGGCGTCCCGTAGGGGATTCGAACCCCTGTTGCCGGGATGAAAACCCGGTGTCCTGACCTGGCTAGACGAACGGGACAACGCTTTCCAATATACTCGAAAAATGATTTTCGGCAAGATCAAATGATTTATAAGTTATAATTGTGAAGGTTTGACTTTAGACCTCATTACTCTATTCTAGGGGTTTTTTTCTAATGAAACCTACCTACAATCCATCCAAGTTGCGTCGAGCGCGTAAATTTGGCTTTCGTAAACGCAACCAAACTAGTGCCGGTCGTAAAGTTTTGAGAAACAGGCGCCGCAAGGGAAGAGCCAGCCTTACCGCTTCCGTTCCTCGTCGATTTCGCTAACGCAGATTCTCTCTAGTTTCTTTGAATTTAAAGGAACAATGCTTTTCGCAATCGATGCGATTGCGAAAATCTTGGCAATTTCAGTTTGTTAAAAAGAACGGAAAGAGATACCGCGACGAAGCTTTTTGGTTCCAACTAGCAAGCAACTCGACGTCTAATGAACTGCCTAAATTAGGTATTATTGCTTCTCGCCGTTATGGTGGAGCAATTCAGAGGAATCAAGCAAAGAGGAGGTTTCGAGAAATTTTCCGGAAAAACATTCATTTTTTTCCTACAGGTTCACAAATCGTACTTCTGCCTAGACCCGCTTTATTTTCTTTCTCTTTTAAAGAAACAGAAAAACGAATTTTAAAAGCGATACAAAAAACAATCTTTAAGTAATGAAAAATATTCTAATTGGTATAAGCATGCTTGTTCTCGCTTTCTACTTGTTATGGGAGCAAGGAATGCAGCAACAGGAACTCATCGATAACAGTATCGTCGCAGACGAAAATGTAAGTATTGCGACTCAAGGAGAAACACGAATATCTACTCAGTCTCCTCCCTCTTCGTTTTCCGACCCCGTGGTTGATCAAAATAGAAGCTTACCTGACATATCCACATCCCCTACTTTGATCGAGAGAGAGGAAGAATTATTTGAAGGACTTGCCAATCAATTTTCTACTCTTGTATTCACGGATCATTCGGGTGGAATTCGGGAAGTTAAACTCAAAGAGTTTTCAAGACTAAGTCGTGACTACAACATGACGCATGTCGGAGACTCAATGCTATCGCTTTCATTTGAAGATGAGGAAGGAAGGAAGTTGCCTGGAGTACTTTCTTCACCCCGCAAGTATGAAAAAGTAAGAAGTGACCGATCGAGCGTTATTTACGAATGGAAATTGGCCAATTTTTTAAAAATTGAACGGATATATACCCGAGAAGACAATAGCACCTATTTATTTGATCATAAAACGATTCTCACAAACCTGAGTACCAATCCACTCGCCTTGGATCGGGTGAAGATTAATTTAGGAACGGCATTTCGAATGCCTCGCTTGTACAATCCATTTGATAATGCAGCGACTTACTTAAATGTAGGTTATTACAATGCTGGCTTACCACTAGCCGAGGGTTGTTCTTGTGCTGAATGTAGCGGACGGATCGATGGAGAAAAAGAGGAATTTTTTCAGTTAAATGAAATGGGAGTAACTGGCGAGTTAGACAAAAGAAAATTATCAAAAGCTAAATGGGCATGCGTGAATAATCAGTTTTTTGTGAATATTATTCGTCCCACAATCGATTTATCAAATGCATGGATTGGCGGAAAATCAATTCAGGTTAAGGGCAATGAAGGGGAAGAAATTGAAGGTGTCAGCGGTACGATGTCTTTTCCTGTTGGTATTTTAAGATCTCAAGAATCCAAGGAATTCGCACTTCATGTGTATGCGGGTCCCAAAGATTATGCGGGACTCGCATCCTTAGGACATGAACAAAAGAAAGTGATGCAGTTTGGAGTTTTTTGGTGGATATCCGAGCCTTTTAGTTGGGTTTTAAACAAATTGCATGGAGTGTTTGGCAGTTATGGACTGGCTATAATAGTTCTTACTATTTTAGTTAAATTAATACTTTGGCCTCTTACAGCGCAAGCCACGCGATCCCAGAAAAAAATGCAGTCATTGCAGGGACCAATGTCAAAATTAAGGGAAAAACATAAAGGAAATTCCCAAAAGCTTAATCAAGAAATGATGAAGTTTTACAAGGAACATAAGGTGAACCCGTTTGCAGGTTGCTGGCCTATCCTAATCCAAATCCCCATTTTCCTTGGTATGTTCTGGATGCTTCGTTCAGCGGCAGAGTTATACGGACAGAGCTTTCTGTGGGCTAATGATTTATCCGAACAGGATCATGTCGCTCAAGTGCAAGGATTTTCATTAAATGTGTTGCCCATTTTGATGGTGATTACTCAGTGGTTTCAGATGAAATTAAATCCTATGCAAATGGGGCCTGAATTAAGTGATGCCCAACGAATAAATGCAAAAATGATGAGGTTTATGCCTTTCATGTTCCTAATATTCCTCTACTTTTTCTCCTCAGCCTTGGTGCTTTATTGGACTATTCAAAATTTGATGACCATTCTTCAAACTCTGATAACTAAGAAGGCACCTGAGCCGGCCGCTGTAGTTGAAAGTTCGGGTGACAACATTAAGGAAATTGAAGAAAATTCTCGGACCAGGGATGAGGTAACAGATAAAGAGAAGAGGTACCGAAATTTACTTGGTTTAAAAAGCAGGGGTTTGATCGATCCCAAGATTTTGGAAAGAAATTATAAAGAAAGAGCAGATAACTACAGCGAATCTAAATTGGAAGAAATGAGTGCAAGTAAAAGAAGAATTGCTTTGGATAAAAAACAAAGATTGGAGCGAGCCCACCAATTTCTATTTGATCTCGTAGATAAGTGAACTTGACAAATACTTGAATCCTTCTTTTCCCTCTTAGTATATGTCAGGACACAGTAAATGGGCTACCACCAAGCGACACAAAGCCTCGGTCGATGCAAAACGAGGTAAAATCTTTAGTGTTGTTAGTAAGGAAATTACTTTAGCGGCAAGAGATGGTGGAAAAGATCCGGAGTTTAACCCTCGCTTGCGGACTTTAATTACCAAAGCAAAGCAGTCTAATATGCCTGCCGATAACATCGACCGTGCAATCAAAAAAGGAACTGGTGAATTGGGGGGAATCATTATTGAAGAACTCCTTTATGAAGGATACGCACCTGGTGGGGTAGGTTTGATAGTTGAAGTTACGACTGATAATAAAAATCGATCTGCTTCGGAAGTACGTAGTACTTTTTCAAAAGCGGGAGGAAATTTAGCAGGTGCAGGCGCGCTTGCGTTCAACTTTAAAAGAAAAGGCCAGTTTCTTTTAGCGAAAGAAAAGATCGGAGAAGATGATTTAACAGAACTAGCATTAGAAAACGATGCCGAAGATGTGATTATAGAGGAAGAACATTACGAAGTGATTTGTGAAACTGCCCTGTACGATCAAATTGCGGAGGCTCTTTCTAATGCGGAAATTTCCCCTGATTCTTCTGAGCTTGCCTACCTTCCCAATAATTTAGTGCAGATAACAGATGAAGATGTGGCACGAAAAATATTGAAGTTAGTGGATAACTTGGAAGAATTGGAAGATGTCAAGGCAGTGCACGGTAATTATGACATAGATGGTGCTTTGCTTGAATCTTTGACTAGTTAGTATCTAACTTGCGGAAGGCGAATGAATTGCCCTCCTTGCAGATGAAGAAAACAGAAGATAAAATGAACGCAGTTGATGGTGGAGAGGTCGGTCTAGTCTATCCGCAAGTATTTGAGTATAAAAATGAATTTCGTATGACTCATGGAGTCCTTGATAATTTTCAGTTATATTATGAAACTTATGGGACTTTAAACGAAAGTAGAACCAATGCTATTTTAATTTGTCATGCACTTACTGGTGACCATCATGTAGCGGGAATTCATGAAGGAGCCGTGAGGAAAGGCTGGTGGAACCATGCAATAGGACCAGGCAAGGCGATTAATACAGATGAATTTTTCGTAATCTGCTCCAATTGTCTCGGTGCCTGTCAGGGTTCTACCGGGCCCACTTCAATTAATCCAAAGACTCAAGAACCTTATGGAATGTCATTTCCAGATCTTACTATTAAGGACATGGTGGTCGCTCAAAAACTGTTATTGGATCACTTGGATGTTCTTTCTTTGTATTCAGTAATTGGGGGTAGTATGGGAGGGATGCAAGCGTTGCAGTGGATTATTGAATTCCCCAAATTCGTGGAGAAAGCAATGATTATTGCTGCAACGCCCCAGCACAGTGCTCAAACAATTGCATTTAATGAGGTAGGAAGAACATCCATTAAAGGGGATCCTCGATGGAACAATGGAAATTACTCCCAAGATGCCAGACCGGAGATGGGTTTGGCAGTTGCCAGAATGATGGCCCACATTACTTATCTTTCAGATGAAGGAATGGAAGAAAAGTTCGGTCGTAATAAGATGAATCTAACTGCGGAGGAAGCGGAGAAGCAATTTGCAGTCGAAAGTTACCTCCACCACCAAGGTTTACGATTTGTAGACCGTTTTGATGCAAACACATACCTTAAGCTTACAAAAGCATTAGATCACTTTGATTTGGTGGGAGAAGACGGACTTGAAAAGTCTTTAGAGAATGTACAGGCAAAGGTAATGGTAGTTGGATTTACTACTGATTGGCTTTACACGCCTGCTCAGAATAAGATGATATCCGAGTCCTTGCAGAAGTTAAATAAACATGCATCATACCTTGAGATTGATCATCCCCATGGCCATGATTCTTTCCTCATAAACTCGGAGAATTTTCTTCGGCTAATTAGGCTATTTCTGCAGGGTGCGGATGAAGATGAAATTGCTCGTCAAGAAATTAATAAATCCCGGCATGCGATTACTCGAGCAGATGTAAAAAAAGAAGCGGACTTGAAGATAATTGGTGACTGGGTAAAAAAAGGCGAAAAAGTTTTAGACTTGGGTTGTGGTCGGGGAATTTTGCTCGAAAACTTGCGTGAGACAAAAAATGTGAATGGTCTGGGCGTTGATTTTGACTGTGATAAAGCGAGTGCATGTATTTCCCGAGGAGTTGCAGTTTACCAAGGCGATATACGAAAAGCACTATCAATGCTTCCGGATAATTCTTTTGATTGGGTCGTATTTTCTAGAATGGTTGAAGAATTGCCTGAGCCTGGTCAGGTGATTTTAAATGCACTCCGAGTTGGCAGGCGAGTTGCCGTAAGCTTTGTAAATCACGGCTATTGGAAAAATCGCCTCTATTTTTCAAAATACGGGTCTAAAATAAATAATGATGTATATCGTGACAGCTGGCAGAAAAGTGAGCCTAGAAATCATTTTTCAATAAGGGAGTTTGAACAATTTTGCTTATCTCCAGAAAGTCAAAAGATCCCCTTTAAAATCGGGAGAAAAGTATTTCATCGTGGAAACTGGAAAACTACATGTAAGTTATTTCCCAACCTTCGGGCGGGATTAGCCATTTACGAACTTGTTCGGCTTTAGCTTATGGAGAGGATATATGAGGTCTCAACCTCGATTCCATCGGATCGCAGAGATATAACCCCAAGCAGAGCCAGTTAGTAATCCTCCTGCATGGGCCCAATTAGCAATCCCAAAATTTGGTACTACGAAACATAGGCAAAACCAACCCAACATTATGAGTGCGGTTGTTTGATGGATAAATAAACCATCTCCGGGATCAAATCTGCCTTTAATCCAAACATAGCCAAAAAGTGCATAGACGACTCCCGACATTCCTCCAAAGGCGGGCCCGGCAAATTGAAATTGAGCAAAATTGGAAATGATAGCGGTTACTAATACAAATAGGGTTATGAATCGTGACCCTTTTCGTTTTTCAATCTGGCTTCCTAGGTCATGCAGCCAAAACATGTTAAATAAAATGTGAAAAATTCCAAAATGTAAAAATATCGGTGTCACAACACGCCAGACCTCGCCTTCAAGTACCTCACTCAATGCTCCGTCTAATTTTTCAGAAATTAGAAATTTACTGACAATATCCTGATTTTTACCCATCCCGGATAGTAAAAATACTGCAACAGAAATTATGATAATTGAAAGAGAAATCATACCCGGTGCACGGTCCTGTTTGGACCATTTTTCTCTTAAGTTGTAACTTTTAAAACGTGATTTTAAATCCGGATTAATAACTGATTTGTGATTCGCTTTTGGTTCTTCTTTTACGGTGCTGTTAAATATAGGGTCTTCAGGGTTTAATTTAAATTTTTCACTGAATTGAATGGCGAAGGGAATTTTTTCTTCATCAATTACCCAAATAGCCCATGCCTCGTTACCGTCTTCTTCTAAAGTTGACTCAATTTCTTCCCCTTGCAGATAATTCCAAAAACGGAGTGCAAGTTTTTCTTCCTTAAATGTAGCAATACTTCGCATGATAAATAATTAAATAACTAATTCAGAATTTGCGAGAAAATGCCGAAGAAAAACAGACTTATTGGGAAAGAATCTGTGATAAGGCTATTCCTACAAAGCTAGTCTTCGACTGTCAGACTTATCTTAAATGCAATTTTAAACGTGAAAGAAGATGGCGGATGAATAAGTTAGCAACAGTTGTCCTTATTTTTAAATAGCGAACCATGGTCGTTCGAAAATTGAACGTATTCGATTAATTTGTAGGCGAAGCTGATTTCTACCCTTCCCTTCTACCTTGGGAAGTCAAAACAGAGAGTTCTTTGCAACCCTGCCACATTCCAATCATCCCTGTATCAGGGAGTAAACCGGAACGATAAAATTAATTATCACATGTCAATATGTAAAGTTACTGTTGTCCTTAAAGATATCGAATGGAATTGTTTAGCTGTACTAAGGTAAATTAGTGAGTTCCAATTTTATTTCTCCTGATCGATCATAACGGGCTTTTATCGCATCGGATTTTAACTCACTAAGCATCTTTTCTTCTATCAATCTTCCGGTCAATTTACGTAATCTTTCAAGGTGTGGATCCGACGGAATAAAATTTTTATGATTTAAATTGAATGAACTCTTTTTTTTCACTTTCGCTTTTGGAGAATCACTATTTGCCTTTTCCCTGTTCTCAAATTCTAACATCAAAGAATCCCTGGCTTCTTTTAATGAGATTGAGGAAACTGTTTTGATTAGCTCAGAAGCATCCCCTTTACGGTTTAGTTCAAGCAGGACTTTTGCTTGGCATAATTTAAAATAATCCATCTCAGTTGTTGTCCTGTCTGGAAAATTATCCTCTATTTGCTTCCACGCGAGTAAAGCTCTTGTTTTATTCGAATCGGGAAAGTCAAAAAAGCTCTGGGCATATCTCAATTGAAAATCAAAGTTTGTAGGCTGGAGCTTTTTTGCTTCGAAAAAGCAACGATGCATAAATGATTGAGCAGATAAATTTGTGAATATTTTTTCTTTCACGAGTTTTTCCTCGAAAAGAAAGAGAAAGTTCCCCAGTTGAAAATGGTAAACTGCTTCTTGAGGGTTTAATTGAATGGTTAGTATCAGAAGAGGAAACGCATCGACTGGGCGATTTTTTTCAATTAAGAAATTTGCCAGTTGTTGTTTTACTACAGCAAGTTTTGGGTTAATTTTATCTGCTTCTAAAAAATATTCTGCTGCATGTTCTTCTTGCCCAACCTTTCGAAGGAACTTACCAAACAATATCAAGGCATTTTCATCATTGGGGTTTTGACTAAGGTAACTTTCATATTCAGCAACAATTTCTTGTGCATGCCTCGTCATTTCTTTTTCATCGAGTTGTTCAGACGAGTAGTTCGAGAAAAACCTTTCCTGTCGGTCGACTACTTGATTTAAAATCTTTTCCGAAAATGTAATTTCGTCTTTAGCAACAGTAAACTTAACTAAAAAAATAAGTCCAAAGAGGAGTGTTTTTCTCCTCGACAATAATGACAAATAGATTTGGACCAACATAGATAAATATATTCATTTAATACGACAGTTTTTTCAAGCTTGGAACGCTTTCTTAAAATATCTATTATGACAAATGATGATTATTCAAAAATGTGTTTTATGTACACTTATTATTTTTCATTCATTACTATCGGCAAAAACAGAACGGTGGAATGAAAAAATATCATATCAAAATATCATAGAAAATGCACAATCTGGATCTGCATATTATCAAGGTCTACTCGGTATATATCTAAGATCGGGTGAAGCAGGTTCTTCGGTTAATATAGAACTTTCTCGAAAGTGGTCTAATGTTGCGGTAAAACAAGACCACCCTTTTGGTGCTTATAACCTAGCTAATTTAGCGATGCTAAAAGGCGATTTAGTTGCTGCTACTACGCTTTATCAAGATGCTGCATTAAGATTACAACGCTATGCATCTGATGGTGATCCCGTGGCGATGTATTGTATGGGGGAAATAGATTTCCAGGTGATTCCTACGAATGTTACTCGAGCATTGAGTTTATTCATGCGATCCGCAGAGTTGGGTTATCCGCAAGCGCAGGCAACGATTGGAGCTCTTTATTTAAGAGGTTTACCTGGGCTTTTAGACAAAAATACCGAGAAGGGAATAAGTCTTTTATCAAAAGCGGTACGTGCAAAATCCTTAACTGCTCGTTTTAATTTGGGGATGGCTTATTATAATGGAGACGGTGTTGAAAAAAATGCTTACAAAGCTTCCCAATGGTTGAGATTGGCGGTAAAGCAAAATTTTTCAGAGGCTCAATATTCATTGGGTTTACTTTTATTGGATGGTGGGGATGGTATAAATAAAAATACGACTGAAGGTCTAAAACTTCTTCAAGATGCAGCTTCTCAAAATCATCAACTTGCGAAAAAGTATTTGCAAAAGAGGGGAACCCCGCCCAAGAAAACAACTAGTTCATTCGATCCCAGTTCGGATTTAGAATTAGGGCAAGATAAACCAATTTTGGATGATTTCGAGCGAATGGATTTGGCACGCAAATACTATACTGGAGTAGGAGTTAGACGGAATTATGATAAAGCTTACGAACTTTTTTTTCCTCTAGCACAGGGAGGCAATGCGGAGGCAGCAAGATTTGTAGGGTTAATGAAGTTGGGTGGGAAAGGTACTGAGAAAAATCTAATACTAGCCAAAGAGTGGCTTTCAGTCGCTTCTCAAAAAGGAGATAAAATTTCTAAGAAATTACTCTCTTCCTACAAATCTCTCTTCTAACATGCACTTGAGCCAAATAGTCCCTAAGCTGCAATCCCTGATTCAAAAAAGAGACTAAGTGTCTCTTTTTGGTTTTGGCTTTTATATTTAAGTAGTTGGTTTATAGTGACTTATTTGTTATTTACAATGGTATGTGATATGCATCCATTAGGGAAACCACTAACCAATAAAACCTATGAAAATAATAAATAACTTAGATTCGACTTCCCTTACTAATGCAATTGATTCCCTTTTTAATCCTTTTGATCGAAGATTAGAAATAGTAGAGCAAGAAGAGCTAATTGGCTATAATGGAGTCAATTATAAAGAGCAGGATTCGACGCTTACAATTGAGGCCTGCGTGCCCGGTTTTTCAAGGGAAGAAATTCAACTTTCCGTAGAAGATAAAATTATAAATCTCGAAGCGGTAGTTGATGGTAATAAAAAGTCTTCTTCATCAATACAGAAATCCTTTAAACATAGGTTTGAAATTTCTGAAAAATATGATGTCTCAAAAGTATCAGCCAGTTTAAATAATGGGATTTTAGAGATCAAACTACCTAAGCAAAATGTCTCTAAACCGAAAAAAGTTAAAATTGATTAAATGAAGTGTACCCCTTTTTGCTATTGAAAATTATCTATGTTTAATAAATTTTGAGGGATGTATGAACTTCAAGATTTGCCAATTTTTAAGGCTTCTAATGAAATTAAAGATGCTTTTCTTTCATCTCAAAACTTAGTTCTAAAATCACCCACTGGATCTGGGAAATCTATTGGATTGCCACTGCTCCTTTTAAAAGAAAATCTTGTCCAGGGACAAATTTTAGTAGTTCAGCCAAGGAGAATAGCAGCCCGTTTATTGGCTCGGAGAGTTGCTGGAATAACGGGAGGTGAAATCGGGGATTCTATCGGATATCAAGTTCGCTTTGAAAATAAGACTTCGAGAGAAACTAAGGTTATATATTTAACAGATGGTGTATTGTTCCGAAAAATTTTAAGTGACCCAGTTTTATCTCGTGTTGGGCTAGTAATATTTGATGAATTTCATGAACGAAGTTTACAAATGGATACTTCGTTAGCTTTACTTCGCGAGTTACAGAATACAAAAAGGCCTTCCATCAAACTTGTGGTAACATCTGCCACACTAGACATAGATCAAGTTACTCAATACTTAAAAAAAGCTAAATCGCTAGAGTTATCATCTAGGAATTACCCAGTTGTGATTGAATACCGTTCAAGGCAATTAAATGAATCAATCTGGAAGCGTGTTACATCTGAGTTAAAAAAATGTTTAATCAATCATGACGGAGATGTTTTAATTTTCGCTTCTGGTGCGTTTGAGATATCTAAAATAATTCAAGAAATAAAATCGGCACCATGGGCAAAGTCACTTCTGGTTCGACCGCTTTATGGTGACATGAGCATTGAGGATCAAGAATTTGCCCTTAAAAAAACCTCGGAAAGAAAAATTATTGTCAGTACTAATATTGCTGAGACTTCTTTAACAGTAGAGGGAGTTCGCATTGTCATTGATACTGGAGTTGCTAAAAGATCGAGCTTTGACCCCGTTCGGGGTGTTAATGTTTTACTGGCCCAAAAGATAAGTAAAAGTGCCTCGGATCAAAGGGCGGGACGGGCGGGAAGAATGTCATCGGGTTACTGCTTACGACTATGGGGCGAGAAGGAACATGAAGATCGTGACAATGAAGAAGTCGCCGCAATAAAAAGATTAGATTTATCTGAAATTTATTTGAATTTATGTGCTATTGGGAAAACCCCGACTTCATTATGTTGGTTAGATAAGCCATCAGTTAAGTCGTTAGATCGAGCTTTTAGCACCTTACATGCGCTTGGGGCATTATGTTCGAACTCGCTCATTACAGATAAAGGAAGAGAAATTTGTAAATTTCCGGTTAATCCAAAACTTGGGGCGGCGTTATTATTAGCCAATGATTTGGGCTGTCTTCCTGCTTTTGCACTCGCACTCGCTTTAATTGAAGATAGAAGTCCCATTATTCATAAGGAATTTAACCAGCAGATTGTAGACTCGTTTTTATCTAAAAATTTCCCAAGAAAACAGTCCGATGAATTAGATTCTGACCTAAGGTTATTATTGGGGGTATGGTTCTATGCCAAAGAAGAGGAATTTTCGGTTGATCGTTGTAAGTATGTTGGAATTCATGCCCTTAGATGTAGAGAAGCGGAAAGATTGGCTTTTCGTTTTTGTAAAATAGCGGGGATAAGTTCCTTTCATTTTGAATTTCCCAAAATGAGAGATTTTGCAGAAGTATTTCTCGTTGCTTTCCCAGACCATCTTGCTCGATTAAAAAGGAGAGGGACCGGAATGTATGAAAGTATAAACGGAATCCACTTACATGTAAGTAAATTCTCTGAAGTACAAAAAGCAGAATGGGTTATAGCTCTTTGTTTGGTAGAGAAGTCTCTTAAGGGTAAAATTGGGCTAGAAATGGAACATGTAACAGAGGTTAATGACCAAATAGTAAAAGATGTTTTAAATACAAGGGTGATCAAAGGTGAGGAGGTCGCATTGCACCCCGATACTAGGCAAGTCATTAGAAGAGAGTATGATCAAATTGGTACGATTAAATTCAATGTTAAAGAAAGAGAAGGCGAGGGAAAAGAAGACTTTCAAAATGCTTACTCAACTGAGCTTAAGGCGGGGAATCTCAGTTTAAAAAAGTGGGATAATCAAGTGGACCACTTTGTCTCTAAAATTTCATTTCTAAATAATCATTATCCAGAATATAATGTGCCTCAATTTAGTATAGACTTGAGGCACTTATTATTTGAAGAAATTTGTAAAGATGCAAAAAGTTGGAAAGAGATAAGAAATAGAGAGGTTCTGCCTGTTTTACAAAAGCTTTATTCAATTGAAGAACTTGATTTGTTGGAGCAAGCAACACCCTCTACATTCTCTTTGAATAACGGAAAAAGACCTTACCGTATCACTTACGAGGGTAGTCATGCAGTGCTGCGGGTAAAATTGCAGGACTTATATGATATCTCAAGGCAGCCTCGAGTTGTATTCGAAAAACATAGAGTTACTTTTCATATTTTAGCCCCCAATGAAAGGTGCGTTCAAGTAACAGATAATATTAATGAATTTTGGCTTGGTTCGTATCTTGAAATTAAGAAAGAATTAGCGGGGCGATATCCAAAGCATGAATGGCGTTAATAATTTCGCCCGTATAAGGAAGTATTGGGAATGTTTAAAATGGACCCTTGGCGTAAAGCCAACCTTTCAGAATGGAAAAGAAAACGGAGAATATGGCGAATGGCTAGCGAGAAAATATTTAAAGAATAAAGGCTTTGTGGTCCTTTATTCAAATTGGCGAAGCCTCAGTGACAAAAGAAATGAAATTGATCTAATCTGTATGGATCAAGAAATGTTAGTTTTTGTTGAGGTAAGAGCAAGGTCGGAAAACTCTTTTACCACAGGGTTTGAGTCGTTAAACAAAAGAAAAAGAACCGCTTTATTACGCTCTTTCAAAGCCTATCTTCGAGAAATGCAGGATTGTCCCCCTTCTTATCGGTTTGATGTGGTGGAAATTGATTTACCCATGTCAGGCAATAAAAATGTAAAGGTTTTTCATCATGAAAATATTGCCATCTTCCACGAGTCCTTACATTAAAGATATATCTTAAAATGATAAACACTTCTACATCCGACTCTAAAACCTCATTAAATAGAAAAACGCCCCCGACGATTATAATAATCTTTGGTGCTTCCGGAGACTTGACTGCCCGGAAGTTAGCTCCCGCTATTTTTAACCTATCAAAAGATAATTTACTGCCAAAAAAATGCTTTTTAATCGGCTATGGTAGATCCGCAATGAGTGATGACTCATTTAAAAACGAAATTAAGGAAGCGCTGAAGGCACACTCGAGGAGAAAAATTGAGGCATCCACTTGGAATAATTTAGAAAAGAATCTTATCTTTCATGCTGGTGCTTATGATGACTTAAATAGTTTTGTAACGTTAGAGAACAAAATAACTAAGATTGAGAAACAAATTGATTGTAAGGCCCAGTGTCTTTTTTATGTGTCCACTCCACCAGGGGTTTTTATGCCGATTTTGGAAAACCTAGGGGAAAGTGGATTAGCTAAAAGGCACCGTGGTACAGAAACAGCGTCCAAGGTAATTATTGAAAAACCGTTTGGGAGGGACTTACAATCGGCTCATGAATTAAACCAAGTCATTAACAGGAGATTTGATGAATCTCAGGTATTTCGCATCGACCATTATCTTGGTAAAGAGACCGTCCAAAGTCTGCTGGTTCAGCGATTTGCGAATTCAATTTTCGAACCAGTTTGGAATCGTAATTACGTATCGAGTGTACAAATTACGGTTTCGGAAGATATTGGAGTAGGAAATCGTGGAGGGTATTATGATAAAAGTGGTGCACTTCGAGATATGATTCAAAATCATGTGATGCAATTGCTTGCGTTAACTGCAATGGAACCGCCTTCATCCTTAGACCCTGAATCAATTCGTGATGAAAAGGTAAAAGCTCTAAAAGCCCTAAAGCCATTAGCCCTAGAAGGAGAAAGCCCGGAGGTAGTTCGTGCATCTTATGCGGCCGGTCTAGTTGGAGGCTCACCAACGAAAGCCTACATTGATGAAGAGGGCATACCTCAAGATTCTAGCACAGAAACTTATGCGGCAATGAGGTTATATTTAGATAATTGGAGGTGGAAGGGCGTTCCGTTTTATTTGCGTTCCGGAAAGAGACTGGCAATGAAAGCAAGTGAAATTGTTGTTCAGTTTACTAGACCACCTGCCATATTATTTGGTCAAGATTCCCGCCTAAAAGTCTCGCCAAATTTACTTGTGATTAGAATTCAACCCAATGAAGGAGTAACATTATATTTAAATTCAAAAACACCAGGATTAGAAACAAAACTTCAGCCCATTAAACTTGCATTTGGATATGAAACGACTTTTGGCTCTGACACCCCTGAAGCTTACGAAAGACTAATACTCGATGCATTAAATGGTGACGGAACTCTCTTTATTCGAGGCGATGAAGCAGAAATGTCTTGGGGTCTGCTTTCCCCAGTTCTTGACTATTGGAGTAGTCAGGGCCGACAAGGATTGGAGAGCTACGCTTCAGGAACTTGGGGGCCATTGGCAGCAGATAAGCTTTTACTTGGAAGTGGACACGAATGGATAACGGGAAGAAATTATGATTAAAATTAAATATTATTCTTATTTTTGTATGGTCGCGGTACTAATTACCGCTGGCTGTTTGCGACAAGAGGATGTCTCGGTTAAAACTGATTTAGAAGAGCTCGAATTAGATATTAAAAATGAGGTAAATATGGAAACGATTGTTTTAGGTGGTGGATGTTTTTGGTGTACAGAAGCAGTGTTTGAAAAATTAGATGGGATTAAGGATGTAATTTCCGGTTATGCAGGAGGCGAGATTTTGAATCCTACCTACAAGCAAATCTGTACCGGAAATACAGGTCATGCTGAAGTAATAAAGATAACATTTGACCCCTCTGTTATAAGTCTTGCTAGAATACTTGATATCTTTGGAGACTGCCATGATCCGACTACACTCAATCGTCAGGGAGCAGATGTTGGTACCCAATATCGCTCCACCATCATGTACCTTTCTGAAAAGCAGAAAGAATTGGCAATTCAATGGAAAACAAAACTCAACAAAAAGTTAGAAGACCCTGTTGTTACGGAAATTGTTGCTGTACCCGTTTTCTATTCTGCAGAAGAGTACCATCAAGATTATTATAGAAAGAACCCGAATGAGGGTTATTGTAATTTTGTGATCAGACCTAAACTAAAGAAGCTTAATTTAGAATAGGATATTCACTACATAATATTCTGTTTACCTAGACCTTTAGCCTACGAGCACTTTACAAAATTAAAAGTTCAATTACTTTCTATTGTCTTGGAAAGTCATTTTTAATCGGTATTTTCTTTCCAAGGTACAAGAAATTAAACTGTCCAAAATAAAACTTTTCTAAGGTGGGTTCATTCTTACTTCCATGAAAGTGTGCTTCCAAATAAAAGAGATCTTGGTGTCCCACTGAGAAGTCCTATTACTAGGGATATCTTTGACCATAGAGGCATTAATATAAGCATTATGTAGTTGGCAACAACCTGCAAAGTTCCTCCAGCTGTCCACGACAGATCCTTCGGAAATAACTAAAAGCCGTATTTGTTGACAAAGTATAGTTTCAAGTACAGTTGAGTCCCAATTGTTTGATTAAAAACGAACACTACGAATACTGTGCTTAATATCATTGTATTGAAATACTAATATTTTTGTCAAAAACTTGCACAAGAAAATGAAACTAATTTATTTGGATTACATGTGTATATCAAAAAACCAATAAAAACGCATTCATCTTAATGATAAAAATAAAAGTTCAGACATAAAACTGAAATTATCAAAAGGTGTTAAAGAACTTTATAAATTTAAATGTATGAATTCCTCTAAAATAATTTTTATCTTGATTATGAAAACAAATAATTTTGTTCTTTTTAAATATAACTGAATTAAATTTACTAAGTAATTTAGTTAAAACCGTAAATCTCTTGGTAAATACTTAACAGGAAGTTTTTATTATTGAATTACAATGTTTTTAATATCTAGGATAATTTATTGCTTCGGATTTAAAGAAAAAATCATTGAAGAAAAGGAAAAGTTAATATATATATTTATTACTTACTTACAATTCTATAACAAATCTACATCATTCTTAGTGTCAATTTCAACATAAATGAAAAACTTCCAGCAAAATAGTCTTCTTACTACCAAATTTTTACATAATTGGTTTGAGGATCAAAATTCAAGTGCCGCACAACTGAGTTTGATATTTGAGAACATACCGGGTGTGTCTTTTTTTATAAAAGACTTAAACCACAGACTCATATTTGTGAATGAGAGTTTATTATTACGTTTTGGGTTGGAAACAGAAAGGGAGCTTGAAGGTAAAACTGATTTTGATCTGTTCCCACCTCGACTTGCGGAGCACTTTAGAAGGGAAGATCGCTTAGTTTTCGAGACTAAAAAACCAAGGTTGAATATTCTTGAGTTGTTTTTTAACAAGCAAGGGTTACCGGGTTGGTGTCTCACGAATAAATACCCAATGTTTGATAGCGACGGAAATGTTACTGGAATCATGGGGACTGTGCGACCCCACGATGATGGGGAACTTAAATGGGAGCGAGAGGACGGCATTGGTCGTGCGGTTGGATTGATTCGCCAAAAATTTAGAAAGGATCTTGCGATAGCGGATTTAGTTCAGGAATCAGAACTAAACCATCGCAAATTACATCGTGGTTTTATTGAACTTTTTGGAATAGCACCGATGCAGTTTATCACACGCACTCGGATAGAAGCAGCATGCGATGACTTGCTTACTACTAACAAAAAGCTTGCTGTTATTGCTAAAGAAAACGGTTTCTATGATCAAAGTTCTTTTACGCAACATTTTCGCCGTCAAATGAAGGTGACTCCGCTCAAGTATCGTAAGCAAAAAGGGTTTGCTTAAAAGCTAAAATATTTTACACCCCTGTAGGGAATATTCTGATCCTCCGGATATAAACCTCAGAATTTTTTTCGGCGAGTTCCCACCAATATTCTTGAGTAGACTTACCTTTTGGTGCCGTGATTAGGCCTTCTTCAAAGGCTGAAATCGCGGATGCTCCTTCAATAGTCATTACTCGGAGCATAACATCAATAACTTCAGGGAAAGCATATAGGCGATTTGGTTTTCCTGAAACTCTGTAATTTAGATTACTGGTAGCTAGGTATTCATACGGGGGAGTACCGCCTCCACTTGATGCGTTAACATCTGGAAAAATTTGTTTTAAATTTCCCGTTCCAAAACTATTTTTCTCGATTAGGTAGGCCCTAATTCCGAAATCTATAATATTGGAAGCAAGTGAAAAGTCAGTAGAGGCCCCATCTTCTCCGTCCATGATGGGGTTTTTGATATTTCCTGGTGTGCGAGCTCCATTTGAATTTTGAATGTAGGAACCATAATTTGGGTGTAGATTATAGCCTGCGTTAAAGGTTTCTACTGCGGATACATCAGATCTAAATATTTGATATCGAGGTCGGGAGGTCGAAGAGGCTGTTACGCCATGTCGTACAATTTGGTAAGAAATTGCCCGTGCACCTCCCGTATTAGTTGAATCGGGATCAAGTTCAGGAGATGTGGTGAAAAAGCGTAAAAAAGTACCTGCAATTCCGAATCGAGAATTTAGCAGTGAAATTTGATTATTCGCATCGGAGATTGGATCATTTGGACCGCTAGACCAATCATTTGGAATTATTCTAAGAGATTCCTTGGTAGGTTTTGGTACTTTTGCATCCTTCCAGGATCCGCTTGTGGATGTATCTTCAAGCACTGTTGCTGCCATCCATACATTTCCGTCGTTTCGGTAGACTGCGCAGTGTAGGTCTTCCTGAATTCGATCTAAGATAAACTGAGCAACTTGATTTGTTTCTAAATCTCCAGATGCCTGCGTCTGAGTGCTGACCACTTGAGATGTTATATTAAGCAACATCCCCGCAAGTAGTGCAGTTACTGAAACCGCAACGAGTAACTCAAGAACTGTGAACCCAAATTTGGATGATCGATGTAGAGACATTTTAATAAGAATTTAAAATGTAGAGCTGAAAATTTATTTATGCAAGGAGAGAGAAATTTTGATACTTTAATTGATAACCCCAAGGGATTGTCCCATTTTTGCATAAAGCTCTATTCCGCTTGCAGTTGATTCTGTTAAATCACCAGCTAAAGTGATGGCATCTTTTTCAAAGAGGGTTAGAACTGATGAGCCACCAAAAAGAAAATAACCGTATTCTTCTCCTTTAGTAATACTCGCGGGTAAAGTAGATGTAATCTTTACTGAACCCACACAGGTTGCTCCAACTAAAAAGGAAGCAACTTTACCCCCATTTAAATTTTCAATAAAGGACAGATACCTTTTATTCTGCCAAAAAATTCCAATGTTTTGTCTTAGTGCAATTGGATTTACTGAATAGAGGGCCCCGTTTATTAATTGTGGAGTGGAAGAAATTCCTGTAACGGGAAAATGAAAACGATGGTAGTCAACTGGACATAAGCGACTTATTACCATTGAACCCTCCCGGTAAGGCCTTGCTAATTTATCTGACTCAAAGAGTGCCGGTAAGTCAAATTGTTGACCTTTGACAAAAATACTTTCAATTTTAGATAAGTCTTGAATTCCTGAATGTCTGCCGTCAGCTGGAAAAATAGCTGAACTTACATTTGGGTCAACCGGTCTAGCTTTCTTGGTAAGTCGCCGACTAAAAAATTCATTAAAAGTTTTATATTCACTCGGATTTTTAAGAAATTCATTTTCATTTAATCCAAATTTATTAATGAAAGGTACTATCTTATTTTTACTAGCAGGACTGTCCATTCTGTTGCCATACCATTTTGAAAACCAAGCACGTTTTATGGCAACCCACAAAGGAATCTTGCCTAAAGGAGTACCATAAATCAAAGATAACCAATTTTCGCCGTAAACTTTTTCGGATTCAATACAACCTGAATCGCGGTTTAAAAATTGAATGTCCTCGATCATTGATCGTGGTTAATGGTCTCTAAATGACCACAGAAAAATTAACCTTTTTCTATTTTACCTGCTTTGATTGCTTTCACAGATACCCACATTCTTTTTACTTGGCCACTTGCCAACTTTACGCGGATACGCTGGACATTAGGTCGAAATGTTCGCTTGTTGTTTTTTACCAACTGCAAACCAATTCCTCCAGCTTTTTTGCTGACACCTTTATGAATGATTCGTCCACCTACTTTGGGACGTTTACCTGTTATTGCACAAACTCTAGCCATGGGTATAAATAGATTAAAGTTATTGTATATGACGGATAAAACTTAATCTGACAAGTTCAATCATCTATGGAACTAAATTATTGTAGCAGGCGGGATTTGATAATGAATTGATTTAATTCTTACTTTTCAGTTTTCTTAAGAACAGTTTTGTTACCCTTTTGTTCAAGAAAGAATCCCTGAACACCGGTTTTTTTTTCTAAGAATGGAATCCCTTTTTTTGATCCAAGAACAAGACATGCGGATGCAAGGGAGTCCGCTTGGGTAGCATTTGGGGCAATTATGGTAACTTGTGCTAAGGTTGTTAGACCGATTCCAGTTACAGGGTTTATCAAGTGTGAGTATGTATTGCCCATTAGGGTTACTGATTGTTCTAAATCTCCAGAGGTTGCAATCGCAACATTTGCAAGAACAAGGTTTGGCAAACCAGGGTGTTTTCTACCGCCAATTGATATTTTCCAACCTCCTTTTCCCCGAGGAGGATCTCCTAATAAAATATCACCACCCGCATCTATCAAGAACCGGGTTACATTGTGTTCCAATAAAATAGTATGCATTCGGTCGGTTGCATAGCCTTTTGCGATTCCACCAAGGTCTAAAACCATCCCACTCATTAGTAATTCGACTGTTTTACGATCGTAGTCTAACACGAGATTTTGATACCCCATTCTCTCCTGTGCATTGATCCGTTTTTCATTCGTGGGAAGAACTTTTTTAAATCGGGCAATTCTCCATAATCTCGATAATGGTCCGATTGTGATATCAAATGCACCCTCAGTTTCATGTGCGAGTTCTTGGCTACGTGCTAATAGATGAAATAAATCATCAGAAGCGGGAAAGGAATCAGGAGACCCTGAACTTTGAGAAAGGATCGAAAGTTCGCTGTCGCTATTATAATCGCTTAATATTTTATCTAAACGGTGGGCTTCCTTGAATGCGCTTTGAGCAGCATGGTTAGCAAGCTGAATATTATGTCCATCGATTAATAAACTAAATTTTGTCCCCATGCAGGTTTGACTATATGTTCTGTATCCAGGATTTTCTTTTTCATTGGCCCTCAAAGAGGGTTTCAGGAAAAGAAAAATGAATAGCGGCAAAGAAAATATTTTCATTTGATTACAAATTAATATCTTAAAAAGCTTTTCTTGCCTAAAGAATTTTGGGATAAAAGGGAATTGTTAATACATTATTTATTACCAAGTCATACTATGCATCAATTATACTTTATCACTTTATTACTTTTATCATTGGGATTAATAATGCCTTTGTCTCATGCAGAAATTGAATTTGTTCGAGATGTAAAACCTATTCTAGAGCATAATTGTGTTAGCTGCCACCGTGAGGGAAATGTAAAAGGGAAAGTGAGACTGGATACCAAAGAAGCC
>JAQXBH010000076.1 GCA_029252505.1 Opitutales bacterium | reverse complement strand
CTCCGACCGTCTGGATATTGGTCGGGTCGGAATTAAACCACATGAAAAGTTCTTAATCAACCCAGAGGCAAAAAGAATTGCCCGAGAGGAAGATTTTAAAATATTGAAATCTTTCAAATGTGAAAATACAAATCTGAAATTCTCGATCGATTATTGAGGAGTTATGTTAGAAAAGAGTGCAAAAAAAAGGCCTTTACAGGCCTTTTTTTTGATGGAAATTATATTTTGTATTACTGGTTAATCGCGACAAGATCTCCTTTAAGGTTTTGTGGGATTTGATTCAGTGTTAAAATATGAAGTTGTTTTTGATCTGATTCTTCGTTGAGGGATATAGTTTTCGATAACGAAGCGTTTGCCATGGGATCTAATTTCCACATTGCACCAGTTAAAGGATCAACTATCAACCAACCAATTAATCCGCCAAATAGCAGGTTTCCGATGTACCAACCATCAATGTCAGCACGGATTTGTACATTCTGAGCAGCATAGCCTGGTTTTTCAAAAGATATGTTGTACTTTGCCCCTGAAAAATAAGCTTTTTTAGCGGAAAGGCTTACCGCTGCAGGAGTTTTGCCTGTTTGAATGACAACTCCGGAAGAGTTAGTTATTTTGAAGTTAGCATCGCTTGGATTACTGTTTATTTGTACGACATAGTCAGAATCGCTTACAATTGTAGCACAAGAAGAAAAAATGATAGCAGATAGAAGGATGGATATTGCTTTGAATATTGTAGGATATTTCATTTAATGGATTTGTTGTTATTATCGATGATTATATAGTTGATATTTAGATTGTATGATGGATTAAAAATTACAAATCGTACAAATTAAGCAAGATAAATATAATAACAATATTATGTTTTTAAATAATTACTGTTAGTATTTATAAGGTTTTAAATACTATTGATCAGTTTTTCGTCTACAGCCTATTTTAGCTCTTCAATCCATTTTCGGTGCGGACCTGAAAGGGTTATGTTATTCAAATTCTCCCACTTTATCCATTCCATGTTGTATCGATTGAGATCACATTCTTGAGTAAGGGAAGTTAAGTAAATCGATTCTTCAAACTCAACCTGTCCAATCGTTCTTTTTTTAACGGCGAGTATCTTTCCCTTTTTTGATATTTCTAATTCAATACCCTTAGGGAGTTCATAAATCCCGACTAATTTATTTTCCCCCTCCTTTGGTTTTTGTAGAAGGAGGGAGTCATTTGATTCAATCCAAAAACGCTTTATTTTTTGAAACGACTTTTTTTTCTTTGCTAGAACCGGAAATCTTTCTGGGTCTCCTTGTTTCCCACTTGTACAATAGACCTGGACTGGACAGGTAGTACAGGAGGGAGATTGACGGTGGCAAACAATTGCTCCGAGTTCCATTAATGCCTGGTTATAATCTCCTGGTCTTTGAATATTAAGGAGTTTCTGTGCATGGGGCCGTAATTTTTTTTGAGCGACTGATCCATCCTTAAATTGTTCTCCGCAGGCCAATATTCGAGTCAATACACGGACTACATTTCCGTCACAAACGGCTTCAGTTTGATTAAAGGAAATACTGGTAATCGCCGCGGCAATATAGGGGCCAATTCCGGGAAGGCTCTGCCAGGACTTGGCATCTGTGGGAAATGAATCCCATGTGCTTACGATTTTGGAAAGTTTATGTAAGTTTCTTGCTCTTGAATAATAGCCGAGGCCTTCCCATGCCTTGAGTACCTCTTCCTCCTTGGCGGATGCAAGCGATTTAAAGTCAGGAAATTTTTCGATCCAATTTTCAAAATAAGGTATAACGGTTGTAACCCGGGTTTGTTGAAGCATAAACTCTGAGATTACCGTTTTGTATAACGAGGAGTTATTTCGCCAGGGAAGGTCCCGTTGATGGCTATCAAACCATTCAAGAAGGTCTATCTGAAACTTTTCACGATTTTCTAATCCTCCGAGAATATGCTTTGTGAGTAAATTATTCATGCTTGGCAGTTGCTTTTTCCGTCCGACTTTTCCATTGATAATTTAGATATGGTAAGTGCATCTTCAAATTCAGGTGAGGGAGAAAGAAAGAAAAAAAATTCTTATACCCTAAAATTATCCAATGAGCAAATGGACAAATTAGGGAATTCTTTAAAGTCTAGAGATTGGCCAACCCGTACTGTTCAATATGCCCGCTATGCATTCGATGGGGAATTGGTAAAGGTGGTTGTCTATGAAAGCGGTAAACTGGTTGTCCAGGGTAGAAAGACAGAGGACTTTGTTGCTAATATTCTCGAACCTGAGGTAACCGGAGAATTTTTGCTTGGCTATGAGGAGGTGAATAACCCGGAATGGTTCGAACCACACGCTGGATTGGATGAAAGTGGAAAGGGAGATTTGTTTGGTCCCGTGGTTACGGCATGCGTAGTCGCTGACGGTGATATGGTGAGAGATTGGATGAATTCTGGAGTGAGAGACAGTAAGACAATCACAGATGGTGCGATTCTTAAAATGGCAAAGCAAATTAAGGATACGAAAGGTGTCGTGGTCAAAGTGGCATATACCAATATGATCAAATACAATGAGTTGTACTTACAATTTGATAGTAATTTAAATAAATTCCTGGCTTGGTTACACGGTCGGTCTTTGAATGATGCCATTAAAGAAAGAAAACCAACTTGGGGTTTGCTTGACCAATTTACTAAACAACCATTGGTGCAGAAGTATGTGGAAGGGCAGGACTTTGATTTACAAATGCGAACCAAAGCGGAGGAAGACCCAGTTGTAGCCGCTGCGTCAATAATCGCCCGAGCAACTTGGTTGCAACAGATGAAAAAGCTTGGCGAATTGGCAGGGTGTGTCCTCCCTAAGGGCTCAGGATCTCAGGCAAAGGAAAAAGCAACCTCCCTCTACCAGAAGTTTGGGGAGGAGCGAATGAAAGAGTTTTGTAAACTTCATTTTAAAACTGCTTATGAGGCTATGGGAAAGACTCCTCCCGCAAAGCCAAAGTGGAATTCAAAATGGCGAAAGGGGTAAGGCCTCACATTTGAATCGATGGTCAACCCACTTTGGACTTTTGATCGGAAGCGAACGAAGGGATATCCGGGAATTATTGGGGTTGATGAGGCCGGTCGGGGTTGCCTCGCCGGTCCAGTTGTTGCCGGTGCTGTCATGTTGACATGCGATTTTTTTAACCATCGAGGAAATCGAAAGTCTTGCTCCACGGTTAATGATTCTAAACAAGTCAAAGAGAAGCAAAGAGAGGAGCTATTTGAACAGATCCAAAAACTAGGGGAGAAGGGAGACCTGTTCTGGGCATTTGGGGAGGCTTCGGTGGAGGAAATCGAAGCCGAAAATATTGTCGGCGCTACCTGCCTTGCGATGAAGCGTGCAATGGAAAAGGTTTCCTTATCTTCAAAGGAAATTTGGAAGCCGGATTTAAAATTAGATAAAGATTTGTTTGTGGAAGCAATTGGCCGGAAAGAAAACCCTTGGGTTGTAAGCGTGGATGGTCGTCCGATGAAAAAACTTCCTTTTCAACATGAGGGTTTAATCAAAGGGGATACTTTTTCATTGGCTATCGCCATGGGTTCAATAGTGGCAAAAGTAACCCGTGATCGGTTAATGAGAAAATTAGCTCTCCTTTATAACGGGTATGATTTTGCCTCAAATAAAGGATATGGTTCCCCTAAGCATTTAGTAGGTCTACATGAAAATGGTCCCTGTATTCACCATCGACCTCGATTTCTTAGGAAAATATTAAATTTTGGAGCAGAGAAAAAATCAAATGAAGAAGATTCGCAAAGCCAGTTGAGTTTCTCGTAAAAAAAAGATATTTTTATTTCGTATGATTTTGTTAGGAGTAAATATTGACCATGTTGCAACATTGCGGCAGGCACGCTATCGCGATGAAGAAAATACCTTTGGAGGCTTCGTAGAGCCTGACCCCGCTCAAATGGCCTGGCTTGCAGAAGATGCCGGTGCAGATGGAATTACTATGCATGTTCGCGAAGACAGAAGACATGTGCAGGTCGAGGATGTTCAACGGTACCAGGAAAAGATGAAAACCCGCTTGAATTTGGAAACCTCGATGTCGCTGGAGATGGTCCAATTGGCTCAGGAAGTAAATCCGGACAGCGTTTGCCTGGTGCCGGAAAATAGAAAGGAGGTAACCACCGAGGGCGGATTGGATGTGTGCGGGAATATCGAACGAGCGAACGAGGTGGTGCGCGAGTTACTTCAAAATGGAATTCCCGTGAGTATGTTTATTGATCCGGACCCACACCAGTTGGAAGCCTGCGCAAAGATTGGTGCCCCATGGGTTGAGTTGCACACCGGAAGCTTTGCCCGTGCATGGTACGATTCCGAGCAAAGGGAAAAAGAATTAGAAATTTTAAGGGAGGGAATGCGAATCGGGCTCGAGCTTGGATTACGTGTGAATGCTGGGCATGGAATTAATTATGAAAATGTGGAGGGAGCCAAGACATTGGAATCAATTTACGAATTTAATATCGGGCACAGTATCATTTCCCGTTCCCTGACCACCGGTTTGGTGGAGTCAGTTAAAAAAATGCGAACCCTCTTGAATCAGTGACATCGATACCGGAAATTCCATTGGGGAGTAATGTGATAGGTGTTGGCATTGATACAATCGAAGTCTCTAGGATTAAGGAATCCATAGAAAGGTACGGGCAGCATTTTTTAAACAAGATTTTCACTCCTGAAGAGCAGTCATACTGCGATGATAAGTCAGACTCCGCTCCTTTCTACGCCACCCGTTTTGCTTCAAAAGAAGCAATGGCAAAGGCTTTTCGTACGGGAATGGGTAAGGAGTTTGGATGGCTTGATTCAGAAGTAGTTCATGGAGATGCCGGTGAACCATTTATTAAATTGAGTAAAGCAGGCCAGGAATTACTTGAAAAAGTAGGTGCTTCTAAAGTACTGATCAGTCTCACTCATTTATCAACTGTTGCTTCGGCAGTGGTAATCCTGGTTTCGTGATGAACTCCTTACCCAGCGATCCTATTTTGAGTTGCGAGGAAGCGCTTGCGTTTGAAAGTACTTATTTTGATTGCGACCAAGAGCGTGAATGGGAAGCGATGAACCAGGCGGGTGATGCATTAGGGGATGGTTTACTGAGGGACATGCGCGAATTACGAACGATTCCCCACCGACCACGAATTTTGGTTTTAGTGGGAAAAGGCCACAATGGAGGCGATGCTTTGATTGCAGCCAAACGCCTGCTGAAAACTATACCCACGGCACGTGCAGTAATTTGGCAACTTTGTAAATGGCAGGATTGTAAGCCACTTTGCCAGAGGGCTCATGATGAACTGATCGAACTGGTTGGTAAGCGAGTAGAAGAGGTTAAAGCCCTCGAAACTTTGAAGGGGAGGGGAGAAATTGAAAAGATTTTTGCAGGTTTAGTGCAGGAACGCGATTTCTCTGCTTCAATTGATGGTTTGCTGGGTATGCAGGCAAGGTCTCCACTGCGGTTTCCAATAGCTGACTTAATTTCTGTAATCAATCAAAGCGAAGAGATCGCAGTTCGAGCATCTGTGGATATAGCCACTGGAGTGGGGCAAGATTTTTGCGGTGAAGCACTTCGGGCTGATTTTACTTATGCAACGGGTATCGCAAAAAGCCCTATTATTGAAAGAGGTAATCAAAGGTGGACGGGACGCCTTCGTTATTTGGATCTCGGTTTTTTTGAAAAGAAATCAGACCACTCTCACAAAAGCTCACAAAAGCAGGTTCTATGCGGCTCGGCATTGAGAAAATTACGTACATTAAGACCGGCTGACTGTGACAAGCGTACACATGGTCACCTATTTCTTCTCGCAGGTTCGCGGGAGTTGGCTGGAGCTGCAATGATGGCTGCACAAGCCGCTCTAAAAGCTGGCGTAGGTCTGCTTACGGTCGGCATTCCCGAGTCTTTACATTCGTCTTTTGTTGCGCAGCGACCAGAAGCAATGTGGATACCCTTGCCGGAAACTCCAGAGGGTGGATTAGCACTTGAGGGATTAGGCAAAATTCGCCAATTTCTTGGTAAGGCAACTGCCCTGGCGATTGGTCCAGGGTTAGGTGTAGAAGCCGAGACGCATTCGCTCGTCCGCGAGGTACTCCACTTATGGAAAGGCACAGCTGTTATTGACGCGGATGCCCTCCGCTCTGAAATTTTGGAAAAAGTTCCTGCACCTGACCGTTTAATCCTTACCCCTCACGCCGGTGAGTTTAAACGCTTTGCTGGCTCACAATCAGCGAGAGAATATTCATCATCAACTGGTTCAATTGTTGTCCTTAAAGGAGTGCATACAGAAATTATCTCTTCCGATAAACATCATTATTGTTTTTCTGGTAGCTCGCTTTTAGCACGAGGGGGAAGTGGTGATTTACTGACAGGAATTATTGGCGCTTTACTGGCAAAAGCAAAGCACGATCTTTTTTCCACCGCTTCACTCGGAGTGCTTTGGCACGGGCGAGCGGGTGAGGTTCTTGCCCGTCAACATGGACAGGAAGCAGTTTATTCGACCGATGTCTTAGATTATCTATCCTTTGCAATACGAAATGACTTCTAATCAACCCACACTTCTCGTTCTTGCCGCTGGCATGGGCACTCGTTATGGAGGACTAAAGCAACTCGATCCTGTTGGACCGAGCGGAGAAACGATCATGGATTATTCGATCTTTGACGCTCGCAAGGCAGGATTTAATAAAGTTGTTTTTTTAATTCGGGAAGAAATCGCAGAGATTTTTCGCGAAAAGATAGGCGCTAAATATTCAGGAATTATGGAGGTTTCATATGCTTTTCAAGAAAAAAGTGACCTGCCTCTTGGTTGTAATTGTCCGGAAAGTCGGGAAAAACCATGGGGCACGGGTCATGCGGTTTGGTCAGCCAGGAAAGAACTAGAGAATAGTCCGTTCGCGGTAATTAATGCAGATGATTTTTACGGAACAGAAACATTTAAAGTACTGTATGAGCAATTTTCTGAGTTTTCCTCTTTTTCAATACACGATAAATTACCATGTGCAATGGTCGGGTTTCGGCTGTCAGAAACTATGTCCGAGCACGGAGCTGTTTCTCGTGGAATATGCCAGACTGAGAATAAAATTTTAAGAAATGTGGAGGAGTGGACTGGAATTCAAGGAGATCCAATTACCGGAACTAATAGCAAGGGAGAAGGAGGTAAACTAACCGGCGAGGAATTGGTATCCATGAATGTCTGGGCTTTCCCTTCCTCAGTTTTCGAATTTCTGGAAAAAAGCTTTGTTGAGTTTTTAGAAAAACTATCAGACGCCGAGAAGGAAGAATTTTATCTTCCCTTTGCCGTGGATCAATGGATTACGCAGGGTATTGCACAAGTCCAAGTGACGCAGGCAAAATGTCAATGGATGGGGGTTACTTATAAAGAAGACAAACCCCGCGTTGAAGATTCAATCGCAAGTTTGGTCAAGTCTGGATTATACCCAAGCTCGTTGAATATGACATAATTTTTTAGATAGAATCAGTTTTGATTCTATGTCTTGAAATTATGAAATGCCAGAATGCAGTCTAGCCGAAATGGGGGGTAATTTCGATCTTTTCACCTGCTTTGACCTCTATTTTTCCGGATTGATCAGGATCATTATCATTACGATATAACTGCACAGTGAGGGATGCGTTTTTTCGAGAGGGTGACCAAGCCCATTTTCCAATTTCAATAAAGTTCATTGGGACGCCTTCGTCCCAGCTTAGACCGGGACCATCCCCGCGAAGGTAAGGCTTGTTTCCAATTCCAATCATCACATTTGCTACCACAGATGTGGTCCCTGTGGTAGATGTTTTAGGAGGTGTAATTTCTTGATTCTTAGGTGATGGATTAATTCCCAAGGAATCACCTGGATCAGTCTCTTGAAGTATGGCATCGACTTTGCGAAGGGTCTCCGCAGGATCGGGAAGTTCGAGTGCAAGCTCCTCATTCGCCGGTTCTTCAATACCTGAGGTGTCATCAAAAATTTCTTCTAAATCTACTTTCTTTTCCTCAGAAGCCTGGTCGGATTGCTCCTCCATTGACCGGATTTTTTCCGAAGTAGGGGTATCGTCGCTGTAATCAGATTCTTGTTCACCTGTTTGATCTTGCCCTACTGTAGAGGTCTCAATCAGCGGATCTAGTTGAGCAGGAGGATTTGTCTCTTCTTCATTCTGGTCTTCCAGTTCAATCTCAACTTCTCCACTTGTTTCTTCACTATCCTGCTGGAACGACTCTGATTTAGTGCTCAACTCATCGTCTGTTTCCCCTTCCGGTTTCGAGTCAATAACTTCTTCCTCTAAATTCGGGTCTTCTTTTATCGATTCGGGTTCGCTGTAGAGGAGGTCTTTTTCCTCATTCTCAGGTGAAAAGTCAGGAGACGAGTCGAGAGCTTTTTTTTCAATTACAACAGGTTCTGGAAAGTCGGTGGGTAATGTGTGGACTAACTTTTTGAGATCGCGAACTTCCCTGGATAAGGAATGAATCGAATTTTGGATCAAAGAAATATTTTGTACCATTTGAGCAACGGCAGGGTCTGGTTCGGGAAGGAGGGGAGTTTGAACCACCAATTCTTCCAGCCCTTTTAGTTTTTCTAATAGACTATTTTTAATTTCATTTAAATCATTAGGAAGTTTGGAAAGAGTGGGGTCGGGGGAAGTCTCTTGTTTTTGAGAATCGGATACAATTTTATCAACCAATGTAGGAACTTTATCAATCTTGACGGAAAATGCCTCCAATTGGCTTTTCATTTCTTTTATGTCAAAATAAGTCTTTCGATGAAGTTCCTCGTCTTTTCGATTCGAGGGATCAAATGCAATGGCGAGAAATCGATCAATTAAATGAGGAATAAAGACTAAAATGGAGGCGAGACCTGAGGCAAGTATACAGGTGGTGAGTTGCCATTGATCGAGTGTATTACTTACGGTTAGATGGAGATATGCAAAGCCGATGACTAATGAAATGATAAAAAGAGCAGCACAATAGAAAGGCCATTTTGTAACTCCTTCTTTTTCTTCCTCGTTTTCTTCGAAATCCATTTTTAATAAGTATGCTGTTTAATGTCTGTTTGTTTTTTCAAAAAGAACCAAGCGAAAAATGTAAAAGAATTCATTATTTACGGTCTCGTTCGGGAAAGCCCACCTTTCGATATACCTTTCCGAGAACTTTATAAGCTCGTTTTTGGGCGGCATTTGCACCTTGCGCAAGAACGCTCTTCAAGTAAGTTTTATCTTGAATCAATTCGGTACTCAGATTTAGCACAACATAAAAATCATCATAAGAACTTACTGGAAAA
>JAQXBH010000107.1 GCA_029252505.1 Opitutales bacterium | reverse complement strand
GGGGGTCAGCAAATGATCCCGTCTTTCTTATGGGAAATTATTACCTTACTTGGTGGTTGCGCCATTCCAATAGGTTTACTCTTAATCGGAGGCAATTTTTCAGATTTGATCAAAAACTTCAAACTCTCAGCTGGATATAGAGTTGAGTTTTCAGCGATAATGGTAAGGTTGATAGTCTTCCCGCTTCTTATCTTTTTTTATGCTCTCAAAGGACCAATACCAGCAGGAATGGAATGGTTTAGAGATATTTTAATAATCCAATCTGCGATGCCCGCTGGTATTTTCGCAATAGTGATTGTCAAGAATTATTCGGGCGATACAACGACAGCAATGCGAACAATACTCGCAACTATGCTGGGGTGTTTACTCACTACACCTATTTGGCTTTATCTAGGATTAAAGTTCATTAAATAGAACTTTAATACAGGTCTGTAACTAGGTACTTGCGTTTTCGTACTTAGATTTCGCGTCTAGTGTCTCAAATATATTAGTAAGGGCTAATCTGAGTTTGTTATATTCTTCGGCGTAGATGACTGAGATTAGATAATTCTTAAATTCTTTTCGGTCACGAATGATTTTGAGATCTAACTCTTCCATTTCCTGAGCAAATTTAATGTGCATTTTGTCGATTTCAGAATCGAATTTCTTATGCTCTTTATCAATATGTTGCTTAGCTCGTGAAACTGCCCCAATAAGGTTTTGACTGTTCCTACAATCCTTAGATGTGAAGTCGTGGAAAGAAATTAAACCAGATGCGAGTGCTGCACTAAATGCAGTGAGTTCTAACTCTCCTTTTTGGCTTTCTTTCGTTGCCCAACCTTCAATTGCTTTTAGCAACCGAGAAATAGAGGCTTTTGCTTCGTCTGAGTCTGAGATATGTACGGAATCTTCGTCCATTATTTGGGATTTGTAGGGGTTAATGTAACAGTATGATATACATTGATAGCATAAAAAGCTAGTTGTCAAATTATTTTGCTCATTATCTTTTAATCTTTTCGTAGGCAACTAGCTCATTTTTTACGTTATTACTTAATAAAAATAAACCTAGAATATTCGGGAAAGCCATTCCTAATATCATTAAATCACTAAAATCTAAGATGTTTGTAGCGGTAATGATTGATCCTAAGAATGTAAATAGTAAGAATATCGTTTTATATATAAAGGAGGATTTATCCCCGAATAGCCAAACCCAGCACCTTTCACCATAGTATGACCATGATATCATGGTCGAGAATGCAAATAGAAAAACGGCAATTGATAATAAATAAGGAAACCATGATATTACGCTTCCCATGGCGGCAGATGTAAGTGCACCTCCCTGATTATTTTCAATGAAATCTCGGTTTGAAGGATCTAAATAGGAACCGGTAACAATTATAACAAGTGCAGTCATCGAACAAACAATAATTGTGTCAATGAAAGGTTCGAGTAAAGCCACAATTCCTTCCTCGACTGGGTGTGATACTTTTGCGGCAGAATGGGCAATTGCGGCTGAGCCAATTCCAGCTTCATTTGAAAACACAGCTCTTTTTACTCCTATAATTAATACACCAAGAAAACCTCCAAACGCTGCACTCGGATTCATAGCTTCGTTAAAAATCAAACTTATCGCACTTGGGATCTGGTCTGATAAAATGAATAAAATGTAAGTGCAGGCAATAAGGTAAAATCCACACATAAATGGAACGATGTATGATGCCACTTTTGCAATACTTCGAATTCCTCCCAAAATCACTAATCCTACGAGAATACAAAGGGTGAGTCCGTACACCCATGGATATTCAGATAGAAACGGAACAACCGTCTTAATCAAATCTAAGGATTGTACCACTTGAAAGGCATTTCCTCCTCCAAAGGAACCTCCAATGCATAACAGACAGAATAGACCCGCCAGTAAACCCCCTAAGTGTTTAAGTTTAATTTCTTTTAACCCTTCCGATAAATAATGCATCGCTCCGCCCATGATTCTACCGTCTTTTCTTATTTTTCGGTATTTTTGACCCAGTACACATTCGGTAAACTTGGATGACATTCCAAGAAAACCAACCAAGATCATCCAGAATGTTGCACCGGGGCCACCCGTACCAATCGCGATGGCTACTCCTGCAATATTCCCCAATCCAACAGTTGCAGAAAGGGCAGTGGTAAGGGCCTGGAAGTGGGTAACTTCCCCTTTATTATTTTTATTGTCGTATTTTCCTCTTACTAAATCAATCGCATGTTTGAAAAAGCGAATATTTACAAATCCCATTTTAAAAGTAAAAAAGATCGCTCCACCCAGTAACCAGGCGACGATAAGTGGCATTTGTAATCCTGGGATGGGCCAAAATAAAAATGAAGCAAGTGGAGCAACAATATATTCTCCAAAAAACTGATCTATGTTATCCTGCCAACTCGGTTCATTAATTTTTCCCTCTGCATGGCAAATCTGGAAACTTAAAAAAAATATCAACGGAAGAAAGAACGACTTTAGGAATTTCATTATCAACATCATATCACAGAAAATCTTTAGACTAGACAATTCGAATTTAACAGTGAATTGCTTTTGACGGGGTTGCAGGTGATCAACATCATTATAAGAATTAAATATAAATTGAAAATTATTGAAAAATACCTGGTTTACGAATGGCTAAAGTGGTTTGGACTTTGCTTTCTCGTCCTTTATTCATTGCTGTTTCTGCAATTACTAACGGATCAGCACGAGTTTGAAGATATTGATTCTTTTCGTCTTTTTTTAATTTTATTTATCCGCTTTGCACTCAGTTATTTATCTTGGCTCTTTCCAATTGGGTGTTTTGTGGCGACCTTATTTACTTTTTCATTCCTGGCTAAAAAACGTGAGTTATTAGCTTTAGAAACTTCAGGTTGTTCTCCTTTTTTTATTACCCGGACGATTATCGGCGTAGCAATTATAATTTCTTTTCTATCTTGGTATAGTCAAGATACTGAAAAGTTAGAACAATGGTTTAAAACCTCTCTTGGCGGAGAAGAACTAGTACAGAATACTACAGTCCCATCTTTCAAAATGAGATTACAATCCGTCTATCGTACTTGGTATTTCCAAAGTTTTGATATTCTCGATGGCAATGCTACAAAAATTCATCTTTACAGCTACGATGAAAAAGGAAACGACATCTTTCGAATTAGGTCAGAGTCAGGAAGGCTGACTACGAAAGGTTGGCATTTTAACGATGGGAGTTTTTTAGGATTTTCCTCTTCGCGTGGAATTCCTGTGATTAAAAATGATCGTATTTTTTGGGATTCATCCGTGAGTTTACCTGATCAAAATTCAAGTCTCAGGACAGTTAGCCCAAGTTATAACAAAAGGTTTTCAGCACTATTCCTGCCAGAGCTTTTTGATGACCCTACTCCCTATGCTTTATTAAAAACAAAGCCCCAAGATTTAAGTTTTAAAAAACTAAGCGAAATAATAGACAACTTTCCCAATCAACATTCATCCAAACTTAATCCATACCGATTAAGAAGAACCCAACTTCTTTGGAATGTACCGGGGTGCTTTTTGGCAGTGATGTGTGCATTGGCTCTATCTCTAAGAAATGAACAGAGGTCAGTTGGTTTTATAACCGGACTGTCTTTGTTCTATATTCTTGTGTTTTATATTATTCGTTCCTTATGCGATGCATTGGGAGAAAAAGGTATTCTATCTGATTGGGTGGCAACCGGAATTCCATTTGCACTCGTTTTTGTAGTTTCTGTAAGAATGATTTGTAAAAATAGATAGGGCCCTCGAATATATTTTAATCGACCTCTCGAAGCTGAATACTCTCTACCACTTTACCACTAGCAAAAACATTAGTAACAGTTACGAGCTGGTCCCCAATTTCGACCCAACATTCCTCTTTCAATTTCTCGATTGCACTTTGAATGGTTAGTTCAGGATCATCAGAAAAATTCATCATGAAGGGTTCCACTCCCCAAATTAAACGCAAACGACGGTGCAGTCCATCCACATCAGTAAAGGCAAATAGAGGGGCACCATTGGGACGTAGTGCACCTAGTTTTGCAGCAAGGTCTCCACTTCGAGTGAAAACGAGAACGGCGGAATTTTTCATTCTCATCGCCAGCATAGCAGCGGATCGTAGCATTTTCGCTTTCGGTCGGAATAGGCGAAGTTCATCGGTTAAACCGGGTACAAGAACGGACTCCGTTTTTGAAGCAATTCGGTTTAAGATATCTAAACATTCAAGGGGTTGTTTGCCGGTGGTAGTTTCCCCGCTTAACATTAAACAGTCCGCTCCTTCATTAACTGCGTTTGCGACATCACTAATTTCTGCTCTTGTAGGCACGGGAGATTCAATCATCGATTCGAGCAGATGGGTTGCAATAATAACGGGTTTTCCATTCGCCAAGCAGGCTCCAACTGTTTTTCTTTGAATAATGGGAAGATCTTCAAAGGGGCATTCAATTCCCAAGTCACCTCGTGCAATCATAATCGCGTCCGATGCAGTAATAATTTCATCAATATTAGAAACGCCTTTTTGATCCTCTAATTTTGCAATAATGTGCGCATTCGAACCATTATCTTGAAGGAAACGTCTAAATAAATCAATGGCATCGGCATCACGGGTAAACGAGAGTGCAAAAAAATCGTGTTTACATTCGATTCCCACCTTTGAATCTCTTCTGTCCTTCTCGGTGAGTGAGGGCAGTCCCGTTTCAATTCCGGGTAGGTTGACATGTCTGCGGCTCTTTAGGATGGAATTCTGAAGTACTTTACATCTGATTTGCTTGGACGAAGATTCAATGACTAACAAAGGAATTAGGCCATTATCTATCAATACAGTATCTCCAGCTTTTATATGGTCAGCAAGTTTGTCATAATTTACTTCGATTTGCCACACACCCTCACATTGCGGAGGGTCAGGTTGAGCTACGAATACAATATCTAGCAGGTCATCTTTTTTTAATTTTACTTCGTGTTGAAGGTAACCTGTACGAATTTCAGGTCCCTTTACATCCATCATAATCGCGGGTTCACGATTGAGCCTGACTCCCACTGATCTAATTCTGGAAGATATCATACGTACCCAATCATGGTCTGCATGGGCCATGTTTAACCGACATATGTCCACTCCTCTAAGAATCAGATTCTCCAACATTTCTTCGCTCTCCGTCGCCGGACCAATGGTAGCAATCACTTTTGTTTGTCTGTCTAATTTTTTCATATTGGAATTGTTTTTGCCGAACTTGGATCGACTACGAATGTGGAAAATCTAGACCCCTGTCCTTTTAAACCAGCGAATAAATTTTGAACTTTTTTGATGTCGTTACAATCTTTACTTAAATGCATGAGGAAAACTTTTTCCCAACATGATCCTTCAATAGACTCAAGCATTTCAAATGTGTTATCATTGGAAAGATGACCATGCCTTCCTCTGATTCTTTGTTTAAGACTCCAAGGTCGCTTTTGATCATCTTCAAGCATTTTGGAGCAATGATTTGCCTCCACCACTAATATTTTTGCTTGTCGTATTCTTTCTTTTACCAATGCAGGTACGTATCCCAAATCGGTCACCCATGCGAGACTTGAATGGGGATCAAAGAGGTCATCCTTTCCCCATTCAAAGTAGAAGCCAACTGGATCGTATGCGTCATGAGGAACGCTAAATGGATGAATTTTAAATGGACCAAAGGAAAATTGCTTGCCAGTCTCAAATACTTTCCAATTAGGTCGTTTTTGTAATTTCGGTTGGATTGCTTGAATGGTATCTTGATTTGCAAAAAAAGGCAGTCTTCCAAACTTAGATAATCCACGAACGCCAGCGGAGTGGTCATTGTGTTCGTGTGTAAGAAAAACTGCGTCTAACGCCTCCGCAGAAAGTCCTTCCTCTTTTAACAATAATTCTAATTTTTTACCTGACATACCCGCATCTATTAAGACTGAAGAGCCTGATGCTTGTAATAAAGCAGCATTTCCGGAACTGCTTGAACCTAAAATCTTGAAATGTACATCCACTATATGATCGAATAAGGTTAACTATCTACATTTAGCCAACAACAAACTTAAATTATTTATAATACTTACTATAATGACAGAGAAATTTGATGTTGTTGATTTGAATGATCGTCCATTGAGAAAATTATCCAGATTCTTAGTGCATCGTGATAACCTTTTTCATCGAGCCATACATGTATTGGTAAATACAAACTCGCCGAATTGGATTTTACAACAGAGGTCAGGTCAAAAGGATGTGGACCCCCTCTTATGGACAAGCAGTTGTTCTGGTCATGTTGATGCAGGTGAAGACTATTTGAGTGCTGCTATTCGGGAATGCGAGGAGGAATTGGGGATTATCGTAGATCGAAAATTATTTATTGAGGTTTTTCGTGCGAGTCCATGTTTGGAAACTGGAAATGAATTTGTCCGAGTTTATCTCCTAAAGCATGAAAAACAGATTCGTTTTAATCGAGATGAAATTCTTCAAACAAAAGAATACACAACTTTGGAGATTGAAGAATTAATTAGAAAACAACCAGATGTTTTCTCAGGTTCCTTTCTGCACCTATTCCCATATATTAAAAAGGGAATTGAATTAAATAAAAGTAGTTTGCCCTGAATTTGGATCTTGGATCTCGGATAACCCGGTTATATTCCAGCCTTTTGAGGTAAGCATTCGACCCTGAGATGTGCGCTTGAGGTAGCCCTCTTGAATTAAAAAAGGTTCGTGAACCTCTTCAAGAGTATGTTCTTCTTCTCCTACGGCAACCGCTACAGTTCCCAAACCAACCGGTCCACCTTTATAGTTTTCTGCGATAATGCGAAGAATTCGTTTATCCATTTCGTCTAATCCCCGGCTATCTATTTCAAGTAACTCAAGTGCTTCATTGGCAATTTCTCGCGAAATTTTGCCATTGGCTCTTTGTTGGGCAAAATCTCGGGCAAAGTGAATTAGATTGTTGGCAATTCTAGGAGTACCTCTTGCTCGACCAGCGATTTCATCGGCACCTGCTTGGTTGATTTCACAATCTAATAAATTACAACTTCTCAGCACGATTTTGGTTAAATCATCTCGATTATAATAATCCAGTCGAGTCTGAAGGGTAAACCTACTTCTCATTGGAGATGTCAGTAATCCCACTCGAGTAGTTGCACCGACGAGAGTAAACCTTGGGATATCAAGACGAACACTTCGAGCATTAGGTCCTTGGTCTATCATTATGTCTATTCTGTAATCTTCCATAGCTGAATAGAGATATTCCTCCACAGTTTTAGGAATTCTATGAATTTCATCAATAAAGAGAAGGTCACCCTCTTGGAGATTAGTAAGTAAACCTGCTAAGTCTCCAGGCTTATCAATCACAGGACCTGAGGTAACTCGAACCTCACGGTTCATTTCCCGACCAATAATATGTGCCAGTGTTGTTTTCCCTAATCCAGGAGGACCGCATAGAAGAATATGCTTTAAAGGCTCCTCGCGAGAACTTGCTGCCCCGACCATAACCTCAAGGCGCTCTAATGTCTTTTTTTGTCCCGTGAAGTCGGCAAATGAGGGGGGGCGTAAAGCCGCATCTATCTCATTAGATGGCGGAATGGATTGATCCATAAATTCTTTACCTTTTAATTGTTCTTCATTCATTCGATCAAGATTTATTACAAAGTGGAGAAGGACTTTGGAAGTTTTGATTCAGGAATTCTTTCCACGATTCCTCCTAAGGCTTGGAGTTTTTTTTCAAAGGCATCATATCCTCGATCGAGATGATAAATTCTTTGCACCCAAGTTTCTCCTTCTGCAGCCAACCCTGCCAAAATTAACGCAGCGCTCGCCCTTAAGTCGGAAGCCATTACGGGTGCCCCTGTTAGTTTGCTCTTCCCCTTCACGACTGAACTAGATCCCTCTATCGCAATATCTGCCCCCATTCTCATGAGTTCAGGGACATGCATGAATCGACTTGGGTAGACTCGTTCGGTAAGGATACTGATTCCCTTTGCTTTACAAGCAAGAGCACAGGACTGAGCCTGTAAATCAGTGGGAAATCCAGGGTAGGGCAGGGTGATAATTTCGAGAGAATTAAGTTCACTCTCACTTAAGCCAACCTTCATTTGATTAGAGGAAAGTGCTTCAATCATTACACCACTGTCCTCCATTACATTAATAAAGCTTCCTAGGTGTTCAGCTCTTGCATTATTAAGAATAATTTCACCTTCAGTAATTGCAGCAGCGATTGCATAAGTTGCCGCTTCGATCCTATCTGGCATTACCTCATGAGTACATCCATTCAATTTTGATACCCCTTCAATTTCTAAAATATGCGACCCCGTACCGTTAATTATGGCACCCATGTTAATAAGCATTTTACACAAATCGATGATCTCTGGCTCACAAGCTGAACTCTCAATTTTTGTAATTCCTGGAGCTAATACAGCTGCCATAATGGCATTGGTGGTTCCCGTGACTGTACTGCCGTGCCTTCCTCCTAGAAAAATTTTACTCCCTTTTAAATTTTGTCCGTCTACTTTTACAATCCCTTTTTTCAGTTCAATTGTAGCCCCAAGGCATTCCAAAGCTTTAATATGAAGATCAATAGGTCTTTGTCCGATAACACAACCCCCAGGCATTGGAATTTCTGCGATTCTTAATCGACCGACCAGGGGACCGAGTAAGCAAATAGAGGCACGCATCTTTCTGACTAATTCATAGGGAGCTTGATGTGAAATATTTCTCGGATTAATTTTCCAAGTTGTCCGATCCATACGCTCAACCTTTGCTCCCAACTCAGATAGAATTTCGGCCATAAATTGAACATCACTTAAATCAGGGACATTTTTTAAAATACTGGTTTCTGGACTAAGTAAAGTCGCAGCAAACTCTGGCAAAGCAGCATTTTTTGATCCGCTTATATTTACTGTCCCTTTGAGTGGCGGACCACCACAGATTCTAAAAACTTCCACTTCTTAAATAAAGTTAAGGAGGGAAATCAATTGCTCAAGCATTAACCCCCGAAAAGTTTAGAAATAAACCCACCAAACCCCGATTTTTTTGGAACTTTCTCTTCCTTCTTATTTAAGTTTGGTTCACGCTTGGTTTCGTTTCTTTTACTCTCGGATTGATTCTTATTTTTTCGTCTTCTAGGTTTCCTGTTTTGAGGATCGGAGGGATTCTTCTCTTGGTTTCCTCTCTTGGGTCTGTCTTCGTTATTAGGGCGTCTTTTTTCTTTGTTTTCTGAGTCTCCCTCGTGCCTTCTTGAATTTCGATTTGGATTCCTCGGTCTCTGCGTGCGGTTACGTCCTTCTCGATTTTCATTAGTACCTTTATAATCTGACCTTCCTTTTCTGTGTTCCTGGTTTCCACGTTCACGGTTTTCCGGAGGTTTTGCATTTGAAAGGTCGTCTTGGAGCTTGCCCGAACTTGAAGTTATTTCACCAAACGGTTCGTTACTTTTTTGGTTTTGTGAAGAAGTTTCCAACGGTTTTTCAGAGGAGCGATACCATCTTGAACGAAGTCTTGATTTCATAAATATTTTGTTAAGGTAATTAAGTAATTTGCTACAAGTAGAATTTTGAATGAACAAGTTTTTTGTATTAAGAGAGTACACTTGTTACCAGTTGAGAAGTTACCCTACAATTCATTAGAAATTCGAAAAGTTTAACCTACACTAGGAATGCAATGTTACGCCACCATAAAAAACGAAAACCACTTGCTAATTTGTTAGAGTTATCTTCTTATACCAACCCATATGGACAAACTTGAAAATATTTTCGAATTGCAAGAGCAACTAAACAGCAGGATTGGTGTAAATATGAATGAAATGAACGATGAGGATCGAGCAACATGGATCCTTAATTATGTTCGTGCGATGCAACAAGAACTTGCCGAATTGACAGATTCTGTTCCTTGGAAGTGGTGGGCGAAATATCAGGAGTTCGATAAACAAAATGCGAAGGTTGAAATAGTTGATTTATTTCATTTCCTTATTTCATTGGCACAGGTTATGGGAATGTCTGCCGAGGATGTGCACGAGGCATACCTGAAAAAGAATAAAGTGAATCATAACCGACAAGAGTCAGGTTATTCTACTAAAGATGAAGACGATTCAAGGCATATCTAGATGCCTTACAAAAAGCTATTTGCTTAAAGAAGCAAGCAAAGCAGCACAGCGAGATTTTTTTCTAGCGATCTTGTTGGCGTGAACTAGTGAAGTTTTTCTTGCCTTTTCTAGTGCGGATATAAAAGCCGAGGATGCTTCTTTCGCAACAGTTGAATCTTTGCTATCCATAGCTGTTAAAAACTTTTTCTCTAAGGTTTTTAATCTGCTTATAACCATACGGTTTTGCAGATAGCGTGTTCGGTTTTTGCGAATGTTTTTTATTGCTGACTTTGTATTTGCCATGAGGGTTGAATATTCTCTTTATTTTTCAGTTCTCGTCAATTAGAAAAAGAATTCGGGAAGCTGTAAGCCAGATTCTGTTCTTAACCGAAGTTAGGTTGTCATTCATTTATCTATCAATTTGCATTGATCCTTCTTGTGAGAAGGTGCGGTGTACCCGAAACCATAGAGCGGGCAACTCCGTTTCCTATTTCACCTTGCATCGAATTGGGTTTACACTGCCCACTTAGTTGCCCTCGTGGCGGTGAGCTCTTACCCCACCTTTTCACCCTTACCTTGCGAACAAGGCGGTATACTTTCTGCTGCACTAGCCGTGAACTTATTTTAACATAAGCCCCCCCCGCTTTCACGGGGAATTCTGCCCTGCGATGTCCGGACTTTCCTCTATTTATACAAAAGTAAAAACAGCGAATGACCGCTTCCCGAAAATCGAATAAAAATATGTTAACTACAATCAAATCAGATATTTTAACGTTCGCAATAAACGATCCTACCACATTGATCGCAATGGGTAAGCTTTTGATCTACAAGAACGGATGAAACAATGTCATTTGAAACCCGTAAATTGCAACCAGTACATTTTTGATCCTCTAAGGGAGCAATATAGGGCGGGCGGGATACAACTTTTTTAGTACGATCATAGCCCTTTAATAAAATTTCTTCCGTATCAGATCTAGCATCTTCAAGCTCTGCTGCTAGTTGTTGGGTCTCAACTTGTAAATCTTCCTGCCTTTTGATAAGTCCCAGTTTTTCGATTTCAAGCGAGTCCACCTTCTCGGTGATTTTACTTTGTGCTATTTCTGCTGTCTCCTTGGCACCATCAATCTTGACGAGGACTTCAATCTGCAAATCTTCTTTGGATGACTGTTGGTCGAGCAAATTAGCAATTTCTTTTTCTAGAGCTTGATATTCTTCATTTTTCTTAACCTCTAACTGTTTGTTCTTATTCCGGCTAATTTGGTCAGTGATGGAATTAATTTCTTTCTCAATCGAGTTGTTTTGTGTTTCTAGGGATCTTAAATCTTGAGTGGCTGCTGCAATAGTATCTTTTTCAAGTTTAATTTTAGATTCCATCTTTGCGATAATAGTAGGAATGTTACTTAATTCCTGTCCCATTAAGTGACTTCTGCGATCTCGGCTATGAACTAGTAGTAATTTCTTGAAATCTGAATTGTTGGAGAGCATAGGTTAAGGGTAGAAAAATTAATAAAACAGAATTTCTCATGATGGATGCTTACTTGATTTCTTACAAGGTTTTAGCGATGGAAATTTTTTCCTTCATGTTTATATCATTAATTGTATAAGACTAATGCTATGGATGAAATAAATTCTAAAAACTTAATTGAAGATGCAGTTCTTTGTTTTGCGATCGGAGAGGATAATGAAGCGAAAGAGATTTTGCTTCATGTACTCGATAAAGAGCCCCATAATGTGGATGCATTACGGGCGATTTCTGAAGTTTGCTTATCCTTGCAGGAATTGGATTTGGCCGAAACATTTTGTCGCCGTGCATTAACTGTGGATCCCGACGACTTAACATCGGTTGTTAGTCTGGCACGAATTTTAGTGAAAAAAGGAGACAAGGAGGGAGCGGAAGAGGCGTCTTCTAAAGCAAGAATATTAGGGTGGAAAGAAGAACTGGCTAGTGATAGTGAATAATACCACTTACTGTGTAATTTTTAATGCCTTTACCAATCAACTAAATTGGTTATTTTAAGAGAATCAATTTTGCAAATCTACGGCATGTAGGTTCCTAATAATTTTTATTTTAGAACAAATCACAATACTTTATGAAAAAGCATAGCCTTGAGTTTGAAAAACCATTAATGGATCTAGAAAAACAGTTGGATGAAATTGTTAAATCTTCTAGTGACTCAGATTTAGACTTCTCAACTGAGATAAAAGCAATTGAGAGAAAAATTGAAAATACAAAAAGAGAAGTTTATTCAGACTTAACTCCTTGGCAGAAGGTTCAGCTTTCCAGGCATCCGAACCGACCTTATTCTATCGATTATATTGAACGTATATTTGACGATTTTGAAGAATTGCATGGCGATCGATCATTTATGGATGATGCTGCAATTGTGGGCGGACCTGCCTCGATTGATGGTCAGAAGGTGATGATTATTGCGCAACAAAAAGGCCGAAATACGGAAGATAATTTAAAGAGAAATTTTGGCTGTCCAAATCCGGAGGGATACAGGAAAGCTCTCCGTCTTATGAAGATGGCAAACAAATTTAAAATGCCAATCATTTCAATTATTGATACCCCCGGAGCTTTTCCTGGTATTGGTGCAGAAGAACGCCATGTCGCGGAAGCGATCGCTGTTAACCTAAAAGAAATGGCGGCCTTCGAGGTTCCCATTATTGCAATTGTTATCGGAGAAGGCGGATCTGGAGGTGCGTTAGGTATAGCGGTTGCCAATAAAGTTTTGATTTTAGAAAATGCATATTATTCAGTAATATCTCCTGAGGGGTGTGCGGCTATATTGTGGAAAGACCGTGCTTTTGCTTCAAACGCAGCTGAGGCACTTAAATTAGATGCTTCTCAATTACTAAAGCTTGGCATTGTAGATGAAATTATCCCTGAACCTATAGGGGGTGCACATCGCGACTGGGATAAGACTTCTGATATCGTCAAAAAATACTTTAAGAAGACATTGGCACTGTTAGCTACAAAAGATTCTAAAACTTTACTTTCCGAAAGATACGATAAGTTTAGATCAATTGGTGCTTTTCAATCTTAGTAAAGTGAATGGTTAGGGTAAGTACCTTCGTGGTTCACCCTGGTCGTTCTCATCAATTACACCAATAATGTCATTGCGGAGCCGAATTCTCATTTTTTGAGTCGATTCAATTTGTTGAATCAAGTTGCTGTTGTTTTGATTAAGTAGAGAAATTTGCCTGTTGTAATCTCTCTCCCGATCTTGTGTGTTTGCTAATTCGCTATTTAAGCGAAAGTTATCTGCTTCCAAGCTTTTTAAATTATTTTGTATGATCATTTCACGTCCTGCAATATTACTAAGTTGAGATTGCAACTCCTGTGCCTCAATTGCTAAAGCTTCATATTCTTTTGAACCTTTGTTCTGCAAGCGAGCGATATCCCCATTAAGCTGTGCGTTCCTGTCTTCAGCAGAACGCAGGTTTTCGTTGAGTATTCTTTCGTTTGCAACTGCTTGACTCAGTTGTATTTCAAATTTCCTAGCTTTGTCTTTAAAGAATAGTGCTTCTTCATTTAATGAACTCGATTCTTTGAGCAGTCTTCTGTTTTGAGAGTCAATGTCACGGACTTTCTCGACTAATGCTTGTTCATTTGTATTCATATCTTGCAAGTCTACCCTCATCAGATCGATTGCTTGCTTCATGTTTTCGTTTTCTAATTCTAAAGTTTTAGCCTTAGCGAATAACATTTCGTTTGCATCCCTAAGCCCAACTAATTGCTCGGTAATTCTTGATTCCTCAATTCCAAGCGAAGTGAGTTCAGATCTTAATGTCGATAATTCGCCTTTCATTGCAGAATCTGAAAGTCTTAGACCTTGATTTTTACCGTTCATTTCATCGAGGTCTCTCTTTAAATCATTACTGATCGAATTAACATTTTCGATTTGTTCATTTTTTCTGGAAACTTCAAACTTCAATTCATTCGATAAATCCCGTAATGCCGCGATTTCTTCTCGAAACGCTTCCGTATTAATTTCGAAGTTTCTATTCTTATCTTTCAAAATTTCGTTTTCATTTTTGATAATACTGTTCCTATCATTTAGAAGACTTTCGACCCCTGTTAATCGAACTATTTCGTTACGGAGGTCATTCATATCTTCAAGGAAAGTAGTCTCTTTACTTTCCAAAGACTTATTCAATTCGTCCTTACTTCTAAGCATCGCCTCAAGGTCAGAGAGCCTAGAACTGCGAGTTTCTTTGTCAATTTTGAGGCTCGCAAGTTTTTGGTTACTTAATGCAACTTCCGTTTCCAACCTTTCTACTTGAGCTTTCAGTTTTTGATTTCCGGCAGAAAGTGTGTTGTTTTCCGCTAAAAGGTCGTTGGCTCGACGTTGAATTGTAGACTTCCCTAATTCTAGATTGCGGATCTTTGAATAATTCGATTTTTCCATCGAATCAAATGATTTTTGCGTGTTTTGTAATCTTCTGTTTTCCGCTGTCAGTTCCTTCGATCTTTGAAGTAGTTCCTGTTCATCGGCCTTAATTTCAAGAAGTTGTTTTCGTAACCTTGCATTTGTATCATCTAAGTATTGATTGCTTGAATTTGTTCGTAACCCTTCTTGCTTAATTTTTGATAATTCGTTTTCTAAAACGGACGATTTCGCCACTGCCTCGTTCAATTCTTGCCTCAATTTTTCTTCTTGTTCGATATCTGTTCCAGGTGACCTTTTTTGTTCGATAATTATCAACCTAGTTTTTTCGATTAATGCATTATGTTTCGCCACTAATTGATTGTACTGATCAATCAAGTACTCAGGGTCGCGGAGTTGGAAGTCGGTTTGACCGAAGGAGGTTCCGAACGAAATTAAAAAGAAATTGGGAATTAAAAATAGGTTATGAAATTTCATATCCAAGTAAGGCTTTGTGGGTTAAAAGTTATATCTATTTCATCAATGCCACTCGAAAACAAGAAGATTTTTTGGCATTTTATATAATTAACTATAATCGAACAGATGCTGCTCTGCCCAAGCGGTCATTGAGTGCATAATATAATTCGTCATTATCGGGGAAAAGTGAAGTATGGATTATTTCCTTATTTAGTTTATCGGCTCTTCTTAAAGTGCTAAATAAATTCCTTGAAATATCTAACGGATTCCCTGTTTGGGAAAAATATAATGAACACGGACCTTGTTTAGTCTTTTTAGCAAACACAGGAGGGTGGGGGAGTACCATTACATGACTACTCTTTAAATGGTTAGATTTTAACATCACATTTATATTGGGGTAAAGATAAAGTGGAGTATCTGGTGCATAGTGTTTTGACTCTTGACCCGGTGAAGTTTTAGGAATTTCAGATTTTGTACCATTTGAATTAGCTCCGCTAGTACAATTTACAGGACAACCTAATACTTCTTCGATTGATGTTTGCCCTATTGGACCGAGCCTTAAAATATTGGGAAATTCTGAGGTCAAGTCCAACACCGTGGATTCTATTCCTAATTCGCATGGGCCACCATCGAGTATTTCCGGACAGTCTTTACCAAAAGCTTCAGCAATATCTTGAGGGCACGTTGGACTTAGTTTGTTTGCGGGATTAGCACTTGGGGCAGCAAGGGGCACATTGAGGCGTTCGAGAACATTTCTGAAAAGCGGATGGGCTGGGGACCTGACAGCAACACTGGGTAAACCCGCAGTTATTTGACGAGGTATGCAATCTCTTTTGGGCAAGATAAATGTCAAAGGCCCCGGCCAAAAAGCATTTGCTAGTTTCTCACTGAATTCGTTAGTAAAGCAAATATCATTTGCTTTGGCGTGATTGAGAACATGGACAATAAGCGGATTAGTTGCTGGTCTGCCTTTAATCCGATAAACTTTCTCAATTGCACTAACTGATAATGCGGAACATGCCAATCCGTAAACAGTTTCAGTTGGGAGTACGCAGACACCATCCCCTAACAAGGAGGAAACGCAATTTTCTAATGACACTTGAACTGTAACTATCTGAAGATGGAGTCAGATAGATGTTGGGAGTTCCTACAATGCAAGTTGCATGTGCCTGGATTTCTTTATCAGCTTAGAAACTTTCCTCTGCTGCATAGGTGTTAATCCAGTATATTTACGAGGCAGGATTTTGCCAGTGTCAGTTGTGTATCGTTTTAACGATTCTTTGTCTAGGAAAGTGAAATTTTCTGGGTTTCTGCTTTTTTCATGTTTTACTTCTTCTGTACTCATGTAATTTAACAAATCATAAATCAGTATTTGTTGCAAGATAGTAATCCAAGGATTTTGACCTCGGTCATGTTCTAAGCTCTAGGCTATTAATCTTGACATTCAAGCAGTAATTAAACAATTTTGTGACAGCTATGAAAGTTGTATCATCTATAAAAACTCTTAAAAATCGTCACCCCGACTGCAAAGTAGTGCGCCGTAAAGGCCGATTGTATGTCATCAACAAGACCAATCCTAGATTTAAAGCTAGGCAAGGTTAATTATCATGAGAAAAGGTATACACCCTACCAATCATCCGGTTTGCTTTAGTGATGTTTCAACCGGAAAAAAATTTATCACCCGATCGACCTTGAAGTCTAAAAACACCGAAAGTTTGGATGGTGTTGATCATTTTTTACATGTTCGTGATGTGACTATGGATTCACACCCTGCCTACACAGGCGAAAAGAGATTTGTTGATACTGCGGGTCGAGTAGAGAAATTCCAAAGTAAATTTTCAAGGAAAAGATAAGCTTTTTCTTGCTTACTTTCACTATAAGCTTTTGTTTGTAGTGTGAATTTCTCATATCCCTTTCACCAAATATTGGTGTTTTTAATTTGTCTGTTCTTTGCGAACAGTGTTGCTGCAGACAGCATCAAAATGCGTTTTATCAACAATGGAACCTTTTGGATGGGAGATGATAAAAACTTGCCTGATGAGCAACCCTCTCACCCTTTAAGTTTATCCTCTTTTTTTATAGACGAAAAGGAAGTTCACATTTGGCATTGGGATAAAGTTGCGAGTTGGGCAGCTAAAAATGGGTATGTTTTTTCGGATTCAACCCAGCTTAGGAAAAAAGGACCTTATTGGTATGAGCAGGCGTCCGAACTGCTTTTTCCGATGAACATGGTCAATTGGTATGATGCCGTAAAGTGGTGTAATGCAAGATCTGAGTTAGAAGGTAGGACGCCCATTTATTATCTTGATAATGATCACTCCATTATTTTTCGGGAAGGCGAGTCTGACATAATTGAATCTCAAGTAGCTTGGTCTTATTCAGGCTACAGGTTGCCCACGGAAGCTGAATGGGAGTACGCTGCAAGAGGGGGGGCTTATATGCTTAAATATCCATGGGGTAATGTCCTAGACGGGAGCCGGGCCAATTTTTTTCGGAGCGGTGATCCCTTCGATGAAGCTTCTACTCCCGTTGGTTACTTTAATGGTAATCAATTAGTAATTGATGCTGATAATAGTTTTAACGGAGAAAATGTTAAGGTTTCGGATCAAGTTTCACGGTATGGATTATATGATCTTGTAGGAAATGTAAGTGAGTGGTGTTGGGATTGGTATTATGATTCCTGGTATGGTGAAAATAATGCCAGGAAAAAAAACACCCGTGGTCCAAGTTTCGAATTTTTAGCTCCCATTAATGCTCTCGAAACAAAACCTATGACTCGAGTTGCTAGAGGGAGTAATTTCAGAAGTAAACCGGATGCTAAGTATGGCAATGAACTCAGGATCGCATTTCGGAATACTTTTTTACCGAACAGTACACTGAGAAGACTTGGACTAAGATGCGTGCGAGGCGATATTGATGATCCGTTATGGTTAAATACCAAAGCAGTGGACGGCTTTCCGAATTGGTATTACATGCCTTGGTTTGGATATTATTGGCAGTCTACGAAAACGTGGATTTTTCATTACAGATTAGGGTGGTTGTATCCGAAGGGGAAAGGATCCTATGATAATTGGTTATATTTCCCAAATCACGGTTGGATGTGGACTGGAAGTTATGCATTTCCATATTTTTATTCCAACAAAGACGCTGCGTGGTATAAATATGATGAAGAAAATCCTGCATTCGGGTGGTTTAATAATGTATTGACAGGTGAAGACAAAAGATTCGGCAGAGTGTTTCCATAGATAAAAGTCGGCAAATTTCATCGTAAATTAGGGTGGTTGTATCCGAATGGGAAAGGATCCTATGATAATTGGTTATATTTTCTCAATCTTGGTTGGATCAGGATGGACACTATGCAATCACATGTTTTTAAACCAACAAAGACTTTGTGTGGTATGAGTATGATGAAGAAAATCGAGTAATCGGGTGAATTAGTATTCAATTGCGGGTAAAGACAAAATAATCGGCATGGTATTTCCATAGTCAAAAGTCAGCAATTTTCATCGCAGATTAGGATGGTTGTATCGAAAGGAAAGAAGACCCTATGGTAATTGGTTACATTTTCCTAATTACGGTGGATGTGAGTTAGGCATTCTGATTCAATACTTTAACACTAATTAAGATCCTGTGAGGAATAAATTAACTCAAAAAACCACGCTTTCGAATGGTTTGAGGTCCAACTGACAAATAAAGAAAAAAAACGACGGAGAATTTTCTTAATCAAAAGCCCTTAGATAAGGGGATTTAAAGGACCTCTTGAATTTAATTTAGAAAAAAAAACGAAAGTACTTGACGGAGGGACCTCTTTCCGATGTGTTGGAAATCTTTCCCTCATTTTCCGAGGGTTTGTTCTTTGAAAGTTATTTTGTGTGATCTATATAAACGGGTCACCAGTCATATTTTTTTGAATACCGAGTCAGCAATGACTCAAGCCTGTGCATGCATTTGCACAACTCTCATTTGGAGAGTTTGATCCTGGCTCAGAGTGAACGCTGGCGGCATGGTTAAGACATGCAAGTCGAACGAAAAGCAGATCTTCGGATTTGTGGAAAGTGGCGAACGGGTGCGTAACACGTGAGCAACCTGCCCTAAAGTGCGGAACAGCCTGTCGAAAGATGGATTAATGCCGCATGTGGCTCTTCTTCGCATGGAGAAGTAGCTAAAGCTTGTAATGGCGCTTTAGGATGGGCTCGCGGCCTATCAGCTTGTTGGTAAGGTAACGGCTTACCAAGGCTAAGACGGGTAGCTGGTCTGAGAGGATGATCAGCCACACCGGGACTGAGACACGGCCCGGACACCTACGGGTGGCAGCAGTTTCGAATCATTCACAATGGGCGAAAG
>JAQXBH010000069.1 GCA_029252505.1 Opitutales bacterium | reverse complement strand
GTCCGACTCAACATCCTCTTGGGAACTGACAGCCTCCTCTATATTTTCATCCTCGCGAATGATTCCGACCTCCTCTTCAACGGGAAATTCTTCAATTGATTCAGGTTCATCAGGCAAAGGAATCTGCGTGTTGCCTAGCTGACTTAAAATTGTTTCTAATTTAGCGGAAATCTTTTCAAATTTTTCCACCATTCCTGAAACCGAATCATTTACACGACTGGCCACACGTGCCTCAAAACGGGCCGCAAAAAGGTCAAAAGCAACAGCGAGTTCCTCCGCGCGGGCGGATTCATCATCAAACATTTCCTTCAGTTTGGCTTTTTTATCTCCTGGTTCCAGCGAACTCGTCTTAGCCCAAGCAACCACAAGGACAGGAATTTCATTTTTGAGAACATCAATCGCTCCATTTTCATCCCCCACCAATCTCTTTACACAGGCTCTCCGAAAACCGCCCTTCAATGCTTCCAATGGACTTCCGCTAGTACTCATATGTATACCACTCGCTATCGAATCTGCCTCTCTTGCACAACCTTATTCTAAACACAGCTGTTCATTTTCCCACAAATTTGCCTTACTCAATAAATCATTCGTTTGAACGGATTTCAAATCCATCTTCTCGGTCAAAAAACACATAAAATCGGGAGCAATATCCGCCTCGAAAATGGGTCCCTCATGTAAATAGCCAAACCTCCTGGCATGTAAGGCCTGTCGATCCATGCCCAGTTTATCCATCCACGACGGATTCCAACCCGATTCGCAAAAATTTAAATAATAAGATTCATCGTGCCCATATAACTTTTCTCCCACCAAAGGAAAGCCAGTTGATTGGGCATGAACTCGAATTTGATGCTTTCTTCCCGTTTTGGTTACCACTGAAACAAAGGTGTAGCCCTCCGCACAAAATAGCGGATAAAAACGAGTCTCTGCTTTTTTCGAGGTCCTACTCTTTGCAGTTACTCGTTGTTTAACAAAAACCTTACTGTCCGGATCGTTTCCAACAAAACCAGCGACTAGTACCTCCTCACTCATTTCCCCCTCCACAATCGCCAAGTAAGTCCTTTTTACCTTTTTTTCCTCTAATGCCTTTTGCCAATGTCGCCCTGCAGTTTTAGTTTTCGCCATTACCACGACTCCGCTGGTCTCTCGATCCAATCTTCCCACCAAAAAGATTGTATCAATTCCTAACAGTTCTCTGGTTGCTCCTACCAAACTCGACCAAGGACCGGATTTCGAAGGATGACAAACAAACCACCCCGGTTTGTTCACCACTATAATATCCTCGTCCTCGAACAGGATCGATTCTCGAAGGAGATCTTCACTAATTAATGGTGCTTCTTTATTTTGTGTGGAAAATTTCATTCAAAATATATTTTTGATAATAAAAACATGAAAAAATGGGTAATTTTAAAAAAAAGGAAAACTTTTATTGGAAATAACAATTCGTGTGTGCAAGGTTATGCTTGTCCCTTATGGACAACTAAAACTCAATAACCAAAAATATAAAACGCATATGAAGAACAATCTGATTCTCTCCGGTCTCCACTTCGATCTCAAAGACGGTCACAAAAGCCTCGTCTCAGAAAAAATGGAAAAGATCTTTAAACACGAGGAGAAAATCATCCGGGCCCGTGTTGAATTGGAGCATGACTCTAAATCTTCTTCTCACAAAGACGAGTTTATTGCAAAAGGCCACCTGGAACTCAAAGGCACAACGATTACCATTTCAACCGCGAGTGATAATATTAATAAATCCATCGATGACTTAGTTGAAAAACTGGATCGAGGATTACGCAGACGCTCTCGCCTACTACGGGTCAAACGAAAGCAAAGTTCCCTACACGACCTTCGCGACGCTGCCTGACCTGTTAAATTCACTTTTACCCCGTAAAACGTCCGACATTTTTTGTCGGGCGTTTTTTTTGCCATAATCTTTCCACCACAAATGAATATCCTAAACAACTAGGTACAATAAATAAGTTTCCACACAAAGCAGGTTGCACCTGTAGTACGATCATTAGTAATGGGTCCACATCCGAAGGACCAATACCGTCTTACTTTCTTTATCCACTTCGTAAACTAGTCGGTGCTGAATATTAATTCGTCTCGAACAAAAGCCCTGCAGGTCACCTTTGAGGCTTTCAAAAGGAGGGGGATTTTGAAAAGGATCCACTCCCAAAATGGCAATCAGTTTCTGGGCGGATTCTTTTAAGTTACTCTTGGTTATTTTCTTGGCATCACGCTGAGCATGTCGGGAAAAAACAACCCTGTAACCACTCACCAGACAAGCTCGTCACTAGCTTGTTCAATCCCTTCCTCACTTGCCTCCTTGATCGAGTCGACCATGCCGGAAATAGCCTGAAGATGAAGAGTCTCCTGGATCGCCCGCCAATCACTCTCCGAAAGCAAAACCGCATTGGAGCGCTTCCCGGTGATTTGAATAGGCTGGTGAGAATCATTGGCTTCATCAATGAGGGAATATAAATTCTTTCTAGCCTGAGTTGCGGATATCGTAGTCATAATAAAATAGCGTACGCAATGACGCACGCATTGTCAAATTAGTTTACCCAAGTTTCGAAACTACGCACTCGGCGATTGTCTCTAGGGGAGCCAATTTCCCAATTCCTTCGTACCCACATGCGAGTTCACCGACCATTGGTTCGACGATTTCCACTCCCCTGCCCTTTAAAGTTTCCAGATTCTTTTGCACCGCTTCATGCTCATACATTTTTCCGTTCATCGCGGGTGCGAGCATTACCGGTGCTTTGGTCGCCAAATAAATCGCACCTAATAAATCAGGGGCCAGGCCGTTGGCATAGTTCCCCACTTGATGGGCGGTGGCGGGGGCCACCAGGAAAAGATCGATCTTGTCCGCAAGTTCAATATGACCGGGTTGCCAGCCTTCTTCATCCCAGAAGGATGTGAGAACAGGATTTCGGGAAAGTGTACCCAGTGTAAGAGCAGAAATGAACTGGGTGGCGGATTCCGTCATCACCACATGAACATCTGCCCCGGACCTTCTCAATTCACTGGTCAAATCAGCTGCCTTGTAGGCCGCAATCGAACCAGACACCCCGAGGGCAATGGTTTTACCACAAAGTGGCGGACTAGTTTCTGTAGCAATCATCTTGAATAAGTGCTTATCTTAAATAAACGAAGATTCTTCGCAATCATGATTTAACCACGGCTTTCCTCTTTTCAATCGAATCGAATTCATATAATACAGAATAACAATGCAAATGCATCCGATCACTAAATATCGTCCATGGGGGACAATCGACCTGCCTAACCGGCAATGGCCCAACCATACTATCGATCGTGTTCCACATTGGTGCAGTGTGGACTTACGGGACGGTAATCAGGCACTCCCCATCCCCATGGGTGTTAAGGAAAAGCTGGAACTTTTTAAACTTCTCTGCGAAATCGGATTCAAGCAGATCGAAATTGGATTCCCCTCTGCTGCCCAAACCGAATTTGATTTTGCCCGGAAGTTAATAGACGACAATCTCGTTCCTGACGGAGTGGCTCTGCAGGTGCTCACTCAGGCTCGCGAACATTTGATTAAGCGTAGTTTTGAAAGTCTACAGGGTGCACAAAAGGCAATTCTTCACCTCTACAATTCAACTTCCCCTCTCCAACGCCGGGTGACATTTGGTAAATCCAAAGAAGAAATTAAAAATATCGCGGTGGAAGGAGTTAAACTGGTCAAAAAATACTTGTCAGAACTTTCGGATACTGAAGTACAACTTGAATATTCTCCGGAGAGTTTTTCGGACACAGAAGTAGATTATTCGCTCGAGGTTTGCGAAGCGGTTATGGATGCATGGGAGCCGACTGAGCAAAATCCGATTATCCTTAATCTGCCCGCAACGGTTGAACTCTTCACTCCCAATGTTCACGCCGATCAGATCGAATGGTTTTGTACCAACCTGAAAGAAAGAAATAAGGCGATCATTAGTTTACATACTCATAATGATCGTGGAACTGGTACCGCTGCGACCGAACTTGGCCTACTCGCCGGTGCCGACCGGGTGGAAGGTACTCTATTTGGAAATGGAGAGCGAACCGGCAACCTGGATATTGTGACCGTTGCCTTAAATATGTACGCCCAGGGTCTGCATCCGGAATTAAATTTTGATAACCTTGATCAAATTAGAGAAGTTTATGAACAGACAACGGGAATGTCTGTGCACGACCGTCATCCCTATGCCGGGGATTTAGTATTCACCGCCTTTTCCGGTTCCCATCAGGATGCAATTAAAAAAGGGATGGACCTGCGCGAAAAAGAGGGCGATTCAAATCAAACCCATTGGCAAGTGCCCTACTTATCGATCGACCCGCGCGACCTCGGGCGTTCCTATGAGGAAATCATTCGTATAAACAGTCAAAGTGGAAAAGGGGGAGTCGCCTATATTTTGTCCCGCGAGTTTGGACTCGACCTTCCCAAGCCAATGCATCCAGAAGTGGGTAACCTCATTAATGAAAAAGCAGACTCTGAATCCCGGGAACTTACCGCTGAAGAAATATTTGCTTTCTTTAAGAAAGCATTCTTGGATAATAAATCACCACTCGAATTAATTTCCTACGACTCCGCAAAAGAACAGGGACAGGAAGAGGTCACTTGTAGTGCCACTGTTAAAATAAACGGGGAAGAAAAAGAAGTTACCGGATCAGGAAATGGCCCCATTAACGCTTTTGTCAATGGATTGGAAGTGGCCGGGTTAAAAGATTTTAAACTTTCTGACTATCGCCAACATTCAATTGGTGGAGGCTCTGCCACTGAGTCTGCCTCTTTCGTTCAATTACAATCAAAGGTCGGACGCGTTGCCTACGGGTGCGGAATCAGTTCCAGTATAGAAAAGAGTAGTCTACTCGCGCTGGTGAGCGCCTTCAATCGAACGAGATAATTTAAATAAGCAAATAGATTTTGAAAAAATCTATTTGCTTATTTAAATTAAAAACGGATAGGGTTTTATTAAATCCTTTTGCTTAGAAATTTATTTTGCCCAAATAATTTTTTCCCGCAAGCACTCCCACTTGCAGTCAGCTTTTTATTGCCTCAAATAAAGCCTTTACGGAGTTTAACGATTTGCTTTTTCATATCGTTATTTTTTTTAATTATCGCTGGTCAAACAACAGCCCAAGAATATAGAGATGAATCCGATTCGTTCCGAAGTTTTTCGGACGGACCAGTTTCATTTAAAATACCGGAAAACAGTTCAGTTGATGTCCTGAAAAGTTATTTTGAACTAAAGGAACAAAGCAACGCACAATATATAGTTACCGCGATGTCAAAGATCGGGACCAATCCTTCAATAGCCATCGGTTTAAATGGTTCGGGGCAAAACATTATTACCTCAGAATCAAACTCCCCTCATATTTCAATTATCATTCGACCCAATAATGAACATAGCGATCTAAACTACTGGGCATCTGCACAACAGAAAAATTGGTCTAGTTCTCCGACTGGCGAACTGTTTTCAGCAGAAAAATTTTTTACCGAATCAGGGTTCAATGGTATCTCGATCGTTCGGGAAAACGGACCTGAAAGAGATTTTTACATATCATTAGACCTCACCACAAAAGTATGGAGAGATAAAAATTTAGAAATTACAAATAACCCAAAAACTTGGCTGCAAGTTCAAATCTTTGGATACAAAGACCCGCAAGAAAATAGTGTGTATTCAAGCGCGTTAAAGATTGCCAAATCAATCCATTATGATCCGAAAAAACCAGTCCTCATACAAAGTTTAAAGGAAATAAAAATAGACTATCCAAAGGTAAGTAATAATTCGACGAGATACATATCGGACGGTCCCCTATCTTACAATATTCCAAGTAATATGAAAATCGAATTCAAGGATAATTATTTTGAAATAGGTAAAATCACAAAGGTTCAACACAACCTTGAAATTAAATCTGAAGATTCATTCTCAACTTTAATTGCTCATTCCGAATCCCATTACCCCGATCTCGAAACTTGGGCAATTCACCAAAGTTCAACTTGGAATAAATCCGAAAAAGGGCAGCTTTTCATGGTTGAGAATTTCAAAAATGATTATGGATTTAATGGAGTTTCTGTAGTCAGACAGGTAGATACCACTCTTGATTTCTTCATCACAGTTGATCTGACAACACCGGAGTGGAAAAATAGATATTCAACATCTACAATCGGAAACGATAGTACATGGTTAAAAGTACAAATCGTTGGGTTTTACGACCCGATCTATGAAGGTGTTTTCCCAATCGCCATGGAAATGGCAAAATCTTTAAATTTTGAAAATGATCAAATCGAATTACAGGATAGCGATTTTAAAATTAAAGAAATTAGTATTCCATTTTTTGCGGAAAATAATCATACGATATCAGATGGTCCCATCACATTCTCAATTCCTAATGATGTAACAGTTGATTTTATTAAAACATTCGTCGGACAGGATATCTATTCGAAAGGTCTTTATAATCTTTCTGATGAATCATCAAATTCCTTTGTCACACTAAGTACATATGCAGAAAAAATATACCCCAACCTAAGTAATTGGGCTGTTCATACGATAAAAACTTTGGAACGTGATTCAGATACCATTTCTGTTTCTTCAGGAAAATTTAGGACCCAAAATGGATTTCCATGTATTTTTATTAAACGGGAAACTTTAAATTCTCAGGATTGTTATATCTCATTGGATCTGACCACTGAAAAATGGAGAAGAGAATTACCCCAATCGTTAAACACATGGCTTAGAGGAGAAATAAAAACAAGAAATAACTCCCTTTATAGTACCTTGCATGAAACCGCTCTAAAGATTTCCAATTCGTTACTATATAACGAAGCAGGAAATCAACCCCTCCCAAAATTCTTGGAAATTTCTTCAAATACTCTTTTTAGATCTCCAGAAATTATACCGTCGTGGTTCAAATCCGATTGGTTTGGCGTTTTTTACCAAAGTCAAAACGAGTGGATTTATCATGAATTAATGGGGTGGTTGTACCCAGTAGAAAAGTCTACTTCAAAAGGTTGGTTTTGGCATGAAGCTTTTGACTGGCTTTGGACTTCAAGTAAGGCATTCCCCTATTTTTATAGTCCCGAATATTCTGCCTGGCTTTTCTTCGAGGAGAATTTCAAGGATCAAAATATCTTCTTTAATTCAAAATCAAAGCAATGGGACAAAACAGATATTCTTCAAAAAATCATGCGGGATTATGCGGGAAATGAGAGTCTAACTATAATCAAGATAATGAAATCCAGCTTAAGTGAGAATGAAAAACTCAATGGTGTGGGAAGGGTTATTCTCTATGGGAATTAAGAGATGAGAAAAATCTTTTTTCTATTTTGGACTTGTGGTTATCTCATTGTAATTAGTGCAGGAACTAAATCAGTCTCTGAAACTCTCAATCACCTGGCAGAACGCATTGACAAGCTGAATCGTACTTACATGTCTATCGAAGAAAAGATTAACATAATTATCATTAAAAGGAACGAAGAAAGCCTTGAATTAGAAAACTCTGAAATAAAAACCCTGAAAGAGAGTCTAAGCATTGAGGAAAAAATCAAAATAAAGGAAAGTTCAAAAAATAGATTAAATCTTTATTTCGGTTTTTTATTACCCAAAAACTCAACATTTCGAAACTACGGAATCCACTTTGAAAATGGCAGTCAGTTTGAAATCGAATATGCAAGACGCTTTGGTTCCTTTTCACTGGGCACTTCTGTTTCCGGGAAGTTTTTTGGAAATGACAAGATTGCTGGGATTCCAATTGTTGGAGAAATGCTTACCGCGGGGGAAAATAAAGCATTAATGACCTCCTTGCTTGCTGGATGGAGGACTCAATTAAACGAAACCGTATTCATTAATGGAAAAATATCTGTTGGTGTTGCATTTACTAATCAAAACTTACGGATTCTTACTAATTCAATTACCCAAAAGGATAATTCTTTTTACTATTCATCGTTAATTGGAATTGGTCTGCAATGGACAAACTTTACTAATACAATCTTATACTATCAGTACGATGGATACGAATCTGCCGGAAATTTCGGCGATCAGTCATTTCATCAAATAGGTTTAAGTTTAGGGCTGAATTATTGATTTGCTTTAAATATCCTGAAGGGCATTTCATTAAATGAGCTTAATTTCATTTATGTCCCAATCTAAAAATAAAAATAATTCATCAGGATCCTCACTTGAAGGTGTTCTTGAGCGAATTACTTTCTACAATGAAGAGAATGGTTTCCTGATTGGTAAACTTCGGGAGAATGATAAGAGTGTCGAAATTGCGGTTGTCGGAAAAGCACCGCAAATTCAATGCGGAGAAACATTGGTCCTGGAAGGAAATTGGTCCAATCACCCGAAGCACGGGAAACAATTCTCATTTCAAAAATTTGAAAGTAAATTACCTGCGTCTGCCTATGGAATTAGAAAATATTTAGGCAGTGGATTGGTTCATGGAATTGGGAAGACTTATGCCAATAAAATTGTCGATCATTTTGGAGCGGATACATTAAAAGTGATCTCTGATGATTCGGGTCGACTCCGAGAAATCCCAGGAATTGGGTCCAAAAGAGTAAAGGGAATTAAAGAGGCGTGGGCGGAGCAAAAAGCAATCCGTGAAGTAATGATGTTCCTGCAGACATACGGAGTAACAGATGCACTGTGCTTGCGCTTAGTTCGGAAATATGGAGATAATACCAAGTCCGTGTTGGAAAACGATCCCTATCGTATAATCCGGGATGTAAAGGGAATTGGTTTTAAAACTGCGGACAAAATTGCCCTGAACCTAGGCTTATCCAGTAATGGACCCGAAAGAATCGAGGCGGGCATTCTTCATACTCAACAGGAAGCAGAGGATGAAGGACATACTCATATGGAACGCAGAGAGATTGCACTACAGGCAAGTACCTTACTGGAAGCGCAGGCAGAGGAGGTGGAAAATAGAATTCAATCGTTGTTGGCAAATGGGGAATTAGTTACTACCCAGCCAGATTGGCTGCAGTTTCCCTCTTCCTCAAAAGCCGAGCAGAGTATTGCCAAGGCACTCAAAGCCAGTCTGAAAACACAGTCATCTCTTCCGAGTATATTAATTGATAAAGCAGTCGAATGGGCCCAGGCAAAGGCTGGATTTTCATTCGCGGATGCTCAAAGCGAAGGAATTCGAAATGCACTGTCTTCAAAAGTGGCCATTTTGACCGGTGGCCCGGGAACCGGAAAAACCACTATTCTTCGGGCAATTGTATCGATATTAAAAGCGAAGAAAGCAAAGGTACTATTAGCTGCTCCGACCGGCCGTGCGGCGAGAAGAATGGCTGAGAGTGCATCTCACTTGGCACAAACAGTTCATCGTTTATTAAAATTTGATCCCGCCCATGGTGGTTTTACAGTCAACGAAAGAGCGCCATTGGTTTGCGATTTTCTGATCATGGATGAAACCAGCATGTTAGATATTCGTTTGGCCGCGGCTCTTTTTCGCTCCGTCCCTGCTCATGCCCATGTGCTCTTGGTGGGAGATGCCGATCAACTTCCCTCGGTTGGATCGGGAAATGTACTTAAAGATTTAATTGAGTGTGAACTATTTTCTGTCACTCGTTTACAGGTTACTTTTCGTCAGGCAGAAAATAGCGGTATTGTTGAACTGGCACATGGTATACTGTGCGGAAAGGGTTCAGTTCCGACGCCAATTGATTCCCCTGACGAGATAAACCCGGGACAAGATGTTACCTTTATTCGAGCGATTACTCCTGAACTTTGTATTGAAGCAGTGACCAAACTTTGCCGTCAAATTCTACCCAGGAAGTTGTCCATTAACCCGAATCAAGATGTCCAGGTTCTCGCGCCACTGCATCGAGGAATTGCTGGAATCGGAAATCTGAATGATCAGATCCGGGAGGCACTCAATCCCCATGGTGCCTCCCACAGCATGGGTTCTAACCTATTTCGTGAGGGAGACAAAGTGATTCAAACTCGAAATAACTATGATAAAGACGTCTTTAACGGTGATATGGGAATTATCGAATCGGTAGACTCTATCAATGGGAAGATCGAAATTCTCTTCGAAGGAAAAAGAATTATTTACGAACGAATGGAAATTGCCGACCTCCAGCCCGCTTATGCAATTTCTGTCCATAAAAGCCAGGGGAGTGAATATCCCATTGTTATCTTCCCTCTCCTCAAGCAACACTTTATGATGCTTCAGCGAAACCTGGTCTACACTGGACTTACTCGGGCGAAGAAAAAGGTTATATTTGTCGGAGATCCGGCTGCATATTCTATGGCAATTCGAAATGATAAGACATTAGTGAGACAGACTGACTTAGTTAGGAAACTAACAAAATCAGAAGCACAGTTTAATACTTAAATCTTCAAGACATATTGTCTTAGGTAATTCCAATACTAATTAGTTGTCTCGTATTGAGAAAATGTTGGAGCGTACTAGCTTGAAAACACAAAAAAGAGATGAGTCTTATGCTAGCAATACTGCTAGAAGTTAGTGTATAATGGTTGTTTTGCTGAATAGAATTTGAAGCAACCATTGAAAGCCCGTAAATGGGTAGTATTGCTCAATAATTGCCAAGTAGTTCAACAAATCGCAACAGCATGTAGTAGAGAGAAACAATTATGCCGATTCCGAATACGCCAAAGAATATAACATCGAATAACTTTTTGGCCATTGCACCATCTAGAAACTTAGGCTGCTTTTCCATCGAACCCACCATTACGATTGCCCATACAATAAGAGCAAATACGGGCATTGTTATCATAAACCAATCAAATTCAGAAGTCATTGAAACCATTTTGCCAAGGATTGCGTGCAAGTCAAGAGAGGGGTTGATAAAATATCATAATATTTTAACTTTATTCTCTCGTAATCTATTTTGCCATGAATAAACCCCATCTCAAAACAAATAAAACAAACAACCTTATTCAACATATTGTATGTTTTAAATTTCTTACAAACACATCCTCCGATGAAGTTAAACTGCTCGAGCAATCTTTTTTTGCACTGCGGGACAAAATCCCCGGTGTGCTCAAAATCGATGGGGGAAAAAACAACAGTCCGGAAAACTTAAATAAAGGACTAACCCATTGCTTTATTATTACCTTTAAAGATGAAGATGCACGGGCAAACTACCTACCCCATCCGCAACATAAAGAATTTGTTACCCAACTTAAACCAATACTGGAAGATGTATTTGTAATTGATTTTAGCTCTCAAAATTAATCGATATTCAAAATTTACTTTTGTGAATCCTGTCTATTATAGCTTGACCGAAGGACGGCCTGTTTTTTTTCTGAAATTATGAAACTGTTTCCACTTAATTCCCGTTCCTTACTAAAGGCCTGCTTTTTTATTCCTGGGCTGTTTACAATTCTGTCCTCTTGCTTGGCGGAAGTTAAAACGCCCGCCATTATTGGGGATAACATGGTTCTTCAACAAAACCATAAAAACCCGATTTGGGGATGGGCCGATGCAGGTGAGACCATAAAGGTTTCAATTGCCGGACAAAATCATTCTACAAATGCGGATGCTAATGGGAATTGGAGGGTCAAATTAGACCCCATGATAGCATCAAACGATGCAAAAACTTTAAGAATAAATAATATAAAGTATAACAATATTCTCGTGGGTGAAGTTTGGCTCTGTTCCGGTCAGTCCAACATGGGATGGGGTCTAGGCAATTCTGATGATGCCGACCTTGAAGTAATGACTGCAAACTATCCCAATCTTCGTCTAATCAGCATTCCACAAGTTGGCACACAGGAGGCTCAAATCGACTTTAAGGGACAATGGGAAGCCACCACTCCAGAGCTCGCCAAAAATTTCTCTGCAGTGGGCTACCTGTTCGGACGACGTTTACATCAGGCATTAAAAATTCCAGTTGGTCTGATTGATAACGCTTGGGGCGGATCAGCCTGCGAGGCATGGATTCCCAGGGACCGATTGAACAAACTCCCTGTCGCAAAGCCCTACATGGAGCAATGGAAAGAGACTGAATCCACCTTTGATTACGAGAAACTTCTGGCGAGTTACCAAGCAAAACTCAAGAAGTGGCAGGAAAAGTCCCAGGCAGCCCGTAAGTTGGGCAAACCACAACCTTCTGGTCGTCCCCGTCCTCCCCGTAACCAACTGACCGGACAACATCGACCAGGCAACCTATACAACGGAGTCTTAAATCCTATTATCGGATATGGAATGAAGGGTGCAATTTGGTACCAGGGAGAAAGTAACGGGAGGCGCGGACATGCTTACCGAGAAGTATTTCCTCTAATGATCCAGTCCTGGAGAGAAGCATGGAACCAGGGCGACTTTTCTTTCTATTGGGTACAATTGGCCGATTTCATGAACGAAGTTCCAGAACCTCCGACTGAACAGACTTGGCCAGAATTACGGGAAGCACAGACATTGACACTCGATAAACTGAAAAATGTCGGAGAAGCAGTAATCATTGATGTAGGAGAAGGACGGGATATCCATCCACGCAATAAACAAATAGTGGCCAACCGCCTCGTTCGTAATGCTCTCAACAAAGACTATGGGATAGAAATCGCCTGCCAAAGTCCGCGCTACCAATCGATGGAAATCAAGGGAAACAAAATGGTTCTTACTCTTGGTGATGTTGGGCAGGGACTTTATTGCTTTGATGTACGTGAAGCTGTTGGCTTTGCGATTTGTGGAAAGGACCAGAAATTCGTGTGGGCTCAGGCTAAGCTCCTCGGTAAGAATCAAGTGGAGGTCTGGGCAGAAGGAATCGAAAATCCGGTCGCGGCCCGATACGCTTGGGCAGATAATCCAGTTTGCAATCTCTACCGCAAAGACGGTTCGGTCACTCTTCCGGTTACTCCTTTCCGAACCGATGACTTTCCCATGATCTCCAAGGGACAGTAAGTCTTCCCCCCCTTCTTTCTATGATGAAGCCACTTATGTTCGGCTTACCTTTTATTACAATCGCTTTCCTTAGCTTTGGGGAGGCTCAACTGTCTGAGATAATTGGTCCGAAACATGGCCTTCATTCCCCCTTTGGAGTTGCCTTTGATGACAAGGGTAATGCGTACATTGCAGAGTACGAAGGTGGACGAATTCTTTTGCTCGATCAGGTGGGTACAATTCGAACCTTTTCAGGAAACGGAGAAAAAGGATATGCGGGCGATGGGTTACCTGCAGATAAAGGAGTTTACAACCGTATGCACAACCTCGCTTGGGCCTCGAACAACGACCTCTACATTTCAGACACAAATAACAACTTGGTACGCAAGATCGATGGGAAGACTAGTCGGATATCCACACTCGCCGGAACTCCGGGAAAAAAAGGCTTTTCAGGAGACGACGGGCCCGCTCAAGAAGCTCTTTTGGATACTCCGATTTCTATCAGTCTGACTCCAGATGAACAAACTTTGCTGATCGCGGATATTCGAAACCGACGCATTCGGGCTATCGATCTGTCTTCGGGCAATATTCGCACATTGGCAGGCAACGGGAAAAAAGGGAAACCAATAGACGGAAAACAGAGCCTCAAGCAACCACTGATTGACCCGAGAGCTGCGGTTATGGACCCAAGAGGCAATCTGTTCATACTCGAAAGAAATGGTAATTGCTTACGGGTGGTCCGTCCTAATGGAAATATTTACACAGTAGCGGGAACCGGAAAAAAGGGGAATAAGGACGGATCAGCCAGAAAATCGTCCTTCAATGGACCTAAGCATCTATGTGTGGATGGAAAAGGTCGAATTGTCATTGCCGATGA
>JAQXBH010000066.1 GCA_029252505.1 Opitutales bacterium | reverse complement strand
CAATAGTTATAGGGCCAGGCGGCAAGAAAACCAGAGCCTAAGGTAAAAGGTAAGATTGAAAGAGTAATCGCCGGCTCTCCCATCATTCCATAATCGACGATATTCATGGCAATTTCCATCAGAATCATGGAAATCATACTCATCCCAATCGCAGTCCGAAAAGCTTCCTTTGGCCCCAATTGTTTCCAAAGAATAATGGTTTCTAAAATTACGCTGGTAATAATACCCGAGCTCATGGCAACAATCCAGACGGTTGTCCATAAATGAGGCGGAATAGATTCGGGTAAATAGTGGAGTTGAAATAAATAAATGGCTCCGAGGTCCCCAATGGCACAACCGACTAGGCAACCGAGGGTATTTTTTGCAGACTTACTTGCAATCATTCAAAAGCAAAATTGTTATTTCCACGAAAAAATCTGCGGGAGCGAGGTAAAAAGTAATATCATACTGATTTTATTATTGGGCAATCCAATTACCCTGGCAAGAGCCGAACGGTAGGACTCTAACTGTGCCCTGTGACGGTCGATTAGTTGATCGAAACTAAGCTCTTCACCTAGTCGATCTGTCTTAAAATCGATAATCTCGGCAGATTCAATTTCACCACAGGCCGAAAATTTTAACACGACCCGATCAAAGACTCCTTGTACCAATTTATCCTTATTTTGGCAGGCAAAACTACGCTCCCTCCACACTTCCGTATTGAAGGATGGCAAAGAAAAAAGCTTGGTTATTTCCGGGTGTTCCATCGCTCGTTTAAAAATATCCAACGCCTTCACCGAAAAACCTGATCCATTTTCTTGCAACCAATCGGAAACCTCGATTGTACTTCTCCACCATTCCACTTTTTCAAACAAAGCATGAACCTCGGTTCCCAATTCCTTTGCTGAGTTCGCTCCTAATCGTAGTAAATCATAGACCTTCAAACCACCTTGGTCTTTATCGGAAGGCCTCGATTTAAAAAGGGTACGGTATTTTCGAAACCTCTGCTTCGGGTTCTTTACACTGGCACTCTTCTCCGGAATGGATGCAGTCTGGCCCCGCTCTTTCCACCAGTCCGGTGAACCCTTACAGTAAGCGAGATCAAACTCACTACCCCTTTGCCCAACGAGCTGGTGGGTTTGATCAATTAAATTCTGATCCATCTCTGAACCTGTTGTTAATGTATCATCTAGAAGATAAATGAAGTTTTTGGACTTCGATTTCGGATTGTACGGTTCTGAAAAAAGATAAAGTGCACGGGCTGGCCGGGTCATTCCCACATAAAACTTACACAGGCTCTCAAAGGCAGCCGCGTCTTCATCAGCTTCTAACATACCTGCTAGAAAGGGATCTGTTTCCTGTAGGATTTTCTTGGGCTTTGCTAATACCCAGTCAAACCCAAGTCCTGAGCTCGTGGCTCGTTGGTATAATTCAATTCCATTCCCTGACTGGAAACCTCCGCTATTTCTTAAACTTCCCCCGCCCAAATCTGGCATAATCACCATATCAAAAGTCAGACCCTTCGATCCATGAATAGTCATCGCCCGAATACTCGATTCCATCGCTCCCTTTGAAGATTCTGTTCGGCGGGCAAAATCGAGAAAAAGATCGATATTCCTGACTCCCTTCTGGTCAAACGACTGGGCCATGGTCAGAATTTCTTCCATTCTTTTACGAACAAATACCTTGGCTTCGGGCTCCACAGAAGGCAATGCTTTCTCGCCCCACTCCTTGACAAAGGAGGCAAAGCCACATTCATAAACTACTTCCCTAACCTCTTCCAAGATTGGATCCAGAGATTCTGAATTTGCTTCCATAAACGGGCACATTTTCAAGTGCCCGATCGCCCATTGGTCCGTGGGATGAACCGCAGCACGCAAGAGAGATAATAAATATTGAGAGAAACCATTATCCCGGGCGGGCAATGACCCCACTTCCTCCTCCACCGGCATACCGGGTAATTCCCGTCTAAGAAAATCAACTAATTCTCGGGCCGCTTGCCTCTTTTGCGTAAGAATGGCACAAGTCCAACCACGACTTACCGGATCGACCTCGCGTAGCAAATCGGCGATTGCCCGGAATCGCTCACCTTCATCCTTGGAGGTCCACCAAGCCACATTGCCACGACAATCTTTTGTTTTCAAAGATGGTATATGGTTTTTCCAAATTTCATTCCACTTGGGTATTAAAATGGTCGGGTCCGCCCGGGAACCAAAAACCTGATTGACCGCCCCGAGCACATCGAGACCGGAGCGCCAGGATTCATTCATATCCTCGACCTCCAACCGTTCACTAAACTTATTTTCCAAGTATGCAAACAAACGGGAATCCCCACCACGCCATCCGTAAATAGCCTGCTTTTGGTCACCCACACAAAAAAACATTCTTTCATCCTCCGGATTGTAAAGTACCTCCTCAAGAAGAGGCTCAATTACTCCCCACTGGCTAGGCGACGTGTCCTGAAACTCATCCAGCATCCAATGCTGATATTTTCTATCCAAACGGTAATCCCGATTTAATTGATCCACTTCATTCTCTGAATTGGATAACAGCAGGGGTAAATCTGAAAACATAATTCCACCCTTTTCTAAAACCTTCTTATTATAACTTTTAACGACACGGTTTAATAGAGTGAAAATCCCCTGCGTGCGCTTGCCATATATCTTGAGTTCTTCACCGATAATATAGGCGGACATCCGCTTTACGGAATCTACCCATTTACCACTGATCTGGTAATCCTTATGATAAGAATAAATCAACGATGAATTTTTGTTCATCGCATTTTTAAACAATTTTTTAAAGCCGGCACTTGTTTTCGATAAGTCTGCACCGGGTCGCCAATCCCGAAACTCTCCGAGAGCCATTACAATTTTCTTCTGAGCAGAAGAAGTCAGGGGCGGTTCAAAAAAGGCAGTTCCGTCCTCCAACCACTCAATGGATTGCTTGGCATCAATCAAAGGATCATAGTTCTTTGGTAGTTGTTTCCAGGCAGAATCATTTGGCCATAACTGTTCGACCGCACCCCAGTCTTTCGATTCCGGGCATTGGGTAAGGAAGTTCCGAAAAGAGGTTGCAAGTTCAAGCATCCAGGGGAAAAACTCTCGGTCCTCGGCCTCGGCTCGGGCCTTTGCGAAAGCATCAATTAGATAGGGACTTTCCTCTATACTCTCCTCGAAGCACTGCCTTAAACATAGAGACCACTTTTCTCGAGCTGAACTTTCATCCATCAGATCAAACCCGATCGCCAATCCATACTCCAATGGTGCGGACGCCAGAACGGAAAAAAAGAAAGAATCCAATGTCCCCAAAGTCAAACGATTCATTGCTCCCAAAAGCAGAGACATTTTCTCCCGTAATTGCTTCGGAGTGATTGAAAATCCAAATTCTTTCTCCAATCTGGCCCGGTCAGGCTCATTTTTTGCCGCTTCTGCTAATTTACAAAGAATCGCGTCAAAAAACTCCCCGGCCGCTTTTCGAGAAAATGTCAGGGCAATAATGCTCTCCGGTTCGGAGCCACAAAGAAGCAGATAGATAAAGCGATCGGTCAGTCGAAATGTTTTTCCACTTCCCGCCGATGCCTTGATCAAAGTTCGCAGTTCAATCTTTCCTGAAGTACTCATTTCGCGAAACCCAAAACCGCCTCTTCAGGCGAATGAAAAAATAAATCTGCAAAATCATCGTATTCCACTTTGGACGCAGGTTTATGGTCGGCCGGATTGAATAAATCTTTGATTATACCACCACAACAGATAATCGCTTCCTCCATTAATTCATCGTCCAATTCAAGCCACATATTCGCTCCTATCTTATCTTCCAAAGCGGGTACATTATAGATTCCCACCTCCAATCCCGGGCCATCCTTATTCAACAATGCCTTCTCCGCCCATATGCGATAAAGGGGAAGTTGTAAATTCATCCACCGCATGGTTTTTCCGTCTCGCTCAAAAAAGAAATATTCTGGATATTCCTCCCTCCGCAAACTACTCTTTTTAAGGTGCAGTTGCTTCGATCCCTTGTCGGAAGTTTTGTAGTCAATTAATCGAAACACCCCCTTTTCAGCATGAAAATCAATCCGATCCACCATGCCGACAATCCGTAGACTGCTCTCCGACTCAACCGGTTCATCCTCCCCTGCAAGTACCTTCCATTCCCCAGGATCTAGAGAACCGCAGGTATCAAGGTGAAATTTCTTCTCCACTTGTTGAATTTGCCAGCCACTCAAAAGATCCTGCACATGTAGTTGAGCAACCTTTTTTAAACGACGTTCAATAGAGGCTTTTTGCTGTAAGATGCAAAGACTTGGGCTTTCCCCAAATCGACCGGCAATCTCTTTTTCAAGTCGGCGAATTAGATACCGGTAAATGGTTTCTTCATCCGGTTCCCCCTTTCCAAAATCTAATAATGCTTCCAGAGCGGAGTGAGTAAGAATACCGAAATCCATTATATCAGCCTCCTCTTTCTCCGTATTATATTCCTCCATTCTGAATTTCTTATTGAGGTAGAATCGGAACGGACAGGTTAAAAACGAACTAAACTGAGTCACTGAGATTCGGCGAACCGGGTTATGTTCACCGGGAACCAATTTCCAAGGATAGGCCCAAGCCGGGTTTTCTCCTTCCGGTGGAACCTCGCCAAAAAGTTTCTCCGAGCGGTTGGGCAGTTCATATTCATCGTCCGGGTCACAAAGAAAAAAGAGAGAAGATGGCTTGAGCGGTGTACCGTTTCGGCTAAATTTCCCCATTACAAAATCCACCCGCTCACACTCGCTTTTGCGTGAAGAAATTAACCAATTAAGTAAGTAAGCATCCCTTCCCGCACGGTCCTCATCAGTCCATAATCCAAGTTCCCGTCGAAGAGATTGGGGAATGAATGTATTCACCGGAAGGGAGGCTGGCAAAAAAGAATCATTGCAGCCCAAAACCACGAGATGAGGCGAATCTGCCCATACCAATTCCAGCCATCCATGCAGGGATAATTCCTCACCAGTCTCTTCTGTTGTCCATGACTCCTGGGTAATTAAACCTAAAAGAATGGAAAATCGTTCCTGCACACTGATCCCGTTCACATTTGATAACTCCTTCAACCAATCACTGACCTTGGGAAGAAGTTGAATATAAGACTGGTGCTCTCCCCGACTTGGGTCCAAGGTCTTTGCAGAAAGAGCCCCACCCAACAATTCGCGAATTTCATGCTCAAACGAACCCGTCTTAATCTTATCAATCAATCCCGAAAATTTTTCTAAAACTTCGGTAACAGTTCGCCGCGACCTTTGCGAAAACAGGATACCATCGGTAAGGGTACGACTGAGATGCTTGGCGTGTAATTGATCTAATTCCTTCAACCAAATCCGAATATTGGACTCCACGCCCTCCCTTTCCAGCCAGCTCAAGGTCAAAGGAAAGCGCAATAATTGAATTGCTGCATTCATTTCCTCCCCTGCCAATAATTCATAAATTGCTTTCAACCAGCTGTACAGGGGTGCCTTGATCCCGGACATGCCCTCCGGATCATAATAAACAGGGGAGTTTTGCTCAGATTCTCCCGACGAAAACAGAGCGTCCTTTACTTCAGGGTCAAGAACTCCAATATTGAGGTTTTCTTGGCTCACACTCAGTTGCGAGCGAATTAAATCCTTGGCGAAATTTGCCTGTTCCATTGGACCGAAAACCAAGTTCAACTGATCATCCGATAATCCAAGCGGTCTTGTACTCCAGAATGCCCGAAGCGGTCTGCCAAAATCATCAAATGAACTGAGATCTTTTTCATCCGAACAAAAAATGACCGACTGTAAAGCTACTCCCTGCATTGCCACATTTTCCAATGAAATCTTCGCCAGATCCGGGAATCCGGACACACCTAATAACACAACACTTTTGATTCCCTCGGGGACTACCGATTTGCGAACCCAACTCCTCCTCGCATCCATCGGGTCAATCATTCCCTCTCCCTTTAATCTTTCACGGTATCCTTTTTCCAACCGTGCCAAATCGGCCCATCGATCCTGTTCCGCCCACTTTTCAGTCAACCGACTTTCCTCGACTGACTGACAATCGTGATTTGCTTCTGCCAGCGTTTCCCGCAAATGCACAAAAGCACCGGCCATAGAAAGTCCCCAGGAAACATCAAGTTCTTCCGGGATACGTGGAAAGAGGTTGGGGTATTGAGAAAGATCATTCTCCTTAAGAATCATAACCCATTGGGCCAGCACTTGAATGGGCGTGGCAATGCGCAACCCATCCAACGAATCTCCCATTGGTTTAATTAATGAACCCGGCGTGCTCCACTTGGGCAACAAACAAGCTGATCCGCGTTCCTGCGCATACTGAGCAAGACCTTCGCTTAGGCGACGGGATGCACCACTGGTTTGGGTAATCACCCAATGACCCGACAAATCGATAAACTTTGTACTCCTTGACTGTTCAACCAACCACTCCACCGCATTTTCCACCGCCGAGCCATTCCAACAAAGGGCTATTTTTTTTACCTCCATTAGGAATATTCCACTAGGCCGCCTGTCGGGTGGCCGCCGTTAGTGCATGAAGGGTTGATTGAAAGATTTTTCGCACCACCGGAACCGCCACGGAGTTACCGAATTGTTTATAGGATACATTGGGCCGGTCGTGGAGTTTAAAACCATCAGGAAACCCCATCAGGCGGCGGCACTCCTCGGGGTGAAGGCG
>JAQXBH010000045.1 GCA_029252505.1 Opitutales bacterium | reverse complement strand
AATTGAAGTCGGATGAAATGGAGAATGTCGCCAATGGTTTATATGCTTCAGCGACTCTCGGCGGGGGACAATTTTGTACTAATCCTGGAATTGTATTTTATCCCGATAATTTAGCTGGGGAAAAATTTCGGGAATCCTACGTTGAAAAAATGAAGGAATATTCACCGTCCGCGATGTTACACCATGGGATTCGGGAATCCTATTCCACGGGAATTAAGACAATGATAACACAGCAGGGAGTGCAGATACTCGTTGAAAGCGACTTATCGGAAGGAGGGAATGGCGGTTGCGATGCAGATGCGGTTGTTTTAAACATCAGCGTTGAGTGTTTTTTGAAAAATCCTTCATTCACAACTGAAGTCTTTGGACCCGCTACACTGCTTGTTTCTTATGGGGATAAAGAAGACTTATTAAGAGTAGCAAATGGGCTTGAGGGGCAATTAACGGCCAGTTTTTTCGGTCATAAGGAAAGGTTGCCGCAGTATGAAAATTTACTCGATCGGATGGAAACGAGAGTAGGCAGGCTGTTATTTAATCAATTTCCGACAGGAGTGGAAGTGTGCGAATCAATTGTCCATGGGGGGCCTTATCCAGCGACCACTGAAAGTCGGTCAACCTCGGTGGGGACTGGGGCCATTTTGCGGTTTGCAAGACCGGTCTGCTATCAAGGGTTTCCGGACGAATTTCTTCCCGAGGAGCTGAGGGAAGGAAATCCGGGCGGAATCAAACGAAAAGAGGGTTGAGGTTTTAAGAAATATACACAGGGAAGTTTTATAATTGTTTTGCCATAAAGCACGGAAAATTACTAGCATTGAATTCATAACTTTATTTGTATTACACAATGACTCTCAAACATTATTTATACTATGCTTGGTAAGAAAAGCACCATAGGCATTTACGATTGCATTGAAGGGCAATTTCGTATGCTCGATAAATTCCCCTTCATTGTTGGATGTATGGGGAATGCAGATTGGCAGGTACCCGGTGGAGAAGGGTGGGAGGGTGCCTGTATGGTCAAAAAGTCGGGCAGTGCCTTTCGAATTGTACCGAATAAAAAAGGGGATGAGCGCCTTTTGGTAAATGGGGGACCCTTTGCAGAGCCTTTTAATGTGGAGGACGATGAGGTTTGTACCCTTCAATTTATGGGGTATCCATTAGTCGTCTTTGCCGGAAAAGATCCGAAGTCCTGGGCGGACCAAATTCAACAAGGACAATGGATACTCGCCAACGGACGCACGGGCACAGACTATACACAATGTAGTCGATATGAAGTTTTAGAAAAGATACAGGAATTTGGTGCGGATCTCTCTGAATGTGCGATTAAGCCCGTTGGGTTAGATGTTCCGTTCTGGGTTGTTCATTTGGTGGAATTTTTACAAAGACCTGAGGAGGAGGAGGAAGAAGAGGCGCTATACGAAGAGGAAATTGTTGTTGATCCGGATCGTGGCGAATTTACATGCCCGACCTGTTGGCTAAAGTTTGATAGAGCCGATGTGCTTAGTATTGCAGTTCATGAAGACCTCAGGGGGGACCGTAAATTGGGAGAGGATGCAATGCTTCGTTTCGTACCGACTGAATTTAATTCAAAGGGACAAGCGATGGATGCGATGGGGTTACCCACCACCGATGTGGCCTGTGCTCATTGTCACCGAAAACTTCCACCCGGTTTTATGGATGTGTCCCACCATATTTTTTCTATTGTAGGAGCACCAAGTTCGGGTAAGTCTTATTATCTCAGTGTTTTAGTCCGTCAGTTACAACGAACCCTCTTTAGAGAGTTTGGAATTGCTTTCCGTGATGCAGACCCGAGTTGTAATGCAATTTTAAACTCAATGAAAAATCGACTATTCGCAGGGAGTAGTTCAGCAGATGCAATGCTAATCAAAACTCAACTTGAGGGTGAAATGTATGAACGATTGCAAAGGCACGATCGAGTGGTGGCATTACCCCGTCCGTTTATATTCAGTTTATCTGACCCACGGGGCACCGGCCATGATTGTTCGCTCATATTCTATGATAATGCGGGGGAACACTTTGAACCGGGGATTACCAATGAAGAGAGCCCGGGTACTTTGCATGTGGCGAGTTCTGCGGGAATCTTTTTTCTTTTTGACCCAGTGGCTAGCCCTGAATTTCGTCGAGCACTTAAAGGCCACGATGATCCGCAGTTTTCTTTGGATGGAAGTGGGAAGAGATTAGATCAGCAGGACACGATAATGGCTGAACTCGAAATTCGGGTAAAACAGAATCAAAATATTAGTATCGCAGATAAGATCGATGTGCCTGTTGCTGTGATGATTGGAAAGTGTGATATTTTGCGTGACCAATTGGATTGGGAGCGAATTCTTTGGCCGATAAAAGATAAGAAATTAGACTTGGATATCGTGGAGAAAAATTCTGAAATTTTAAGGGAGTTCATGATGGACATGCATCCGTCGATTGTAGCTAACTCTGAAGCACTTTCTCGCAATGTTCGTTATTTCCCTGTGAGTCCATTCGGACACAGCCCTGAACGGGTTGAGTTAGATGGACAGAAATATATCGCCCCCGACCCAGACAAACTGGATCCTGTAATGGTGGAGGTTCCCACATTATGGGTGCTACATCATGTCGAACCAGAATTGTTGCCAGTAGTCTCCGGTACATAATTAGAATGGGTTTCCTCTAATGGCTCAACAACTCATCTTTACCAGTACGCCTCAAGGTTTAGAACCAGGACGAACTGGATATTGTACCGTTGCTCGGCACAAGGACCTCAGGCATCGACTAGTCCGTGAGCTCGAAAGGTTGAGTGTCTATGATTTTGGACAGCAAGTGGGAGGAACCCGGGTCGAAATTTCAATCTTTCGAAAGATTACATTAGGATCTGAGGAGTTTTATGTTCTCACTAAAATTTGTGACGCTGGGCTTGATTACACTAACCGAACCAACTATCTGGCCCACCATCTAATCTTAGATGGCTTTGAAATTGCAACCTGCCCATCGCCCGCAGAGATTTTTCTTAATTGGAATGGATGGAGGAGTAAGTGGGAGGAGGATGCACGTTTTCTTACTCCGGGGGAGGAAATTACCCTTACTGGTTATAAATCCAGCGGATTGATACCCTGTAAAAATTGGTTAAGTTTTACCAACGACCCGGGTAATGCGGCTACCCTTGTTTCTCCGGGGTTGGTGCCTCCCATTGTCTTAGAAAATAGCCCCGTAAAAAGTGAACATTTATTACAGTTATTTGCTGAATCTTCCGCTTTGCTGAAGTTATCTTTGGATGCATGGGATTATTCCTTTACCACATTCTTGCAGGGGAACGATGATGTAAAGTCTTTTGCTTGGGTTGGTATTGAGGGTCAGCCGGCGGGAGAAAGATTGAAACAAGGTGGCTTGCGTAATTATATTGATTTACGAAATTGGACATCAAGTTCAATCGCAGATGAGGTTGACCCCGGTCTTGCGCATGTGGCTCGAAAAGGTCCGACCGCTGCCCCCACTAAGAGAGTCAAAAATGCAAGCTCTTCCAATACTCGCTCTCCTCTCAGTCAAAAACAAGTTGAGCAAATTAAGGGAGCTAATTCGGGTTACTTGAGCACCGCTCCGAGTGGATCAGCCGTGAAGGCTCAGGAGGCCTCCAATCAAAAAGAAAAAAAGAAAAGACCCTGGCTCCTACAATTAGCTGTTATTTCGACCGCATTGTGCTTGCTGGGTGCTTTGATTGTGGGTTTGGCTTACAACCTTGGAGATTGGTTTAAAAAAGTTGAACCCCCTATAAAAGTAACAAATGAGGTTATACAAGAACCAGATGGAGGGGATAATTTAGCAAATTTAAATGCAGTCGCACCTGGTGCATTTGCTCAATTGGATCAAGTTGAATACTTAAAAATTGCAAAAAAACACTCTTATTTACGTTGGGTTAGTCTTGATGTGGGAACTGATGAACCTTTCAAGATAGATATTAATGACGACCAGTTTGACCGTTTTAAAGAAACTTTGGAGAGAGGTCAGGAAGGGGATGAATTAAAGGTAGTTCTTACAGAAAGGGAGGGAGAGATTATTTTTGATGAACTCTCAATGGCTCCTGCACCTGAAGATCGTGGCCGAGCCCAACATATTTCTTTCGATGAGGAGGAAACAATTGCCATTTCTGAAGAGGGGGATCAGGTAAATTTCGTGGTGGGAGACAAAACATTTTCCTATGACCTACGTCGTGTCCAAGGCAACGAAGCAAGCAGGATTAGAAAGTTAAATAAACTATTACAATCGGGTCAAAAAACACCTCTTACTCTTCGGTTGGAAGGATCAAGGGTCGTCCACATCGAACCCTTTGAATTACCGGACGATCAAAAGATTGATGATTCAATTCTTGCTAAAACTTCCAAGCAGCAGGGCAAATCGATGGTGCTTGAACAAGTAAGAGGGAAAGGTTCCTCTTATTTTGAACCTGAACAAATGAGGATACAATTGCCGATAAATGGCACTAGTAGAAAAGCCTATATTTTTAAAAAAGAAGAGAGTGCAAAAATGAAAGACCTTTTTGACTTTCTTGAAAAAGGAGAAGAGGGAATCGATTTAAATATTCGTTTAAGCGAGGATGGTGAGGAAATTACTTTTCTTGATTTTGAGTTCCCTGAAAAGAAAATTAGTCCATCGGTTGAAGAGCTTATTTTATCTCCGAGTTCCTTACTTTCAGAAAAAAAATTCCTCTTTTGGATACCAGGAGTGGAAAAAAATGGAAAATGGAGAATTGATGATTCTAAAAAGTCATTTGTTTATAACGATTCTGAAACGGCTGATATTTTACTTTCTTTATTCCGCGATTTGGCTAAGAACTCGGCGAGCTCTGCTGTTTGGATGACGGACTATAAAAGAGGATCATTGTTTTCCACTAATCAGTTCGATCAACAGTCTCCTGTCGAAGAATTCAGCAATGAATATAAATTGAGTCAACACCCTCTAGACCCAGTCAAAATTGCAAACATATCTTTTAAGTCTGGTAAGAGTTATTCTTTTGATTTTGAGATAACAGAGGGAAAAAGCATTGAAATTTCATATGGCTCTAATCACGCATGGAATTCATTAAATAATGGAAAGCTTATTCGATTGCCCCTGCTTTCTTCGGATGGGGGATGTATTGATTTATTTTTATTATCTCATCAACACGCTAATTTGAATGACCTTTCAGAAGTGAACCAGGATTATGATCTACCTCGAAAAGAGTTATCCATTTCAAGCAAGTTGGCACCCGAAGAAATGTTTCAATTTTTATCCGAGGGGGAGAATGAATTACTTCTCACTTATTCAGTCCTTCCCCACTCACCTCATTCCACAAAAGTTTTTTTTAAGGAACCCGTCTGGAGTGATTTTATCGATTCTACAACGATGAAATTATCGGGATTACCGACTGCACTAGTTCAATTAAATCCATCTCGTCCATGGGGTGCACAGGTTGAACTGGACTTGGATTACTTTCAGGGGATTTCAGAAGATTTTCTTACCGAAAGGCAGAGGTGTGAAGAGAAATTAAATCAGTTGGGCAGTGCATTTCCGGACCCTGAAGTTTATGAGAATTTAATAAATTATGGAAGTAATTACCCCAATTTATTAACTTACAAGCCTGGTACTCCCTTTGCTTCCTTTGCTTACAATTTACCCCTTTTATTGATTCAGGAAAATTTTTATTCCTGGGATGAGGTCCGATATAACAATCTCAAAGGAGAATTAGACCTAGCTTACAATAATGCAGAATTACTTTCTGACCCTACCTTTTTTTCTTCGTACTGGACAAAATTAGCTGAAGTGGTGGAACAATACATCTCTGATAGCATACAAAAAGACTTTAATTACAAAGAGGACAAGGCAATGAAAGATATGAAATTACTTTTTGACTTTTTGGCCCTAGTCCTTCGCACGGAAAGAGCATTGGGAGTAAACGAGGGCGGATTATTAAAAAAACTTCAGAATCTTCGTGCTAATCTTGCCTCGCCATCAGTTGATAATGCACTTGGTTCGATCAACAAAGAAATCCTTGGGTTATCGAGTCCTAAGCTGAAAGAATATTTGGATCGTTACATAGCAAACTACAGGAATCAACAAAGACAATTGATTCCACCCACAAAACTTACTTCTGAAACTTTGAGTCTTGCTCTTTCGACAATTTCAGATTTAGGAAAAAATGTAATTTATAAGGAAAAGGAACCCGAGGTTAACAAGTATCAATTTTGGGTTCAAAATTTTGGTACTATCAATCAAGAGATTTTAGCCACGCAGGAAGATATTATTAATTCTCTTCCTTTAGACCCTACGGAAAGAATCAAAAAAATCATATCAGAAATTCCCTGGACACTCGCAGTCTATAAAAAG
>JAQXBH010000039.1 GCA_029252505.1 Opitutales bacterium | reverse complement strand
CGATTGGGCTCGATCAAGAATGAACTTCTCCAATTACAGGCTAGTGCAAATCGTAGTTTAGCCCCTGCTAGAGGGAGATTTACCGAGGTCGGAAGTTTTTTCACTAAGCTTAATGATTTAATCAAGAAAACTTCCGAATACGAAGCTAGATTGAATGCGAATGCTCCCCTCTCCTCGAGCGATTGGGCGAGTCTATCACTAACTAGTCTTAGAGATTCAATAAACGGATTGGATTCAGGACACCCCATCCGAAATTTCATCGAGCAAAAACTGCTCGATCCGGTCGATACTAAGCTAAAGGGACTAGAAAAAAGAATTTTACGTGATCCCTACAATCCTACTCCCAAAATCCCCCGCTCTGACAATTTTCCCGACGAATTCATTTATGTAGGTGGAAAAGAGAATTCCTTCCTTGGGGGACCTGTTACCTCTGAACTGCAATATTGTTTATTCACTTGCCCAGGTTCGCTTTATGAAAACCCTTCAAATAACCTGACTTTTGAACCACTACTTAAGACAAGGGGGGGGAACCTTTCGGGAACCACCAGTCTAGATAATTTTTGGACTGGTGGAGTGTTTGGAACTCCTCGACGTTTTAACCCAGACAGAACACTATATTCGGGCTCCAATCTATCCGAAACCATAGGTGCTTCCATTGGCGGTACAGTACAGGACGGAAATCAGACCAATCAAATTAATGTAATTTTAATCGCGGATATCGATGTGTTAGCTGATCCATTCTTTAATATAAGGAGCCGAGGCCCAGAATCCGACTTCCCTCTTGATGTGGACAATGTAACGCTATCCCTGAACTTAATTGATAGTTTAGCCAAGGAAGATCGTTTACTGGAGATCAGGAATCGTCGTCGCCTTCACCGCACCTTGCAGGAATTTGAAAAAAGTATAGAAGAAGCTCGTGAAGTTGCTACCCAAACTATCCAAAATGCAGAAAGTTCAATTCAGAAAATCCTACAGGAAGAAAATCGCAAACTGAACGAAGCGCTTGCAGAGGTTCAAAATAGCCAAAGCAATATGACTCAGGGGCAATTCATGCAATTACTCCAAACTGAAGCTGCAAAACTTCAAAAGAATTTGGCAAAAAGAGAACGAGAATTACGACAAGACACCAACACTAAAGTCAAAGCAGCAGAACGGCAAAGAGATCGTGAAATCAAAGAGAAACAAGAATTCATACAAAATATGTCTGTTTTCCTCCCCCCCATTCCGCTTCTCATTGTTGCCTTCATTGTTTTTTCGAGGAAAAGAAAAGCTGAGATCGATGGAGCAGTTGGTTCACGACTAAGATCTTAGTTCATTCCAATCAAATTTAATCTTACACAAAATTTAGACCCATGAACGAAAACACCAAGTCCATTGCCTTTATTACGGTTACTGCTGCCTTCGTAGCACTCGCCGTCTTTACAACTCCAGAAAAAATTGATCCCACCAGTAAGGGTAGTCAAATGGGACAAGCCCTCTTCGAAACTTTTGATACACGATCCGCAACAGGAATTGAAATTGTTGAGATTGATGAAGAAAACCTGGAAGCAAAATCAATTGAAATTGCACAGACAGACAAAGGTTGGTGGATTCGCCGGCCACAAAAAACCGACTACCCGGCAAACGCAAATAATCAAGTCAAAGACGTCTCGACCATTCTTTTAGACTTACGAATTTTGGATGTCGCTTCTGAGGGGGCAGGTGAACATGCAATGTATGGCGTAGTTGACCCTAACAAAGCAAACCCAGGTGATGAAGGTGTAGGGAAAAGTATTGCATTGAAAAATAATTCAGGTTCAAACCTTGCCCAACTCATAATTGGTGACGAGGTAGAAGGACTGTCAAGGACAAGATATGTTCGTAAACCGCAAGAAAACACTGTCTACACTGCAGAAGTTCAAAATGCGAATGATGTTTCCACAAAATTTATTGATTGGGTAGAAGAAGATTTTCTTGATTTGGATAAATGGAATATCAAACAAATTACCCTTGATAACTATGAAGTTAATCTCGCACAAGGTCAGTTAAACCGCACGGGAAATCCACTTATTCTCGATTATGATAATTCTGAGTGGAAATTAAGTGGTTCAACTTTGGCCGAAAAGGAAGAACTGGATAAGGAAAAATTAGATGCACTTAAAGATGCGCTTGATGACCTTAAAATTATCGACGTGGAAAGAAAGCCCGAAATATTAGTCAACAATCTCAAACAAGGGAACGAATTCTTCAATAACCTTAAAGACCAAAAGAACCAAGCCGTGGTACAATCTCTTCAACAAAAAGGATTCTATACGGTTGCTGTACAAAACCCTCAAGGCGAACAAGTGCCAAAAGTCGTTTCCAATAAAGGGGAAGTATTGGTAGGAATGAAGGATGGCGTGGAATATGTTTTGCGCTTTGGTGATATTTATCGCGGATCTGAGGAGGATGAAAATTCCACCGGCGACAGTCGTTACATCTACGCATTTGCTCGCGTGAACCCAAACCTGCTCGATCCACTCAACCTTGAGCCAGTTCCCCAAGCATTAACAAACTCCCCTCCCCCTTCCTTACCAGATAATAACTCATCTAATCCCAAAGGAGCAAAAGGGGATGAGGGTGAAAAGGGAAAAGAAAGCAATCCACCAAAAATCTCCCCTCCCGGTCCTCCACCTAATTTCGTACCTTCTTCGGCACCCCCAACTACTGTCCCTCCCGCACCACCAGCAGCGGTTAAGGCTAAACCAGTACCCCCGAGTAAAAAAGAGGGTTCTTCCCCTAAAGAGCCGACTGAATTCACCAAGAAAAAAGCGGAACGTGATGCTCAAATAGCTGGAATTAATGCCTCTAACGCGAATAAGCAAAGAGAGTTTAATGACAAAATTGCAAAAGCGCAAAAGCGAGTGAGTGAACTGAACCAAGACCTCGCGGGTTGGTATTATGTCATATCAAACGATGTATATGAAAAGGTCCGTTTGGAAAGAAAAGATTTTGTGAAAATAAAGACAGAAGATACCGAAATGCCAGAAGAAGTAAAAGCATCTCATATTTTGATCTCATACAAAGGAGCTGATCGTGCAGATTCAAAAATCACTCGCTCCAAGGAAGAAGCTAAAACAGAAGCAGAACGAATTCGTGGCCTTATTCTCAACGAAAAGAAGGGATTTGCCGAAATGGCCAAAAAGTTTTCTGATGGACCCAGTAAGTCCAAAGGTGGGGATTTAGGAAAGTTTAAATTTGAGGTAATGGCGAAAGCATTTTCGGAAACTGCTTTTGCATTGGAGGTAGATGCTGTATCAGAAGTAGTCGAAACTGGTTTCGGCTTTCATGTCATTAAACGGACGGAATAGTTAATCTACAAATAAAGGCTTAATCCATAGCAGTTTTCGGTGATTTTTCTTTCAACCTGTTGCTTTTGGTTGTAAGGGTAATTGAATGGCATTTCCTTTCATCAAGTCCCAAAAATCTCCCTTATGGAAAAGGATTAGCTCAGATGATTCAACCCGTCTTCGCTTAAAATACGATACCTATTATCATATTTTTGATAGGCAGGAAGGAACTCGTGTATTTAAGGATGGTAAGGAATTCATTATGCTATCAAGCAATGATTATCTTGGCCTTTCGCATCATCCAAAAATTAAAGAAGCTGGGATTGAAGCAATTAATAAATGGGGAAGTAGTACAACCGGGGCAAGACTTGCGAATGGCGGTAGGATTTTCCACCAAGAACTAGAAGAAAAACTAGCCGATTTTTTAGGAAAGGAAGCATGTCATGTTTATTCCGCAGGATATTTAGCCTGTGCATCTGCGATAACCGGATTTGCAGAGCGAAAAGATCTAATTTTGGCTGACAAGAACCTCCATTCATCGCTTTGGAGTGGTATTCAATTAAGTGGGGCTCGATGCGAACGGTTTGCTCATAATAACCCTTCCCATGCCGCTGAAATTTTAGGATACAAAGAAACTGACAATAATATCTTCGTTCTCGAAGGAGTTTACTCTATGGAAGGCCATATTGCCAAACTACCAGAGTTCGTACAAATTGCCCAAGAGTACAAAGCATTTATCATTCTTGATGACGCCCATGGATTTGGAGTATTGGGGAAAAATGGTCGGGGAACTGCAGATCATTTTGGAATGACCGAACAGGTCGATGTACTATGTGCTAGTTTCTCAAAGTCACTTGCTGGAGCAGGCGGATTTGTTGCTTCCACTAAGGAAGCGATTGATTATATGCGGAGCCACTCGAAACAAACTATTTTTTCCGCCGCACTGTCCCCCGCATCCTGTGCGTGTGCTCAGGCGGCACTAGAAATCATGCAAAATGAACCCGAGCATCAAGAACGATTATTGAAGAATTTAGAGAGATACCGGGGAATCCTTACCCATTTAGAGTTAGATACCTGGGAGAGCGAAACCCCAGCAATCCCAATAGTTTTGGGTGAAAAAGAAAAGGTTTATTACTTTTGGAAAGCGCTACTGGAAAAAGGAATCTATGCTATTATTTCAATTGCACCGGGAGTTCCTCCGGGCAAAGACTTAATTCGAACCGCCATCTCTGCTTCCCATACCGAAGAAGATCTAGACCGTATCGAAGAAGCAATGACCTACGCAAAATCTAAGATTTGATTGAAGGCAAATTCTTCAACCTTGCAAGGATCAGAATCGCCTCAAACCACTTGCTCATGTTTATAGACCAAGGTTTGATAATACCCCGATAAAAATAAGTCCATGCATGCCTGTATTGATCGGTAACTGATTGATTTGAAATAATTAAATCCTGCCATCGCTCCAAAAGGATTTTTGAATTTCTATCATTAAAAGTTTTTCGCCCCTCACTTGCACCTTTTACATGTAATACCAAACTATCATGTACGACATAATTATCTAAACCTTTGTCGGTCATACGAAGGCACAAATCAACATCTTCACAACCATTTACAAAAATTTCATCGAAACCACCAATCGCAAGGAAGTTTTCCTTGTCAGTAATACAGCAGGCAGCAGTCACAGAACTCCATTGTCTGACTTCTCCTTTGAATGGACGATGGAAAAAACCTTGCCCATAATGCCTTGGGATACCTTGAGGTGAGAAAACAACACCCATGTGATCATAGCTTCTCGAATTTGCAAGTTGCTGAACATTTCCTACCATTCCGACCTTTTCCTTGGTTTTGAAAACTTTAAGCATTGGTAAAAGCCAATTGCCCAAAACAAATACATCGTTGTTTAAAAAACATAAATATTTTCCATAGGCTTGATTGGCCGCGAAATTATTATTTTTGGCAAAGCCCTTGTTAGTTACGTTATAAAATGTACGATAACGAGAGTCTAATGTTCGAAGAAATTTTGGCGTTCCATCTTTGCTTGCATCATCAACTATTAAGACCTCATAAGAAATTTTACTTTTTAAAGTTTTATCTATTTCCAGCAGACACCGCTTGGTGTGCTCTAATTGGCCATAAACTGAAATAATAAAACTTACCTCAATGCTATTAGAGGTCATAAATTCATATTCTGTTCGATAACGCTACAAAAGGAATGGGCAGTACTCTTCACATCAAATGCTTGCTTACTATGCTCTATTGCACGTTTTCTCATTAATTGAAATGATCCTGGTTCCTCCCAAAACTCTTCTAATAAAGAACTCCAATTTTTGGTTTCTTTAGGGTTTAATGAAAAACCTGAAACATCTTCAATAAAGGCTTCGGATGCTCCGGCGTTACAAGAGGCTAAAATTAAACAACCAGAGGACATTGCTTCTGGAATCACATTTGGTATACCGTCCCGATCGCCATTTTTTGCAACCACTCCAGTAAAAAGAAAAATATCGGACTCCAAGAAAACCTTTCTCGTTTCTTTCTGAGACTTGCTCCCTATGAATACGACGTGATCTGCTATTCCTAGACGATTTGTTTCTTCTACAAGAAATTTTTGTAACGGTCCGGAGCCAATAATTTGAAGACGAAACGGTACCGCTCGTGCAAAGAGGTCAGCAGCGATTTTCAACTGATAAATGTAACCCTTTTTCTCAACTAATCGCCCCACACTTAATAATTCTAATCGAGCTAAATTAACCAGTTCAAAATTGGACCGAACGGGCCAACTTGCTAACCCTCTTCGAATTAATTTGATTTTTTTAGTTGGAACTCCAAGTTGTCTGATTCTTCGTGCTGTTGACTGTGAGGAAGTTCTTATAAATAAGGCATTGTGAAACTTATATTGAAGTAACCAATCCCCTCCAGTTCTAAACACGTCATAAGCATGTGCTCCCATAGAAAAGGGAGTATTCGTCAATTTACTTACTGCTAATGCAGCGGTAGAAGGCATTGTTGCCCATATTCCATGAAGTAGGGAATATTTTTTATTCTTAAAATTGCGAGCTTCTACTAAGGCAAAACCCAACGCAAGAAAGGTTTCGTTCCAGTTTTGCAAATTCGGACAGGGCTTTGTCCAAAGCGCAATAAGAATTTCCTTAAAAACCTGGGGTTTTTTCCAAGCCCAGTATGGAATCCAAAAAAATAGATGCAGAAGGCGAAAAAATTGGAATTTAAATATTTTCTTTCCCTCCCATTCAGAATCTCCCTTCCAAATTGAATACAAATCCGGATCAAAACCAATTAGTGCAAAGGCACGCAATTCTCGCCTTACAAATGTTTCAGTAGGACGGGGAAAGGTGGCGTAAAAAAAAGCAACCTTGTTCAATGTTTACGGTATTCGAACGGATATGGAATGAGCGAATCTAATTTATGAATGAATGCTATTTAAGAAAAAGATCTCTTCGATTTTCCATTTGTTCCATTGGTAATACCCTTCGTTCCATTCGCAATGTTGGAATTTCCAGAATCCCGAACAAAATTATTCTCTTGGGCGTCGATCACAGGGAAGTAATCAAAAGCCAACTTAATTTCCTCAGCATGTGCTGTTCTTTGACCATCAACTGTAATCTCACCTTGAAAACAAGCAAGTGGGTGGCGAATCCTAGAAACTTTAACTTTCATTGTTAACTTGTCACCGGGTTTACAAATCCGTCGGCATTTCACACCATCGCAGGAGGTAAAGAAAATGGTATTGGGATCAACTTTTGAACTTAAGGAAGCACTATCACCTTTGAGGAGAAAAAACACACAAAGTTGTCCAAGTGCTTCAATCATAATCGAAGCAGGAAAAACAGGATTTTCCTTAAAATGACCTTCGAGAAAATATTCATTTCCTGAGATTTTATAGGTAGCGGTCGCGACATTGTCATCAATTTCAGCAGTTTCTAAGAAAAGAAATGGCTCACGGTGGGGCATTAGTGAGGCGATCTCCTCAATACGATAGCTTTTTGTGCGCTTCGGTGGGGCTTCTCCCCTTGCTTTGGCATCGAGATAAACTTTTACATCTCCTAAAGTGCGTAAATCCCGAAGTTCTTCATTATCTATACTCACTTTTAGAGTTTGTTCGATAAGCATCACAATTTCTAACATGGTTAACGAATCCATTCCCAGATCTTCGTACATTCGAAGAGAATCATCGCTATTAGAAAGAATTTCTCGCTGCTCGGGTTCGAGGTGACGATCGATAATTCCAAGAACAATTTTTTCGATTTGCGAGACGTCGTTGTCTACGCGAAATGCAATAGCGGCCTCGTAGGTTCCCGCAGGGCAACGTTTGAGAAGATCTCTGAGATCATCATGAACTGATTGGTCGGATGCTGTATCCATAACAAATGGGGTAGATGTTTTAGGGTGATTATTTCTAGAATATATATATAAAATTATCTTTATCATGTCCACAAACTATTTATTTTGAAAATCTTATGAATTCAGAAGGCCAAAAAAATGTCATTCTCTCCTGCGCACAGCCAACAGGTAAGCTTTCTTTAGGAAACTATCTAGGTGCAGTTCGTAACTGGGCGGAAATGCTTGAGAAGAATGAATGTTTTTTTGGTATCGTAGATTTACATGCAATTACCACCCCATCAAAACCAGCTTTACTCCGACAAAATGTGTTTGATTGCCTCGCACAATATATTGCCTGCGGACTGGATCCTGAAAAATGCCATCAATTTGTTCAATCCCATGTGGTCGGGCATACCGAATTAGCCTGGATCCTCACTTGTATTACACCAATTGGCGAGCTGCAAAGGATGACTCAATTTAAGGATAAAACTGCGAAACTTGGTTTTAAAAATACAAACTCGGATGGTGATAATATCAAATTCAGCCATGAAGGTGCACGTCCCCAGGCTTCGATTAATGCGGGTCTTCTTTGTTACCCCGTCTTAATGGCAGCTGATATTTTGCTCTACAATGCAGATCAGGTTCCAGTGGGTGAAGATCAACGACAGCACCTTGAACTTTGTCGTGATCTAGCACAACGATTTAACCATCAATATTCTGAGACATTTGTCATCCCCAAGCCTTATGTCCCTAAAGTTGGATCAAGAGTTATGTCACTTTCTGAACCGACTCGTAAAATGTCAAAATCAGATAAAAATGAACGAGCAACCCTCTTTATTCTTGATGAACCTGATTTGATAAAAAAGAAAATTTCATCGGCAGTAACAGATTCTGGTTCCAAGATCGAATCCACTTCAGAAAAACCGGGTGTGACAAATCTTCTCTCCATTCATTCTGCGCTTTCAGGTCAAAAAACCGAGCAACTTGAAGAACATTTTGCAGGCAAAGGATATGGAGTTCTAAAGTCAGAATTAACCGAATTAATTAGTGATTCTCTGCAACCAATACGTGAAAAGTACCACCAATTGATTCAAGACAAAACATACCTGAAGAGCGTTCTTGCACAAGGTGCAAATGCTGCTCAAAAACGAGCTTATAAAGTACTTGGAAAAGTATATCGAAAAGTAGGCTTTCCAGAACGAGACCGTAAATAATGAATTCTTTTACATTTTTCGCTTGGTTATTTTTGAAAAAACAAACAGATAATAAATAGCATATTTATTTAAATGGATTTCGAAGAAAACGAGGAAGAAAAAGAAGGAGTTACAAAATGGCCTTTCTATTGTGCTGCTCTTTTTATCATTACATTAATCATCGGCTTTGCATATCTCCACCTAACCGTAAATAATACTCTCGATCAATGGCAACTCACCACCTGTATACTTGCCTCAGGTCTCGCCTCCATTTTAGTCTTCAT
>JAQXBH010000030.1 GCA_029252505.1 Opitutales bacterium | reverse complement strand
TCCACGCAATATCTCAGGTAGGGTAATTCCAGATTTTCTAAACTGGGTAAGATTTGTTGCATAAGAAATTCTTCCAAGTCCCTTGCGGAAGAGACCTGATTAAGTGCCACCATTTCCTCCAATCCATAAGAATGAGCATATCCCCCACTAGGAAAGAGGGTATCAGTGGTTTGGATCAAACCACCTAGCCAATCAAAATTCTTACTTTCAGGCATCGATTCGTTCGTCAGGTTATCGGTTTTTATTTTATTGATAATGGTAATTAAAACTCTACCACCTGTTAAAATACTTTAGTAACTTACCACCTCCATGATGGTGACCCGTCGCGGCAAGCACAGGTTGAAACACTTCCATACCTTCTTCGAATGGAATTTGATTACGCTCCAGCATTAGCCGAACTGCAAGATCACCTTCAACCAGTAAATAAGATTCTAAAAATTGAGCAGGGAAATGAAGATTACCCACTTGCCAGGCTCGGTGGGCGGCTTCCTGTTGATCAGGAAAGGGAACCCGGAAGACAACTTCCGGTTTTTGATTTATTACATAGTTCTTATCTTCTTCTGCATGGAAACAGATTCCATGCCTAAGTGGTGAAATTAAATCAAAGCCAAAGTCAGCCCCGTCCTGGGCCTGACCACGCCATCTGCGCTTAGCAAGAACACGTCTCTCAACGGTTAAAGAAATTGGGTTTTTAAATACTTGAGGATTTATCGGATTAAATTCTTTAATTATTTTCACTGTCAAAAAAGAAAATACCGTTGGGCTAATGGAACGACTTTTGCCGGTTCACAATATAATTCCTCCCCATCCGCTTTGACCACATAGGTTTCCGGATCCACTTCTATCTTGGGTAGAGAATCATTTAGAATAAGATCTTTTTTTCCAATCTCTCGAGTATTTCGAACAGGAACCAAGTTTTTTTGCAAACCAAGATCCTTTAAAGATTCGTTTTCCATTGCTGCTTCGCTTACAAAGGTAATCGATGTCGAAGTTTTGGCTTTACCAAAAGATCCAAACTGTGGACGGTAATGCATCGGCTGTGGTGTCGGAATGGATGCATTTGGATCGCCCATATTTGCATAAGCAATAAAACCGCCCTTAAGCACCAGCTCCGGCTTTACCCCAAAAAAGGCGGGCTTGAATAAAACAAGGTCTGCCAGCTTGCCCACGCTGATTGATCCGATCTCATCCGACATTCCATGTACGATCGCCGGATTAATTGTATACTTTGATAAATAACGGAGAACCCTAAAGTTATCGGCTTTAGAATGACGAGAAGATTCCAGTTTACCAAATTGTCTCTTCATCTTATCAGCAGTCTGCCAAGTTCTGCACAGTACCTCACCCACTCGGCCCATCGCTTGACTATCGCTTGCCATTACTGAGAAAGCTCCCCGGTCATGAAGGATATCCTCCGCGGCTATGGTAGATGGCCTGATTCTGGACTCTGCAAAGGCAACATCCTCCGGAATTTTCGAATCCAAATGGTGACAAACCATTAACATATCCAAATGCTCATCGATTGTATTGACCGTAAAGGGACGGGTCGGGTTGGTGGAAGATGGTAAGACATTGGGCTCGCCACAGACTTTGATTATGTCAGGTGCATGCCCTCCTCCTGCCCCCTCCGTATGAAAAGTATGAATCGCCCTACCCTTGAACGCCTCGACAGAATCTTCCACAAATCCCGCTTCGTTTAATGTGTCCGTATGAATGGCCACCTGCACATCCATCTCATCCGCCACTCCGAGGCATACATCAATGGTCGAGGGCGTGGTGCCCCAGTCCTCATGAAGTTTTAAGCCAATCGCACCCGCCCTAACTTGTTCACGCAATGCTTCCGGGTTTGAAGAATTTCCCTTACCCAAAAAACCGAGGTTCACAGGAAATTCATCTGCAGCCTGTAACATTTTGCCAATATTCCATGCACCTGGTGTACAGGTTGTGGCGTTGGTACCCGTAGCCGGCCCCGTCCCTCCACCGGTCATCGTAGTTACTCCACTTGCAAGTGCTTCCTCGATTTGTTGAGGACAAATAAAGTGAATATGAGAATCATATCCACCAGCAGTTAAAATCATCCCTTCCCCGGCAATAACTTCCGTCCCTGCACCGACGATCATTTGAGGGTCGATACCATTTTGAATGCAAGGATTTCCTCCATGCCCCACACCGGCAATTCTTCCCTCCTTTATTCCCACATCTGCTTTGATAACCCCAAGCAACGGATCCAGGATGGTGGCATTGGTTATGATTAAATCTAAGCATTCGGCATCTAACGCCAAGGGGGATTGACCCATTCCGTCACGAATGACCTTCCCTCCTCCAAATTTAATTTCATTACCATAACCTCCATTTTCAGCGATCAAGTCTCTCTCCACCTCAATAAACAATTCGGTGTCTCCCAATCTGACTTGATCCCCCACAGTGGGGCCATACATCTCGGCGTATTGCCTACGAGTTAATTGTAAGCTCATGATTCTAACGCTCCATTGGTTAAATTATTGAGCCCGTACACCTCTCGATTGCCAGCTAAAGCTACCAGTTCAACTTCTTTGGAATCTCCAGGTTCAAAACGGGCGGCCGTACCCGCCGGAACATTTAATCTAAACCCACGGGCGACATTACGGTCAAATTCCAGGGCCCGGTTCACTTCGAAAAAATGCATATGACTACCGACCTGAATGGGACGATCGCCCAAATTACTCACCTTGATCATAATGGTTTTAAGATGTTCATTGAGGAGGATCCCCCCCCCTTCTTTACAAGTTATAATTTCTCCAGGCTTCATCTTATCGGGTGGTGAACGGTTACAAGTTTGGTTCCATCTGGAAAAGTAGCTTCCACTTGGACTTCATCAATCATCTCGGAAATTCCGTCCATCACTTCGTTCTTTTTTAAAATCGTAGATCCATAACTCATCAAATCGGCTACGCTCTTGCCATCTCTTGCACCCTCCATCACCTCATAAGTAATAAGAGCGACGGATTCCGGATAGTTTAACAAAACGCCCCTCTCCTTTCTGCGACGAGCCAGGTCGGCTGCCACGACAATCATTAATTTATCTTTTTCTCTGGGTGTAAGGTGCATGAGTATTTATACGCTTAAGTGTTTCTTAACCATTGATTCATCGAGTTCTGAAGTATTTCCTTTGGCAACGAAACGACCGCGGTTCATCACCTGGAAGGAATGAGCAAATTTGCGGACAAAATCCACATATTGCTCTACGAGTAAGATCGTCATTCCCTTCTCTTCCACTAAGGAACGAATGATTTCTCCGATTTGAGTTATAACATTGGGTTGAATTCCCTCGGTAGGCTCATCAAGCACCAATAATTTGGGCTGTGTTACCAATGCCCGGGCAATCGCCAATTGTTGTTGCTGTCCCCCCGATAAATCTCCCCCTTTTCTTTTTCTCATTTGGTCCAAAACTGGAAAGGTCGTAAAAATATCATCAGGAATCATCCGTGCGCCTGTCCTTACTGCCTCTAATCCAACCGACAGGTTTTCCTCAACCGATAAAAGTGGAAAAATTTGCCGACCTTGTGGAACATACCCAATTCCTCGTTCAGCCCGTTCAAAGGCCTCCATGTGAGTAATGTCAGATCCTGCCATCAAGACCTTGCCCTCGGAGGATTTTTCCAAGCCCACGACATTCCGTAAAAAAGTAGTTTTCCCCACTCCGTTCCTTCCCATCACGCACGAAATGGTTCCCTTTTCAACCTCAAGATCTAAGCCACGCAAAACCGTCACCTCGCCATAAGCAAACTCCATACCGCTTACTTTTAGAAAAGAACTTTTTAGAAAAGCACTCATCTTCCTAAATAAGCTTCCATTACTTCCTCATTCATTTCCATTTCCTCCAAGCTCCCTTCAGCCAAGACACGACCTTCGTTCAAAACTGTCACTTTCTGTCCAAGGCGCCGTACAAAATCCATGTCATGCTCAATCACTACGAGAGTATGATCTTCGGCTAACTCCATAAGAAGATCGGCGGTTCGTTCGGTCTCAAGGTCAGTAAGTCCAGCGGCGGGTTCATCAACGAGTAGAAGTTTTGGCTTTGATATAATCAGTGCACTGATTGCCAACCACTGCCGTTGCCCATGACTCAAAGATTTTGCCGGTATATCACGGCATTTGGAAAGATTAACTTTTTCTAGGATTTCTAAAATCTGATTTTTTTCCTCTCCAGATTCCCTTTTGAGGAGATTATCTTGCCAATCTTGATTTCCTGGCAAAGCGAGGAGTAAATTTTCATAAGTACTCAAGCTATCAAAAACCGTAGGCGTTTGAAATTTCCTCCCGATTCCCATTAGTGCGATATCGGACTCATCCATTTGTGTAATATTTTTACCATCGTAATAGACCTTTCCCGTTGACGGGGGTGTCTTTCCACTGACCAAATCACAAAAGGTAGTTTTCCCGGCTCCATTGGGACCTATAATTACTCTTAGTTCACCATGCTTGATTCCGAAGTGGGGAATATCAACTGCTTTAAAACCATCAAAAGAAACCGACAGGCTTTCCACAAATAGAAGATATTTCGAGGACCAGATATCCTTTTTAATTTTACTGGGTAAAAAATTACGATACTCCTTTAAAGCCATGTTTTCCTGCTCGACCATGGAATTACTAGACCCACTTTCAACTTCCGCACTCATACTTTTTCGATTGGATTGAAATTTGAATTATTTCCCAACCGGGCCTTGACGCGGTCAACAACTTCAATCAAGCCGTTAGGTAGGTACAGAACAACTAGAACAAAAGCTATCCCAAGAAAGATTGGCCAATAATCCGGACTCCAAGAAAACAATCCATAATCATGCTCGGAAGTCAGATAGTTATACAAAAGATTCACGGTCAGTGCACCCAAAATGGCTCCTCTTAGCGTTCCACGCCCTCCCACTGCAACCCAGACCACAACCAATACGGAACGGACCGCCTCCATATTGGATGGGGTAATAATTTTCATCTGTGGGATGTAAAGCATACCGGCTAATCCCGCTAAAGCGGCGGCAATACAGAAGGCAAAAATTTTATACTGATGGGGTTTATAACCGAAGAAATTCAAGGTCGACTCGTCGTCTCGAATCGCAATCAATACTCGGCCAAGACGGGAATTAACAATCCACTTGCAAAGAAAAAAGGATCCAAATAGACAAGTCAAAGTAAGGAGGTACAAGGATAGTTGTACATTGGGTTCAGATAGAGAAAAACCGACCTCCGCCATCGAATAATCCAACTGATCAAGCTTACCATCTGAGTTTAGATCCTGCCCCATGTCCCCATCATGGGATGCAATCCATTGGTCCTTTGCATCTTCAGGATGAAAAGTGGTTAGCGATTCAGCGGGTGCGATCACATCAAACCGGGTCAGTCCATTGGTTCCACACAACTTCACATCATTTCGACAAAAAACTAACCAGCCCGCCACTGCAATCGCTTGTGATAGAATGGCAAAGTAAACTCCTCGCACCCGACTACGAAAAACAAAATACCCTAGAACAAACGAACAAACCACGGGAATCAAAAGCCCAAGAAGAATGGTCAGGGGAAGATTCCAAAAGGGTTTCCAGAAAAACGGAACCAAGGCATCGCCCGAGGATTCTCCGACATCATAGGGATAGACCACGAATAAGCATGCCGGAAGTTTCCACCCATTCGCATCAATGATACCCTCTGGTCCACCGTGGTGGGCCAAATGCATACCCATCGCGTAAGCCCCGAGACAAAAGAAAGTACACTGACAAAGACTGAGAATTCCGACATAGCCCCAAAGTAAATCCAGTCCCAAGGCGAGGATGGCAAAGGTCATGTAACGGCCAATCATATTGATTTGCCCGATGCTTAATACATCAATCGAATATAGAAATGGAAGGATGAAAAAGCCAAGAATGGCCAACAAAACGAGGGACCTTTTAGACTCAACTAGTTGCTGTGCTACCGGTTTCATTTCTTATCAGCAAGGCGACCCTTCGGTGCAAATAGACCTGAGGGTCGAAATTGAATGAAAGCGACGATAAATACGAGTAGGAGCACTTTTCCCCATACCGGCCCAACCACGAAATCTCCAAATTCCATGGGCTCGATCGCCTTTGAAAGAACACCAATACCCAAGCCCGAGAATAGAACCCCCGCCAATTCCCCCACCCCTCCAGTGACCACGACCAAAAAGGAATCGACAATAAAATTAGTTTGCCCCATATCCGGAGTTACCCCACCGATGATGGTCCATCCATAACCTGCAACTCCCGCGATCCCAGAGCCTAAAGCAAAGGTAAACCGGTCTACATTTCGAGTACGTACCCCAAGGCTTCTGGCCATATCCCGATTTTGCATGGTTGCCCGAATCAACATTCCCTGCCGTGTTCGGCGCAAAATAAAATAAACAAAACTTACGGCGGCTACGCACAAACCGATCAGGTAAAGTCGGGCATAGGGCAATACAATATCCTGTGCAATTTCGTAGCCCCCACGAGCCCAAGTTGGTGAATTCACTCCAATATTATCGCCATACCTAATGCGAACTAATTGAATGAGCAGAAGTCCGACGCCCCATGTGGCAAGAAGCGATTCTAGAGGCCGATTGTAAAGATGCCGGACCACCACCCCTTCCATGACTAATCCCACTAGGGCGGAAACCAAAAACGCCAAGGGTAAAGCAGCAAAATAATAAGAATCAATGGGCGTATCCGGAGTATGCCCAAAATATATCTGCACCTCATAGGTAACATAGGCTCCAATCATCATTAACTCGCCGTGAGCCATATTAATGACTCCCATCAGTCCAAAAGTAATGGCCAGGCCAAGAGCCATAAGAATAAGGACACTTCCATAGGAAAATCCTCGAAATAAATTCCCTGCCAAATCAACGGAATCTTTATGACTTTCCAAGCTCTTAGTGACCCTTGTGATTTCACCGTCGAGCTTCCTTTTTACTCCTGCCGTAATCCTCCCGCTTGCATAGGATTCATTCAATTCATTTTGAAAATTCTTAATTCTGGCGTTTGCCCGCAAGCTTTTCAACTTACCGAGTTCCTGTAACGCATTGATACGATCAGTGAGAGAATTCCCACCCTCTAATTTGCCTGAAAAACGAATTAAGGAAATACTTTCCTTAGAAAGCCATCTAATTTTTGCATCAACCGAAGGATCATCAATAATTTCCTTAAGAAAAGGTACCGCTTCAGGTAAAAAAGGTGGATCACCGCATTTCTTAACTCCAGAACTGCGTACTTCTTGATCTTTTGAAAACAACCTAAGTAAAAATTTGGACGAGTTAACAAGGGTTCTTATTTTTCGGCCTGGGCTAATATCCTCCAAATCTAAAAGATCAGGTTTTGCCTGTTTTCCATCCACTAAAAAAGGCTTTCCGCTTACAGGCTCAAACAAGGGCGCAAATTCGTTAAAGTCATCGTCCATGACTGTTTCCTCATTCACGACTATTCTGACAGACCCAGATTCGTCAGGCCAATTATAGACGCTACCTTGGCGATATAATTCAAAAAACCTTTCTAACTGAGGATCTCCGGATTTAGCCAAAGAGGTGATTACATTTGCTCTTACTTCATCATCATCAACCGCAAGCGATTGTAACAAGCTTAGCAGTTCACTCTCATTGATCTTTTGTTCACTGGCTTGCCCAAACAAATTACTCAAGCAAGCAAGGATGAGGAAAACAAATGGAATAACTGAATGAAATTGATTCAAAATAATATTTAAAAACAAAAGAAAGCGGGCTCGGATCTCTCACCGAGCCCGCTCAAAGTTTAGTTTATAAAAGGTAATTTTTAGAGAGATCCATCGCCATTTGGACCACCGGTAGGTTTAGGATGCTTTCCATCAGGCCACAGGTAAGAACTGTAAGAATCAGGTGAAACTAATCCGTCGCTTGAATAAACGATCTTAAACATTCCATTTTTAAGGATTTCTCCCACATAGACAGGTTTAAGTGTATGCTGATTGGTTGGATGCATTGACTTCTTTCCGCCAGGTGCATCGAATTCTAGACCGTAAACTGCTTTCCTTACCTTATCGACATCAAAGGATCCACACTTCTCAACCGCTGCTTTCCAAACATAAACCCCAAAATACGCGGCTTCAATGGGATCACAAGTTACGCGTTTTGCACCCCCCGGTAAGCCGGCTTTAACACAGTACTTCTTGAAGCTTTTAACAAAAGCGGCATTTCCAGGACTTTTAACGCTTTGAAAATAATTCCAGGCGGCTAAGTGACCAACAAGTGGAGGAACATCCATCGCACGAAGTTCATCCTCAGAAACCGAAAACGCCATGATAGGACAATCGTCCGAGGTCAAGCCTTGGTTGGCAAATTCCTTGTAGAAAGGAACATTACTATCTCCGTTTATGGTGGAGAGGATGCATGCGTCTCCGGTTGCAGCAAAGTCTTTAACTTTTGCAACAATCGTCTGGTAATCTTGGTGATGGAATGGTGTATATTCCTCCATTACATTCTCATCTGGAACACCTTGAGCCTTCAGGTATGCTTTTAAGACCTTATTGGCAGTTCTGGGAAAAACATAATCAGTACCTAACAAATAGAATTTTTTACATCCCATCTCCTCTGCCATGTATTTAGCAGCAGGTACCAATTGTTGATTAGGTGATGCAGCGGTGTAGAATACATTCAAAGACTGCTCTTCGCCCTCGTATTGAACGGGGTAGAAGAGTAAGGCATTGTTTTCCTCAAAAACAGGAAGGCAGGACTTACGACTAACCGAAGTCCAGCAACCAAAGGTAACCGCTACTTTATCTTCGTTAATCAATTGTTTTGCTTTCTCCGCGAACAGTGGCCAATCAGATGCAGGGTCGACTACTACAGCTTCCACCTGCTCGCCCAATACACCGCCAGACTCATTGATCTCTTCGACCGCCATCATGACAACATCTCGAAGGGAGGTTTCAGAAATGGCCATTGTACCACTAAGGGAATGAAGAACGCCGATTTTCACTCCGTGTAAACTTGAAATTGACATAGTCAATCCAAGCAGAGCTGAAAGCGCTAATTTAAACTTATTACTTTTCATTATATACATATTTTAGATTTAGATTTATTAGGTATCCCAAGAAAAAATTCTTAACTCAGGGTTTGCCAAAATATAATCCATTTATTGTGCCAAATTTTTCATAAAAAAAAAAAAGACAAATTAAATATTTAATAAAAAGTAATAAG
>JAQXBH010000007.1 GCA_029252505.1 Opitutales bacterium | reverse complement strand
TGTTGGATCTGCTTGAAGGACGAAGACAAAATTTTCTAATATTGTAAGTTATGCCAAAATTACTTCCATCCCGCACTAAGTATAGAAAAGTTTTCAAGGGTCGTGTCCGTGGCACCGCCTCCAAAGGTAACACAGTTTCTTTTGGAGAGTTTGGTATCCAATCTCTTTCCCGTGGTAGGATGACATCCAATCAAATTGAAGCTGCACGTGTGTCGATCAATCGCCATTTAAAGAGAAAAGGAAAAGTTTGGATTCGAGTTTTTCCTCATAAACCTGTCACCAAGAAGCCAGCTGAAACTCGTCAAGGTAAGGGCAAAGGTCCTGTTGATCATTGGGTTGCAGTAGTCAAACCAGGTCATGTACTTTTTGAAATTGCTGGTTGTTCTCTTACTCTTGCTCGAGAAGCTTTGGGACTGGCCGATGCTAAATTACCATTTCGGTGCCGATTGGTTCAGCGTCAACAATCTTTCTAACATTTTGACTATGAAAATTTCAGAAATTAAAGAATTAACAATTACGGAACTTAACAAGAAGTTTCGTGAGTTAGGTGAAGAACTTCTTCAGCTACAAATAAGGAAGCAGACAGGACAAGTTGAGAAACCACACTTGATCAAAAGTATACGCAGAGACAGGGCCAAAATATTGACCACTCTTTCTGCTAACAAAGCAAAATCTGCTTAAACACATAATTTTATGACCACAGAAGAAGCTAGAAATAATCGTAAGGAATTAATCGGGTTTGTCCGTGCAAAGACTGGAGATAAATCCATAAAGGTTGTTTATGAGTACAAAACTCCCCACCCACTTTATAAAAAGGAAATTCGTCGGAAAACCACCGTCCATGTTCATGATGAAGAAAACACCTCTTCGGTTGGAGACAAGATTAAGATTATTGTAACAAGGCCAATGAGTAAGTTAAAAAGATGGCGTGTTCTTGAAATAATAGAGAAAGCCCCAGTAGCATAATTTTGTCATGATACAATTACTTAGTAGACTAGAGGTAGCAGATAATACAGGTGCGAAGAAAGTTCGTATGATAAGACGGATTGGTCAGAACAAAAAGACTGCATCAATTGGTGATATCATCGTTTGTCATGTTAAGGAAAGTACAACTGAAGCTGCAGTCAAAAAAGGAACAGTAGTTCGTGCCGTTGTTGTCCGAACAAAAACTGCGGTTCGCCGAAGAGACGGTAGCTACTTACGCTTTGATGAAAATGCAGTTGTTATTGTTAACAACGATGGGACTCCAAAAGGAACTCGAATTTTTGGTCCAGTTGCACGCGAGCTTAGGCAAAAATATATGAAAATAATTTCATTAGCCCCTGAAGTACTTTAATTATGGCAAACAAACTAAAAAAAGGGGACGAAGTTGTCGTTATATCTGGTGATCATAAAGGCAGTAAAGGTAAGATTTTACAAATGCTTCGCGAGAAAAATCGTGTTATTGTAGAGGGTGTTAATATGATAAAAAAACATGAGAAAAAAACTCAAGATAACCCGCAAGGTGCCATTATCGAGAGAGAGGCTTCTTTGCATTTCTCAAATGTACGAAGAACCGACTCCAAAAGTAAGTAATACCTTTGTAGCATTAATACTGAATTATTAATTCATGAATATACCCGAACTTAAAAAAATTTATATAGATGAAGTTGCACCAGCTTTGCTTAAAAGCTGCGGACTTAAAAATGTGCATCAAGTGCCAAAAGTTGAAAAAGTAGTACTGAACAGTTCCTTTGGTGCCGAACTCGACAAGAATGGAATTGAAGAACTCAGAAAGGACATGACTGCCTTGTCAGGCCAAGCACCAATTGTTATTCGTGCGAAAATGAGTGTTTCTAATTTCAAACTTCGAGAGGGCATGCCAGTTGGAATCAAAGTTACATTGCGAGGCAATGTAATGTGGGATTTTCTTTTACGTTTGATTGCTATCTCGTTACCTAATATTCGCGATTTTCGCGGTGTCCCCGCCAAGCTTGATGGTTCTGGTAACTATACTTTGGGAATAATTGACCATAGTATTTTTCCAGAAATAAATGTAGAACGACAACGAACCAACACGGGTTTAGACATCTCAATTGTAACATCTGCTTCTAATGACTCTGATGGTAGTGAACTTCTCAAGTTACTCGGAATGCCTTTCCGTAAGAATTCTTCAGACTCATCAAAACAACAAGAAGCTGCTTAACTTTTTTATATTATGGCCAAGAAATCAGTAATTCACAGAAACAAGAAGCGCGAAAGGCTTGTTGCACAATACGCAGCAAAACGGCTCGCACTCAAAAATATCTTATCGAATCCTGAAACTTCAGAGGAAGATTTTTACAAAGCCCAAGCAAAGCTTACCAAGTTACCAAAAAATTCTTCTCCTGTTCGTTTAGTTAATCGTTGCACATTAACCGGGCGCCCCCGAGCGACAATTCGCAAATTTGGACTCTCTAGAATTTCATTTCGTGAGCTCGCACTTCAGGGCAAAATACCAGGTGTAATTAAAGCTTCTTGGTAGATCTTATTTAACTTTAAAAAATTATGTCAGTTCACGATACAATAGGCGATTTTATAACCGTAATACGTAATGCAGGTAGTGCTGGTAAAAGTACATGTTCCTACCCTCATTCAAATCTTCGCGTTGGAATTGCTAAAATTCTTAAATCACGTGGTTTTGTAGCAAATTGTGATGAACAATCTGCTGAGAACGGTCACAAGAATATTCAAATCACACTTAAGTATGTTGATGGCCAGCATGCCATCAGGGGTATTAATAGAGTCAGCACACCGGGAAGACGTACATATTGTGGGTATCGAGAAATACCCCGCGTGCTTGGTGGATTAGGTATCTCTATCCTTAGTACACCGAACGGTATCATCGACGACAAGACAGCAAGAAAAAACAAGCTCGGAGGTGAAATCCTCTGTAGCGTTTGGTAACATTTATTTATAATTCCCCATGAGCAGAATAGGAAAAGTTCCCGTAGTAATCCCGTCCGGTGTTGATATAACAATTGATGGCCAAAGTGTCCGCGTGAAGGGTCCAAAGGGTGACATCACACAGGAGTTTTCGCCTCTAGCACAAATTACCAAGTGTGATGACACCGTAGTTATCAAACCAACAGATAGTTCACGATCTGCCCAAGCAAATTACGGTACAGTACGTTCTATAATTGCAAATATGGTGCAAGGTGTTAACAAACCTTACAGTAAAAACTTACTAATTGAAGGCGTTGGTTTCCGAGCTACTATCAAGGGTACAAAGATTGATTTGGAACTCGGCTACTCACACCCAATTTTACACGATATTCCCGAAGGAGTTACTGTAACAGTTTCGGACAATGTAAAAATTCTCGTTGAAGGAGCCGACAAGCAGAAAGTGGGTCAAGTTGCTGCTGAAATTAAAAGTTATTATCCCGTCGAACCCTACAAAGGTAAGGGTGTCCGAATACTCGGTGAATATGTTCGTCGTAAAGAAGGTAAGAAATCTGCATAATTAGAATAATGAAACTTTCAAAGAAAAAAGAATTAGCACAGAAACGTCGTTGGCGCATTCGTAAAAAAATAAACGGAACAGCCGAAAGACCACGTGTTGCAGTGAGGTTCACAAATAAAAATATCCACGCCCAATGTATTGACGACGAATTGGGTCATACTGTACTAGGAGTCGCAACAACTCACTCCGACTTTAAAGATTTACTACCCAATGTTACAGGAGCCCAAAAACTTGGTGTTGCCGTTGGCGAACAAATAAAAGCAAAGGGTTACAATTCAATTGTGTTTGACCGTTCTGGTCGGAAATATCACGGGTGCGTCAAAGCGTTTGCTGATGCATTGCGCGAACAAGGATTACAATTTTAAATTACCATGAGTAAACCGAATCGAAGAAATAAGAAAACTCCAGAAGTTAACAAGGATGAACCCGAACTTTTTGAGAAAGTGGTTCACATTAATCGTTGTGCTAAAGTAGTTAAAGGTGGTCGACGTTTTAGTTTTGCTGCCCTTGTGGTAGTAGGCGATCAAAAGGGAAAAGTTGGTTTTGGCTACGGCAAGGCACAAATGGTTCCAGATGCAATTCGCAAGGGAACTGATAAGGCCAAAAAAGCGATGAAGGACGTTGCGGTTTATGGTGATACAGTACCGCATCAGATTTTAGGAACTTATGACGGGGGTAGGGTTTTATTGAAACCTGCTCGTCAGGGTACAGGTATTATCGCTGGCGGAGGAGTAAGAGCAGTTCTCGAAGCCGCAGGTGTTAAAAATATACTCTCTAAGTCACTTGGATCTAACAATCAGCTGTCAGTAGTTTCTGCTACTATGAATGGACTGCTTCAGCTAAGAACACCCAAGACAATATCTAATATTAGAGGTGAAGAAGTGACGGGCCCCTCTTACATGGAAGCTCCCAAACCTTTACCAGTAGCTATTCCTGAAACATCAGAAGTTTCTGCCAAAAATTTATAATATCATGAAAGAGAATGAAATTCCTGCTGGAGCAAATCGCAAAAAAAGATGCATAGGTAGAGGTCATGGAAATGGGCACGGAAAAACATCAGGTCGTGGACATAAAGGTGCTGGTGCTCGCTCAGGCTATTCACTAAGAGCAGGTTTTGAAGGAGGTCAGATGCCACTCTTTCGAAAACTTCCTCAAAGAGGTTTTAATCGGACAAGGTTTCAGTCTCCATGTGCGATAGTTAATCTGAACGAGTTAGAAAAATTATCATCTGATAAGGTTGATCTTGAGTCCCTCATAAATGCCGGGTTGATTAGATCTAATTCTACCGTTGTTAAACTTCTTGGTACTGGTGAAGTTAATAAACCTTTTACCGTGAAAGTGGATCAGATATCCAAGTCAGCAAAAGACAAAATTCTAGCTGCAGGCGGCACTGTAACTGAATAATTTTAACCTTTTATCGCGAGTATGCTTTCAGCATTTACAAATTGTTTAAAAATCCCTGAACTAAGGCAGAAGATTTTCTTCACCTTGGCTTTACTTTTTATTGCTCGCGTAGGGGCGAATATCCCCCTACCTGGTGTCGACCCTTCCCCAATCAAAGAGTTTTTTGAATTAAGAGAGCAGTCAAGAAGTCAGACTGAAGGTAATGACATTCTTGGATTTTATAATATGTTTACTGGGGGAGCATTACTTAATGGTGCTCTATTCGCATTAGGAATAATGCCCTACATTAGTGCATCAATCATAATGCAACTTATGGGAGCAGTTTTCCCTCAATTAGCAAGACTGCAACAAGAAGGTGAACCTGGTAGGCAAAAGATTTCACAATATACAAGGTATCTAACTATTGTTATTTGTCTCATCCAGGGAGGACTACTTGCACTGGCATTACGAGACAGCCCGGGCAGTTTAATCCAAGGCTTTAATCCATCAGAAATCGGTTTGGATGGAAAACCACTTGGTGCCATAGTAGTGGCTACATCTCCTTCTATATTTTTAATTACTACTATTATTTTCCTCACAACTGGGTCTTTAATTTTGATGTGGTTAGGAGAACAGATAACTCAACGTGGTATTGGAAATGGTATTTCTTTACTTATTACAGTAGGAATCTTATCTGACCTTCCCAAAGCACTTGCCGATGCATATGCTCTCATATTCTTGGCACCTGCTGGTGACAATATGGTAATTGTAAAAGCCCTGTTAATGGTAGGTCTATTTCTTGTTGTAGTCGGTGGTATCATTGCAGTTACACAAGCGCAGCGTAAGATTCCTGTTCAATATGCCAAAAGAATGGTAGGGCGAAAGGTTTTTGGTGGGCAGAGTTCTTTCCTCCCACTCAAGGTGAATTATGCTGGAGTCATGCCGGTTATTTTTGCAAGTGCTATTTTAATGTTCCCTGCCCAATTGCTTCGTACACTAGGTGCAGCAATAGCAGATTCTCCTTCAGAAACCAATTGGGCAATTGATCTTGCTAATGTCTTCGCGAGTCGCGGATGGTTTTACTATATTGTCTACGGAGGACTAATTCTTGTTTTTAGTTATTTTTGGGTATCTATAATGTTCAAACCAGTTCAAATTGCAGATGACTTGAAAAAGAATGGAGGATATGTCCCTGGCGTTCGTCCAGGTGAGCATACAGCTCGTTTTCTAGACTTCGTTATGACTCGCTTGACATTAGCGGGTGCTATATTTTTGACCGCCATAGCAGTCTTTCCTGATTTTATCTTCAAAACGGCTAATGTTTCCTACAATGTCGCGACCTTTTTTGGCGGTACTGGAATGCTTATTATTGTGGGCGTTGTGCTTGATACTATGCGTCAATTAGAAACATTCCTTCTTCAAAGGCATTATGATGGTTTCCTTCGCAAGGGCCGGATTCGTGGAAGATCATCGAGCAACAGTCAAGGAATAGAATCACTTGAATTGAAAGATTTTGAAGCTCAATGGCGCCCCCTAATTTTTATCGCAATAGCATTATTCTTACTTGGACTCGTCGGGTTCATTTTGAAGAGTACTTGATCAAACAAATTTAAACCTCAACAGATATAATATTATGGCTAGATTGCTCGGAGTAGATATTCCAAACAGAAAGAAAATTGAATTTTCTTTGAGATACATTTATGGCGTCGGACCAACCCGTGCTAAAAAAATACTTGAGGTCACAGGGATTGATCCTGATCGTCGTACACAGGAACTTAACGAACAAGAGATCAGTCTAATCAGTAATTACATCATCGATCAAAAAATTATGGTCGAGGGTGATTTACGTCGTGCGGTTACCAATAATCTTAAACGTTTACAAAGTATACGTTGCTATCGAGGCTTAAGGCATCAACGCGGTTTACCAGTCAGAGGTCAAAGAACAATTACAAACGCACGTACTCGTAAAGGTGGACGCAAAACCGTGGGTGTGGTTAGAAAAGCATAATTTTTTACAATGAGCGAAGAAGAAAATAAAGAAAAAACAGTCGAATCTGTAGATGAGACAGTTAAAACTGAACAAGTTAAGAAAGCTGACCAAACAGAAGTGGAAAAGAATTCCGAAGTAGATGCTTCCGATAGTCCAGAGAAAGCAGAAAAGAAGGAAGAGACTGCAGCAGACTTACTTGGTGCTAATATTGAGCAGGTAAAAATTCGGAAGGCCAAAGGTAGCAAGAACATTACCTCCGGAATCTGTTATGTAGTCGCTACTTTTAACAACACAAAAGTGTCTTTCACCGACATGAAGGGTAATGTAATTTCATGGTCTAGCTCCGGAAAATGTAACTTTCGTGGTTCAAGAAAATCCACAGCTTATGCCGCACAAGTAGTTACTCAAGATGCTGGCAAAGTAGCAATGTCCCATGGTATGAAAGAGGTTTTAGTAAAAGTTAAAGGACCAGGGATGGGTCGCGATTCCGCTATTCGAGCTCTTCAAAGTCTTGGATTCAGTGTTTCTTCCATTCTCGATGTTACTCCAGTTCCTCACAATGGCTGTCGAGCCCCTAAACGAAGAAGAGTTTAAAATTAATCAACAGTTTTAATTTAACAAAAATTTATTATGTCTCGATATACTGGTCCAACTACTAGAATTAACCGCCGATTTGGAATGGCTTTGTTTCCTGCGAATAAAGCCTTTGAAAGAAGAGCTTACCCTCCAGGGCAACATGGTCCCTCTTTTCGCAGAAAAGTCAGTGATTATGGTCAAGGCTTGATTGAGAAACAAAAGCTTAGGATGATGTATGGCTTAACTGAGAAGCAATTTCGCAATATGTTTGAACGTGCAAAAAGTAAGAAGGGCGTTACTGGTGAGGCTTTTCTTACAATGTTAGAAACACGATTAGACAATGTTGTCTATAGACTAGGGTTTGCCAAGACTAGGCAAGCTGCAAGACAGTTTGTGAACCATGGACATCTTTTAGTTAATGGAAAAAAAGTGGACATACCGAGCTATTTCGTTGTTGCTGGTGATGTAATTGGAGTTCGTGAAAAGACATCTTCACGACAAGTTGCAACTCAAAATCTAGAAGGTTCACAGTATCACCCTTCTCCCCCTTGGGTCGAAGTTAATGTAGATTCTTTACAAGGAACGGTAACACGTCTTCCACAAGCTGATGAACTTGAACAAAGTATTAATGTTCAACTGGTAGTTGAATTTTACAGTCGTTAATCTTATTTTTTTACATATTTAACCCCAAAATTATCATGGCAACAAAACTTGGAAAGTTTGAATTACCTAACCGTCTCATTAAAGAAGAGGAAA
>JAQXBH010000005.1 GCA_029252505.1 Opitutales bacterium | reverse complement strand
TTTGCCCTCAGGAGAGTCCTTGACTTTCCCGAAAAAAAACCTGAGCCGAGCATCCGTCGCAAATATGCCCGTGAGGAGAATCAAATGTGGCTCGGTCGTGGCAACCCGGGATGGGCACGGTTTTCACTGGCTCTGGATGGATTACAAATCAATGATTATCACTCTTTTGTTAAAGCTGGTTTGGATCCAGTAATAAAAAGATATCAGAACGGGATAATCGTCGATGACGACCATGCTGAATTCATCGGGCCATGGAGAAAGTCAAATGTGCGTTCGAACCATGTTGGAGCTCATTATTTAGCAACAAATAAAGACAGAGGTCCTTACGAAGTGAAATGGAAAGCCGTTTTGCCCAAACCTGGGACATACGAAGTGCGGGTAAGTTTTGGTGGGGGTGAGGGTCTGTCCACGGCAGCCCCTTACATTATACATCATGCAAAGGGAGAAACCCGTCTCCTCATTGATCAGTCAACCAAACCGACCATTGACAACCTTTGGTTTCCACTCGGACGTTTCACTTTTGGCGAAAAGGACTCTGCTTCCGTAAGTGCAGAGATCTCCCTATCCGACAAGGGAACCGAAGGTTACCTGATTGCGGATGCTATTCAGTTTGTGTATATGGATGATCTCAAAAACACAGAAGATCGATCAACCTATCTGGAAGACAGCTCCACTGCGATTTTCCGGGGTGCATACACTCCCTTTTACTACGGCTTTAATGGACTTAAGGCACCTGCCCGTGGAAACTACCGAATTCGACTGAAAGCCAAATCTGTTCTTCGGGAGACCGACTATGTGGAATGGGAAGGTGAGAAGGAACCACGATTCTATCCAGATCTGGTTCTTGATGCCACCCGCCGATTCCCCACTCCTGTCAACGATCGTATTTTGCCCGCTAAACGGAGCGAGCCGGTCAAGGTATATTCATCCACCTTACACGAACCGAATCTAGAAAGCATGCTTCCTATTGGAGTTTTTGAAGCCCCCCCTAATGTTCCTGAGATTTTTGAACTGGAAGCTTATATTGAAAAAGGAGGCATGGTTAAACTGGACTGCATGCGTTTGCCTTCGCCTATGGTCCCGGCCCTTCCTCATGTGATTCAGAAAATTGACCCGGACGGTTATCCCGGGGTTGCCTTCCACTGGATGGAGCTCGAGGGCCCCATTATCAAACAATGGCCCCCGGCCGCTTATCAGGCTCTATTTGGCGATCTTCCTTTCAAAAAAGAAGAAGGTAAAATTCATGCAATTTCTGAGGATCCTTCGAAGGATGCCCGAGAACTCCTTGCTGATTTCATGAACAGGGCGTACCGGCGACCCATCACGGATACGGAGTTTGAAAGATTTTATAATTTTACCAAAGCTCAACTGGAGGAGAACAGCCTGACAGATTCCTTGCTTGCCACTTATGCGGCGATTCTTTCCTCCCCTGAGTTTCTCTTTCACCGCGGACAACCTGGTGGATTGGATGATTTTTCACTAGCCGAGAGACTGTCCTTCTTTTTGGGGGAATCCATGCCAGATCAGCGCCTGCGGAACCTCGCAAAAAACGGAAAACTGCGCAATCCAACTATTCTCCGTTCCGAGGTTGATCGATTATTGAGCCAACCGGAATCGGAACGCTTTGTGCAAAAATTCCTCGATTCCTGGCTCAAGCTGGATGAGATTAATGATACCGATCCTGACCGGGACCTGTACCCTGAATATGCCGGTGACTGGTGGCTGGTAAACTCCATGATCAAAGAATCCCGCCTTTTCTTTACCGATCTTTTTACCAATAACCGTCCCGCCCGTAATGTGATCGATGCCAATTACACCTTCCTCGATGAACGCATTGCCAAACACTACGGGGTAGAAGGCATCAAAGGAACAGAATTTCGTAGATATGAACTACCAGAAGATAGTCCTTATGGAGGTATTCTCACGCAGGCTTCGGTGCTTAAGGTAACCGCAAATGGAACCACCACTTCACCGGTGTTGCGTGGCGTCTATGTATTGGAACACCTCCTGGGTAAAGCACCATCACCCCCCCCGCCTTCCGTCCCCGCGGTGGAACCGGATATTCGGGGTGCCAAAACCATTCGGGAATTACTGGCAAAACACCGTGAGGATCCGTCCTGTGCTTCCTGTCATAAGTCGATCGATCCCCCCGGTTTTGCCCTGGAAAACTTTGATATTATGGGTGGCTGGCGGGATCATTATCGATCCCTTGAGCAGGGATCCAAAAAAGTTGCCGGTATTGGGCGAAGCGGAAATGAATTCGTTCACTATGTTTCCAAGAAAGTGGATGCCTCGGGAAAGACCAGTGGTGGCACCGCTTTCTCTGATATCATTGAATATAAAAAGCATTTGCTTCAAGATGAACGGGCCATTGCCCGTAACCTTGCCGAACAATTTATTGTCTATGCCACGGGAGCACCGGTGGGTTTTGCCGATCGCGATGAAGTTTCCGATATTTTGGACAAATGTAAACCCAGTGAGTATGGTGTCCGTACTCTGATCCATGAAATCATCCAAAGCCCCTTGTTTTTAAGAAAGTAATTTTATGAATACAAATCGACGCGCCTTTCTTCGTACTGCAGGAGTCACGATGACTCTCCCATTACTCGAATCTTTTGGAGCCCCCTCCGCAATCGAGTCGCCCAAGAGAATGATCGCGGTTTGTCAGGACCTCAGCTTTATCCCCAAATTATTTTTTCCCAAGACTGCGGGTAAAGGATATGAAACTTCCGCTTATCTCGATAAAATCAACCGTCACCGCGAAGACTTTACCGTCTTCAGCGGTTTGTCTCATCCGGGCGTGGACGGTGGCCACCGGGCAGACAAATCTTTTCTGACTGGTGCTCCGCATCCTGGAAGGACGAGTTTTCGAAACACCATTTCACTCGATCAGGTAATGGCGAATGAAGTGGGGCACCAGACCCGTTTTCGTTCCCTTTCCTTGGCTGTAAATGAAGCCAAAAGTTTATCCTTCACCCAGGCGGGCGTGCAAATTCCCACGATTAGGAATGCGTCCAGCCTCTATAAGAAAATGTTTTTGCAGGGAGATCAAAAAGAGATGGAAAAGCAACTTACCCGTTTGCAGAGAAAGGGAAGTATCTTGGATCTGGTGATGGGGCAAACATCTGATTTGAACAAACGGGTCACTTCATCGGACCGCGAACGGATCGATCAGTTCCAGACTGCGGTTCGCAGTCTGGAGCAGAGACTGGTCGAGGCACGGGCATGGGAGAAAAAACCAAGACCTCAAGTGTCGGAGGAAATGCCGGACTATCCGGATGACAAAAAACAGTTTTTTGAAATGATCCGAATGATGTACGATATGTCTCGCCTTGCTTTTCAGACTGATTCGACCCGTGTGATCACCCTGTTCTTAGGCGGTGTGGTTACTCCCGGAGTTATCTTTGATGACGGCCGTTCTTCCGGAGACTATCATAATATTAGCCATCATGGAAAAGATGAAGAGAAATTGAAGAGGCTGCAGGAGATTGAAATGGTGCAAATGCAAATGCTGAGTGAATTGCTCGATGAGTTAAAGGGGGTCGAGGAAAGCGGTGGATCCTTACTCGATCAAACCATGGTGCTTTATGGCAGTCACATGGGAGATGCAAATATTCATAATAACAAGAACCTGCCCGTCATCCTTGCGGGCGGAGGTTTCAAGCATGGGCAGCACCTTGCCTTCAATTCAGACAATAATGCCCCACTCGCCAACCTCTATGTCAGCATGCTTGAAAATATGGGTATTAATAAATCAAAGTTTGCCAGCAGTACGGGTACGCTTACTGGACTGAGTTAATAAAAGAATGTAAGAAAACCAGAGTCTGTGACATGGATTGTTTTATATGAACAATTACATGTCCCGCTTAGAAAAAAGACTCAAGTCGAAGAACCTTGCAGCCCAGTACCCTGAAAAAGTTCAATGTCTTAAAAACAGCATTACTCCAGAGAGGCAAAAAACAAAAGAGGAAAACTAAATGAGAATCGGAATCCTACTATTAGTTTCGTCCACGCTGTTATGTACAATATCACAAGCGGAGGACCAAGGGGGGAAGGCAACAGATTGGGGATCTCTGGAGATCAACCTATCTGACCTCAAAGCCTGGGGGAACAAGGACTACACCTATTCGCTTCGCGAGCGAGGAAGCGAGGCGTACAACATAATTGGTACGGTCACTTTGTCCACAGAACTCACCAAGGATACGGTCCTCTTGAAAGACCGCTATCAGATGTCTTACAAGGGAGAGACGCATTCCATGGAAATAAGCCAAAGTTGCCGCAAAGACAACTTCCTCTTTCCAAGATTCATCGAGAGCAAAGGTGACGAAATTGATGAAGGCGGTTCCTTTGTCGCAACCGTGTCGGATGATGGTATGGCAACGGTTCGAGCTCAGAATGGTCGTGAAGGCGTCCTCGAGCTTCCTGATGGCACCATTACGTTAACTGCAATGCTTCGCCTTGTGACCTTGCTCCCCACAACCCCAGGCAGAACCTACTCCTACGCGTACTCGTTGGAGTCCGGTGAGATGAACCTCAAAAAGAAGTACGCTCTGACTGCGTTACAACCGGAAACCATCACGGTCAGCAACACCCAGATCGCGTGCTCCAAGTTCGAATTGACCGGTGGTGGCAGCATCAGTCCGGTTTATTACTGGGTTTCCAGAGACGGCGTACTGCAGCGAATGATGATGGATGACAGAAAAGTCATGGAGCTGAAAGTTAGCCCCGACAGGCCGAATGTCGTGTTTCTTTTGAGCGATGATCAAGGATGGGCCGACTACGGTTTCATGGGGCACTCTCACATCAAAACACCGCATCTCGATCGGCTGGCCGGCGAGGGACTGCTTTATGAGCGCGGCTATGTGACTGCTCCGCTCTGTCGCCCATCGCTTGCGAGCCTTGCGAGCGGTCTTTATCCGCACCAGACCGGCATCCGCGGCAACGATCCGGTCATGCCGACAGGGAAGAAGCCAACGCGTAAGAACCCGGGCGACAAAGAGCTTTGGGCAAAGATGCGTAAACGGATGATGGCCCCCTTCGCCAAGCAGCCCTCGTTCATTAAGCAACTGATGGCAAACGGCTATGCGACGCTGCAGACCGGAAAGTGGTGGGAAGGCAATCCGCTAGATCATGGCTTTACTGACGCCATGACTCACGGCGATGTGTCGCGCGGCGGTCGTCATGGTGATGAAGGCCTTAAGATTGGTCGCGAGACCATGAAGCCGATCTACGACTTCGTGGACAAGGCGCAAGCCAAGGATCAACCCTTCTTTATCTGGTATGGGGTCTTTCTGCCGCACTCGCCACACGACGCGCCGGATCGCCTCTACCAGAAATACAAAGACCTCGCACCAGACGAACCCACTGCACGCTACTGGGCCAATGTCGACTGGTTTGATGAGACCTGCGGGCAGCTGGTGGACCATCTCAAAAAGGAGGGGCTCTACGACAATACCCTCTTCGTTTACACCTGCGACAATGGTTGGGTGCCGAACCCGGAGAAGGTCGGCAAGTACGTAAGATCCAAACGGGAACCGGTAGAAACCGGTATACGCACGCCGATTTTCCTCACCCACAAAAACGGCATCAAACCGCAGCGTGATGCCGCGACTTTAGCCAGCAACATCGACATTGCACCGACCATCCTGCGAGCATGCGGCATCAAGCCAGATCCGGCCATGTCCGGCCTGGATCTGCGGAGTCCGCAGGTGCTGGCCAAGCGTGATCGCATCTTCGTGGACGTCTACGAGCATGATCAGGATCTCGATGCAATCAAAGAGGTAAACAGCAATTTGACGGCACGCGTCGTCATTGACGGTTGGGATAAACTGATTGCCCGCCCGAGCGGCAAAGAGCTCTACGATCTGAGGCAAGACCCGGATGATCGCACCGACGTCTCGACACAGCAGACCAAAAAAGTGAACAAACTGTCGACTCAGATCGACGAGTGGATGAAAGCAACTCCCTTATCCAATCATGTATCAGCCTACGGCGTCCGACCTCAAGGAAAACTCCCCAAAGTTTGGCGAGCTCAAATGTATTTAGAGTGGCTGCCTAGGGACAGTAACGGGGTGCCCTCAGAGGATGAGTTCGAAGAAAGAGATGGGCTCTGGTATTTTCGTGGGGAAAGCAAGCCTTTTACTGGCAAGGTGACTGTCTACGAGAAGAACGGATTGGGAAAGGCAGAGATCTCATATGCGGAAGGCGAGCGCCATGGAACTTTGACCAAGTACCAAGACGATGTCATAATTTCAAAAATTCCCTATGTCGGCGGCAAGAAGCACGGTAAGGCAATCTATTGCTTCAAGGACGGATCACTCGCGACGGAAGCTCCTTATCACGAGGGAAAGGCGCATGGTACGAAGATTATGTACTGGCATAATGGACCGAAAAAGGCAGAACATGTATTTCACTTCGGCAAATACATGGTTAACAGACGCTGGAACCAAGAAGGAAAGTTATACCTACAGAAGACTTACCGGCATGACGGTACGGGCATCTCGACGGAGATCGCTTGGTGGGAGGGACAGAAGCGAAGCGAAGGAGCATATAAGGACTACAAGAAGCATGGCGTGTGGATTTTCTATAATGAGAACGGGGATGAAACTCATCGTGAAGATTATAAGAACGGCAAAAAAATTGACTAATCGAGTGCACGCTCTCAGGAATGAGCCATGCCTCATACTAAAAATATGGGTATTAATAAATCAAAGTTTGCTAGCCGTCTGATCGATAAACGGGCCGCTTCGGTTCTTAATCTTCCGCCGCCTAATGTGGGGGGACTCACCGAAGCCCGTAAGATTGCAACCCTCGCCGAATCACGGGGCATGCAGATTGCGCCGCATTTCTTTTCCTATGGGCCATTAAACTGGGTCGCGATGGCCAACCTTTGTATGGCAGTACCCAATGTGTTGATTCTTGAAGCGAATGCGTTACGGGAAAGTACATCCGGGCCCAAAAGTCTCAACAATAATCAGTTCTTCAAGGAACCGATCCAATTTGACGGCTTCTATTTTGAGCCTTCTGGAAAGCCAGGTCTTGGTTATGAATATGATGAGAAATTCGTCGTGAGCCGAGAAAAGTTGGCGTGATTATATATATTCCTTTTACGATCTTATGCTTCTTCTTCCTCGGTTGTGCCGGGAGTCCCACTACTGGTATTAAACCTTATTCATGGGATGATCCGTACTGGAAAGCCGAAAACTATCAAAGCAAAGATCCAGAAAGTGTGCTTGTTACCGAAGGAGATCTTGAAAGAAATTACAGGGAAGTGGCCACGATTTATACCGAAGGAAGTCCCAAGGATAAGCATTAGGCGTTCAACCTGATGAAAAGTCGGCTTGCCGAATTCGGGGCCGATGCCGTGATCAAAGTCCGGGAAAAGAAAAATAAGAATTATGAAGGAATCGTGGTTCTTTTCGACTAGTCTTATTTTTTCGGTTTTTTGGAATTTTTCTTCAGGACTTGGCTCGCCACTTCTTTTTTAGGTAACCATTTTTCAAACCGACTTAGGTCGCTAGTTGCTGCAAGGTTCTTCCATTCATAGGGATCCTTGGTATGATCGTAGTATTCCTCGGATCCGTCGGCATATCGGATGTATCTTTCGGTTGCGGTACGGACCGAATGGTTTCCTCGACCGTGGGTGGTGATGGCGGGGTGTTTCCATTTAGATTTCTGGTTTCGTAAGAGAACAGAGATGTCGTGACCGCTCACATGCTCAGGTTTCTTAATCCCAGTCAGCGAACATAGGGTAGGGTATATACTCATGGTATCGACTGGTTGACTGCATTTCGTCCCGGGCTTGGTGACCCCCGGAGCCACCCATATCATCGGAATGCGGGTGGTTTCCTCCCAGAGGGCAAATTTTCTCCAATGCTGTTTTTCGCCGAGCGACCATCCGTGATCACTCCAGAATACGATGATGGTATTCTTGCGGTCTGGACTTTTTTCAAAGGCATCGAGAAGTCTGCCCACATTCATGTCGGTGTAGGCACAGGTGGCAAGGTACGACTGAATCGCGGCTTTCCAGCGTCCGCTTTTTAAAAACCTGGCATGATCTGCCTGGGGCTTGGCCATTTTAATTCCTGCCGGGGGGATGTCATCGAGATCATTTTCGATATGGGGCGGCAGCTTGATTTCATCGAGTGGGAAATCTTCGTAATATTTACGGGGAGCCACAAAGGCCAGGTGTGGTTTATAGAGTCCACAGGCTATGAAATAGGGTTTTTTACGCTTATGGGAAAGTCGTTCAATGCAGTAATCGACCGAATGCCAGTCCACAATGTCTTCATCCTTTAAATCCGGAAAAGTTTTCTCAACATGGTAACCGTCGTACTTATCAACCCCCGGGCCATTGCTGAACAAATTTCGTGCATTCATGTAGTCACTCCACTCCTCTTCCAAAACATTCATTTGGTGGTAAATCTTACCGGCCCCGGAAACATAGTATCCAGCTTGTAAAAACTGGGCGGACAATCCCTCTCCGGGTTTTTGGTATTTTCTCCAGGCGTGTCCGTTTTTGTAACATCCGCTTACCCATGGACGCCGACCACTCATGAGAGCGCAACGCGAAGGTTCGCAGGCAGGTACTGCCGTGTGCGCATTGGTAAAGGTTGTGCCCATGGCAGCCAGACGATCTATGTTTGGAGTCTTGGCCTGCGGGTTGCGCCCCAGGTGACTCACCCAGTGATTCAGGTCATCGACTGCAATGAAGAGAACATTCGGACGGTCATCAGCTGTGAGCGTAAGGGTAGATAAAAAGACTGTAGCAAGGGTAAGAAAGCGAAGGGTCATAATGGATTAAGTTTGGATTGTATGCATTGTGTACTTGTCAGTTACTACAGATCAAATCATTTTTTAGTAATGATCTTAAAAAAAATATTTGTTCTTTCAACTTTTGCTATTTTCTCCCTGAGTTCATTTGCACGGGAAAATGTAAGCCCCGATGAAGTTCTTGAGTACAAGGATACTCCACAGGGAAAACTTTTTCTGCATACCTATTATCCGGATAATTGGAAAAAGATGGATAAGCGTGCAGCGGTGGTCTTTTTCTTTGGGGGTGGATGGAACGGTGGATCGTATACACAGTTTTCCAGGCATGCGGATTACCTGGCATCCCGTGGAATGGTTGCTTTTGCGGCAGACTACCGGACTAAAAGTAAACATAAGACTGAACCAAAGTCCTGCGTGAGTGATGGAAAGTCTGCGGTTCGCTGGATTCGTGGAAATGCGGCGAAATTGGGAGTGGATCCGAAAAAGATCATTGCAGGGGGAGGGTCAGCCGGTGGCCATGTAGCTGCCACGACGGCGACGATAAAAGCCTTTGATGAACCAACTGACGATCTTTCCATTAGTCCCAAACCCCAAGCCCTCTTGCTCTTCAATCCGGTAATCGACAACAGTGAAAAGGGATATGGAAACTCCCGAGTGAAGGAGTACTGGAAAGACTTTTCCCCGATGCATAATATTAAAAAAGGAATTCCCCCCACCATTTTTATTTGCGGAACGAAGGATAGTCTCATTCCAGTTGCGACCGGAGAATTATTCAAGAAGAAGATCGAGAAGGTGGGTGGCCGTTGTGATCTCCATTGGTATAAAGATGCAAAGCATGGTTTCTTTAATGCAATGTACACGGAGACCATGCTCGAGGTGGATAAATTTTTAGTTTCTCTTGGATACCTGAAAGGTCCGGCTACTCTGAAGTAGAAGATTATTTAGAACTTTTTAGTTTCTGGTTAACTTATGAAGGATGTACTGATGTACCTTAATTTTTGACCTTCCTACTATGTCGGTACACTTTATAGAGCGATACAGAAACCCAATATCGTGGTCTTCATCTCTTAGGTTTTTGTTTGCTGTAATTACTTCTTGCTTAACAAATATTGAGAATGTTTTTATCTTTAGAAAATTTATTCCTCAAACTATTAACCTAATGAAATCACTACCTCGCATTCTCCTCGCTTTCACGCTGTCAGTTCTGACATTTTCTTCCCTGTCTTATGCCAAAAACAAGAAAGTAGTATTTCTTGCTGATAAGGGTAAGAATACTACGGTTCACGCTCATGAGAGCGGTAACGCTATTCTTGCCAACGCACTTGAAGAGAGTGGGTTGGGTTTTGATACCGCCCAGTACAAAGGGTGGCCCACTGATGCGAAGGCTTTTGATGGAGCGGATTCCGTGGTGATTTTTTGTAACGGGGGTAAGGGTCATTTAGTGATGAAGCATCTTGACCAGTTTGAGAAATTGATCGATTCCGGTGTCGGTTTTGTTTTCATGCACTATGCCGTGGA
>JAQXBH010000002.1 GCA_029252505.1 Opitutales bacterium | reverse complement strand
CTAGGTACACAGCAGATGCGCTCGGGATTCCCCCTACCAGCATACATGAAAGGTTTCCCCGCACTGCTTCGCCAGAAGGGATACTTCTCCACCAATAATGTTAAAACGGACTATAATTCTGGAAACTACAAGGAAGTCATAAAAAGTTCATGGGATGAGAATTCTGCCTCCGCTCATTGGCGAATGCGGGAGGATAAGAAAAAACCTTTCTTTTCCGTTTTTAACCTAATGACTTCGCACCAAAGCCGAACTATGGTATGGCCATACGGGCGCTTTGAAAATGAAATCCAATCTAGGCTCGCGGCTCGGGAAATTCACGATCCGAATACAATTACTCTCCCACCTTACTACCCAGACACCCCAATTATACGCAAAACGGTGGCTCGTTTTCACGACTGTGTAACCGCGATGGACAAAGAGGTTGGCGAGATACTCAATCAATTGGAAAAGGATGGACTGGCGGAGAACACAATTGTTTTCTTTTTCTCCGATCACGGATCGGGCATGCCCCGACACAAACGGGCACTTTTGGACAGTGGAATGCATGTACCCCTACTTATTCGCTTTCCTGAAAAATGGAAAAAATTCGCTCCTGGCCAGCCGGGCTCAACCACCGATCGATTGGTCGCTTTTGTTGATTTCGCATCTACTGTACTGAATCTGACCGGAGTCGATATCCCATCATACATGCAGGGAAAACCTTTCTTGGGCCCAGATAAAGTGAAACCACGTAAGTATGCATTCGGTCAGCGCGACCGGGTGGATGAGGTGCGCGATCTAGCCCGCTCGGTCCGCGATCAGAACTTTCTTTATATACGGAATTATATGCCTCACCTCGGTTACAACCAACCGACTGCCTGGCCAGACTTGGGTGAAATTAGGCATGAATTCTACCGACTGGCAGACCGGAAAAAGATGACTTCACCGCAATGGCATTTTGCCGGCCCCACCCGACCGGTTGAGGAGTTGTATGACTGTAAAAAAGATCCGCAAAATCTTACAAACCTGGCTAGTTCGGCTGCACATAAAAAGATTCTTATCCGACTACGTGGTGCACTCAACCAGCACCTTAATCAAACACGGGACCTTGGTTTTCTGCCCGAGTATGAAGCCTGGAAACTCTTCGAAAACAGCTCAGGTTGGGAGGTTGGGAAGTCGGGAAAAATAGACCTTAAAGCGGTAAGGATAGCCGCATCGCAAGTTGGCCTGGCCGAGGAATCGAGCCTGATAGCCAACCTAAAATCCACAAACGAACTTGTTCGCTATTGGGGCGCAATTGGACTCTGCGCCCAGAAAGAAGCACCGGGAATAGATGCAAAAAAAGCTCTCAACAGAGCCCTGAATGATCCTTCGCCCTCGGTGCGAATTGAAGTGGCCAACACTCTTCTTCTCCTCGGAAAATCTGACTCTGCCCTGTCAGTCCTGATTCAGGAATTAAAGCATGAAAATTTAATCGTAGTGACCCATGCTGCACGGACGATCGAGCTACTGGGCAAGAAAGCCAAAAAGGCCAGAAAACCAATGGAAGAATGCCTGGTTCGTGCCCACAAGATCCGCCCACCCAACTTATCCCCAGTCATCGTACTCCCCGGAGATCAGGATATGGCTATGTTTGTCGGATTTTCCTGCCAGGCCTTCCTGAGTAAGATCAAATAGAACCGATAAGAAAAGAAGATGTCAAAAACAGCACATGCATTTGAATTCCGCTCGATGAAGAGAGATGAATGGCACGAGGTTGCTGAATTGATTCATGGTTCAACAAACTCATGGTATGTGGCCAATGGGAAAAATCCTATTTTCAACGGTCCGCCTTCAGACGCCCTTCTCTTTTGTGAGCTCTATGAGGCACTCGATCCGGGATGCTGTATTTTAGCAGTGTGCCGGGAATCCGGAAAGATTGCCGGCTCCTGTTTTTATCATCCACGCACCACTCATGTTTCTATTGGGATCATGAATGTACATTCGGATTTCTTTGGAAAAGGAATTGCCGGTTCCCTTCTTTCCCGGATAACCAGCTTTGCAGAAGAAAAAAAATTGCCATTCCGTCTGATTTCAAGCGCCCAAAATCTCGATTCCTTCTCGCTTTACACAAAAAAGGGTTTTGTGCCCTTCCTCAGCTTCCAGGATCTCTTCATAAAAGTTCCGACAAATGGATTATCTCTTATTGAGATACCCAATGATGAAAGCATTCGAGAAGCAGTAGCTGAAGATATTGCGGACATGGTTGAACTGGAACTGGAATTGGTAGGAATTGAGCGGGCAAAAGATTTTTCTCATTTTATCAAAAATTCAGAGGGCATTTGGAAAACCCTTATTTACCGGGACAGGGATGAGAAACTGCTTGGTTTTCTATCCTCCGTCAATCACCCGGCGAGCCGGATGATCGGTCCCGGCATTGCCCGATCAGAAAATATCTCAACCTCATTACTGAGTGCCCAACTCGATTTTTTTCGCGGATTCAGTCCCGTATTTCTACTTCCAACCGATGCCGCGCAAGCCGTAAAAACTGCCTATTTATGGGGGGCGAGAAATTGCGAGATTCATTTCGCACAGTGCCTGGGAAAAAAACCAACCACGAGAGGTGTCATTATGCCCACCTTCATGCCCGAGACGGGATAAAATGATAATTGAAAAGATTTCTTAAAATGGAAAATCTGTTTTCTTATGGCACCCTGCAATTAGAAAAAGTGCAGCAGGAGACTTTCGGAAGAAGTCTTTACGGAAAAAAGGATATCCTAATCGGTTATGTGATTTCAAAAATTAAAATTACGGATCAAGCTGTTCTTGCAAGAAGTAGAACTGAAATTCATCCAATCCTCCGTTACACTGGAAACCCTTCAGATGAAGTAGAGGGAGTTATTTTTGAAATTTCCAAGGAAGAACTAAAACAGGCGGATACCTACGAGGTTAGTGCCTACAAACGAACAAAAGCAAATTTCAAGTCCGGAACAATAGCCTGGGCTTATGTGGCAGCAGAATAAATAATTAAGAATTAGATTAATTATTCCCGTACCATTCCGGAGTGCCAAACCAGTCGTGCATCTCCTTATCAAAAGGAGCGATCACTCCTTCAGGTTCAGGAAACTCCCCCTGATCCTGTGTCTCCACAATCCAAGTATTCAAAGCAGTGCGCATTCGAAGAAGAGCCTGACGATGCTGGGGCTTTGGGGAGTCAGCAAGGTTGTTTATCTCATGCGGATCCGTCTCGGTGTCAAATAGTTGTTCCGGAGAAACAGTGGAAGACATAAGAGCAGCCGGAGGACCCTTTAATTTTCCCGCTGCCATCAATTCACGCATAAGTGGCTTGATGGGAAAACATTTTTCCTTATATCGATTCAGAGATGTAAAATGTCGGTCAGGGTAGTAATTACGTAAGTAATGATATTTCTTCCCCCTGACACTGCGGACTCGGTTAACCGTCTCATCCACCCTGTCGCGAGCGGAAAAAGCATAGGTTCGCTCAGGACCAACACGGTTGCCTAGAAAAATTCTTCCATGCATGCCAAAAGGTTTTTTTATCCCTGCAAAACCGAGAGTAGTAGGTGTAATGTCAATTAGGCTGACAACCTCGTCTTTAACGGCACCTACACTGTAATTTGCAGGTGCGTGAAAACCTGTAGGCCAACGGATGATCATGGGTACATGAAGCCCGCTATCATAGCACCAATGTATACCCCGTGGCTCGATCCGTCCATTATCGCCAAAAAACATAACAATCGTGTTATCCGCCAATCCATCCTTTTTCAGGCGCTGGAGTACTTTCCCAATCGTTTTGTCCATCCCCGAAACAGAGTTTAGGTATCGAGCCCATTCCTGACGTACAACGGGATGATCGGGGTAGTACGGAGGAGGAGTTACATTTTTTGCTGTGGCAATTTTTTCATGATGCTTTTCACCCTTCCATTCAACCCGGGGTTGGCGCCAGGTGTTGCGGTCATAAATATCGTATTCACATTCCAAGGTATTCATCTGTGCAAAAAAAGGCTGATTCTCTTTCAGTTCTTCCCACTTACCTCCATCATAGAGTTTACCTTCGTTGACAAAATTAAGGTCGAGTTTTCCCGACCCAATCTCTTCTCCATCCATCGTCTTGAGATTCGCGGTAAAGTATCCTTCATCCCTTAAGCGATGAGTGATTGGCCGGACGCCTGCCGGCAAACGGTAATCATCTTCTCGATGGGAACGCATATTATGAGTATCTGTAGTGGTTTGGTACATACCCACAAAAAACGCACTTCGACTGGGAGCACAGACCGGGGAAGTCGAAAAAACTTTTGTGTAACGCTCTCCCTGAGCAGCGAGTTTATCCAAGTTAGGCGTTTTTACATTCTTCGCTCCGTAGCAACCGAGATCAAGTTTTAGGTTTTCTCCGACAATCCAAAGAATATTAGGTTTGTCCTCTGAAAAAACTAAGGCAGAGGTAATGATAGAAAAGAAAGTAACCCGAAGTGTATTTTCATTCATCGGTCTAATTTTGTTTTATTAGTTTTAACATAGTTTCTCCAAAGCCACGACCAACCCGGGAAAAAAAGATTGTGCTACCCAGATAATGGTAAGGTCGGTCAGAACCAATTTTTTGCCACTCCTCAAAATTATCACGCCATGTGGGAAAAGCTTCATCCGCTTTTTTGTCCCAGTAGACATCAGTTGGGATTGCCCGAACATTGCCCTTAAACGCATTGACCTCATTCATGGATGCCTGGGCGGACTTCACGATTGCCATATTCCCGGTCGCTTCCTTAAACCCGTTCTGTCCCATGATACCAATAACAACAGGAAGCTGTGGCTTTCCTAAATCCTTGCGGATATCATTGATTAAATTTTTTATGTTTTTTGCGTATTCATTCTGAAAACCATTGTACATATCATTCCAACCCTGAAACCAAACGAAGCCAGAAATTTCGTATCCCTGTCCCTCGTAGGTTGGGAACCTGGTTTTAAGACTAGACAGACAATCCTCAACCTCTTTCATCATTAGACGGTAGAAGTGGCCATGACTCTCAATCACTTCCTTCCTGTACTGTTCCGACTTTTCTCTCAAGATTTCATCGATGGATTTCTCGACCTGTGCCTCCGCTTCTTTTCGGGATGCCTTCGGGTCTTCTTTCTTCAATTGATTCCATTTTTGTTTTACCCGGTTATTATGATCCCTCTTCGCCATACTCATTACAAATTCATCTATTTTTTCATTGGATGGAATCCCCGAACTGGGCGAGCGAAAATCCCGGCCAATGCTTTTACCTCCCCATGCAGTTTTGATCAGCAGAACCTGCTCGGTCAGCTCGTCCCCCATGGTGTTTCCAAATTCAAGTTCCGGTCCAATTTTCCCGGGTGAACCATATCCCACGGACAGGTTTCCCCTTCGGCCCAGATAATCAATCCAAACATCATCCCGTTCGATATAGTCTCCGTCCCGGTGTAAATGGGCAAAAAAGTCCTTGGTCTCAGCCGCCTGTATTTGATGATTCAATAACGGATCAATCCCGCCCTTCCCCTCCATGTTTGACTGGCCTGCCAATATAAAAACCCGAACAGGAGATTCTGCAAAGAATGAGGAATGAAATAACAAAAAAAGAATAAAGTATGTAATTCTGGCAATATTTCGCATAATTTAACTTCTTCACAATACAAGAAATTGACGCAATAAGAAAAAAGTCTAAAATTAAGAAATGATATTTAAAATAAGCTCTTTTTTTTAATGATTATTACATTTTGAACACATTGTTTTTTAAAAATAAAATTTGGGTTTGGCTTTTTATATCGCTACTCATGCTTTGGTTTGCTTACCCCATTCTACGGGTTGGCTTTTTCCTTATTTCCGACCCTATTCCAAAGGAACAAGAATTTATCCTTACTGAAAATCTTATCGATGATGCAAGCAGACTGAACCAGTCCACTCACTCTGGAATAACGAAGCTTTCCTCCGATCTTAATCAAAGTATTGCTACCCTGCGAGATGTACTGAAGCGGGCTCAATTAAAAAACCAAAAAATTATTCCTCTCGGTGCAAGGCACTCGATGGGAAAACAAAGCATTGGACGGGATGCCATTCATATTGATCTGACCGCGATGAATGGAATGAGAATGGAAGACGGACTGCTACGCGTGCAGGCAGGGGCGAGATGGAGAGAAGTCCTCCAATTCCTGGCTCCCTTAGGCTTATCTGTAGAGGTCATGCAAAGTAATGCGGATTTTTCAATCGGGGGTACTCTCAGCGTCAATGCGCACGGTTGGCAACCCGACAGACCACCGGTCAGTTCAACAGTTGAAATACTCTCTCTGGTCGATGCAAAAGGCCAGGTGCTCTTGTGTTCGAGAACGAAAAACGCAGAACTCTTCAAGCATGCACTCGGTGGATATGGCTTGATGGGAATTATTATTGAAGTATGGATCAAGCCTATCCCCAATGAAATTCTCCGGTCCTCACACACTATCGTGGAATGTCAAAACTTCAGCAGTGAGTGGAACCGCATGAAAGAGGGACCAGTCCGGCTTGCATACGGTCGACTTTCGGTTGCTCCCAGTACTTTTTTTAAGCAGGTTCTACTTTCTAGTTATCAAACGACGGGAGAAATCTCGAACCAACCCGCACAGTATGAAATCACATCAAAAACATCTCTGGCTCGGGCAATTTTTCGTGCCTCGCTAAACAGCGATCGGGGAAAATCATTTCGTCAATGGATGGAAAACTTAATGGGAGGAGAAGCCGGGGGAATCCATTCGAGAGCAAACCTATTAATCGAACCGGTCCGGATATTTACCAATAATGATATCGATAAAACAGATATTCTCGTTGAAATTTTCATACCCCAGGAAAAATTTTCTGATTTTATTCCTTTGGCTCGGGAGTTAATGAGTAACCAATCAGGCAGTCTTCTCAATGTAACCATCCGTGAAATCTCCCGAGATTCGGATACTGCTCTGCCCTATGCTCCACAAGATATGTTTGGGCTGGTCATGCTTTTTACAATCGATCGCACAAAGGAGGCGGAAGAAATTCTGCAACTCAAAATAAGCAGGCTTATTGATCTGGCCCTTAGTTATAAAGGTACTTTTTACCTACCCTATCGAAATTACGCTAATCCCAAACAGATAAAGATAGCGTACCCGATGCTCGACAATTTTATTTCCACGAAGAAAAAGCATGACCCCAATGAAATTTTTGCGAGCGATTTTTATTCCTA
>JAQXBH010000001.1 GCA_029252505.1 Opitutales bacterium | reverse complement strand
AGTATGATTAAGGATTTTTCCATCGCTTGCCTGTAATAAATAAAATCCTCCATTTTTACATCCTGCACCAACTGCCTGAATGCTCTCTCCATTCATAAGAACCTTTACCACCTTGGGGGTATCTCCAATCGACTGGTCCTTATAACCAGTCTGAGGATCATAACCGGACATCGAATGATTCCATACATCATGAGGGTTGATCTGGGTGACCCATTTTTCCATGCCAGTGTAAGCATCCAAAGCAATGATCGCAGAAGAATGCTTTGTGTAATTCCTGGGATCATCCTTACTTGGTTTCCTTGGGGAATTATGAATATCGGTTCCAAAAAAAATTAGTCCGCTCGGCGAATCATAAGATGGAGTACTCCATACCGAACTGGTAGACGGTCCGTATTTGAAGACATGAGTACCCACCCATGATTTCATTACAATGGGCGGATCAAACTTTTGAGGCTTTGAACCTACATTATATTTCCAAATAATGTCTCCATTATTGGGATCTAAAGCCATAACAAACCCGCGACCGTAACAACATTCATATTTTGGATCCTTAGGTTGGGCATGCTCAAGAGCACCCCCGGCAAAAATGACCTGATCCCGACAAAAAATCGGAGAAGCCATGATTACATTTGCATGATGTTTTCCGGGAAAGTCATTCGCCCGCGAATCGACTCGCCACTTTTCCTCTCCGGTTTTCCTGTCCAGGCAATAGGCAGTTCCTTTCACACTACCAAAATAAACTGAGTCCTTAGTCACCAAAGCCGAACTATATACTCCACCGCGTGGGATCAAACCCTGACTTTCCATCTCTTGAAATCTTATTTTTTCATCTTCTGAACCGAGTTGAAATTTCCAGGCTAGCTCACCATTTGGTTTCAGTTTATAAAAAGCGGGAAATGTCGCAGTTCCAAAATAAACATAGCCATTGACCACGGAGGGAGTGGCACAAACCATTCCCAATTTTCTCTTCGATTCTTTTCTCGGAAACCTCCATTTCAGGGAAAGCTTGGAAACATTTTGGGGTGAAAGAACTTTCTCCGCGGAATTAAACCTCCAACCATTTACAGATTGATTGTAAGTTGGCCAATCCTGACTGATGCAATCAATTATCGAAAAGAAATAAAAGAAGGCACACAAAAAAATATTTCTTATTTCGATCATCAATTCATTTCACGGGCTTAGTATTTTCTTAGTGTGAATAGTAAAATTTAAATATTGCCTTGGAGTTAGCACGATCAAGCTTGAAAAAGCCAAATCTTTGCATTTCTTTTCCAACCCGTTGCTTGCAACGATCCACTTAACTGCCCGGTCGGGTGTTTTTATTTTAACTTTCCTCGCCCAAAGAGAACAGGACTTGGTTGCTTTTAACTACACAAAAAGGAGACAAGATTAGAACTCAATATCCGCCATCGTAAAAAAAATGGAGTCAGAGTTTCCTTCCAAATCCGGGAATTAGATACACTAGAAAAAGATTAAATCGCACAGAAATTGGACGATCATTCCACTCATTATTCTCCCAATCTAAAAAAGACTAGTTAAACTAAAGAGCTTTAAACTTATCAGCTTTTATCAATGATCCAGACATTGCGAAAACGCACATCCTGACCATGCTCCTGGAGCTTCAAACCACCGGGGGCTGAAGTTACTTTTATTCCCCCGTTCGCCTTTTTAATTTCAGAGTTGTCATGTACTTTGATTCCATTCCACCAAACAGTTGCTCGAGCATTGGCGGTTTTTTTATCACCATCCCACCTCGCATCCTTAAAGATAAAATGAAAGGCATGCCACTGACCATTTGGTCTCCATGCATTGTGATCGGGCACACGATCCATACAGAAAGCAGCAATTCCATGTGGTCCAATTTTCCAATTATAGGGATCTTGAATATCCTTACCTTTGGGCGACTCGATCTGAATCTCGTAGCGGTTCTGCATGTATACTCCACTGTTGGTATAACCATCGGGTTTTCCATCTCCCCGGGCACCCATCATTATAAATTCCACATGACCTTCATATGAGGAATATTTCTTTTTCGTAACTAAATCGTGGGTCCCCCATTTTCTGCCTCCATCCGTCATCAGAGTCTTTCCTTTTCCCGCGGGATTATCCATGACCTTCCAAGTGATATCCATATCCTTTTTCGGCCACATCTCCCAATTTTCCTGGACTGATTTCATCGTCCCGTCAAAGAGAATCTCAGCTCCCTTTGCTGCTTTTAATCCAACATCCTTACTCTTTTCATACCCGCTTCGATCTTCGGGCTTTTGGATCTTACCAGCGTGAACAAAACCGGCAAAGACCAGCATGGAGGAAATGATTATGGATTGAGAAGTAATTTTATTCATTTGTTTTTTCATTGTTAAAAATAGCTGGATTAATCGAAATTTTATTCCTCTCCGTGCTTTTCATGTTCGTGTTCATGATCTTCCTCTCCCTCTTCATGGTGTCGCCACTCTTCCCAAGTCTCACGAGCTTCCCTTTCAGACATTTTTCCTAAACGAACTGCTGCCTTTAATCCCTGGGCAACCTGCTCCCAAAGTTCTTCCTCATCTTCCCACAATCGACTACCCCGGCCTCGTTCACGGGAATGCTCACCCTCTTCTTCTTCATGATGGCGATGAAGGCTTCTCTCTACCTCCTCTATTTCACGGTGTGCCCTCTTCATAATACGCACCGCGTCCTCCTCGCTCATCCGACCTGCTTCCACCGCTTGGTCCAATTTTCTCTCCTCTTGTTCTAAATCCATTTCCCGATGAGCAAGATGAATCTCTTTTTGTAAATTTCGACGCAATGACTCTCCCTCTCTGTGGGCTTCCTCATTACTCAATTTTCCCTCTCGGACTGCCCATTCCAATTCATTGATACTTTCTTTAAGCTCACGGTGTAATTCAGCAGTAATCTCTTCTTTTTGCTTTAGGGTTTCTTTAATTCGCTCGTATTCTGCATTTGCCTGCTCACGAGACATCCTTCCCGTAACAACAGAACCCTCAATCTCCTCTTCCACCCTGCTCCATTGAAATTCCCTCATCCGTTCATCCTGTTGACGGTGTAACTTTTCTAATTTTTGACGACCATCCTCATGAGAAAGTTCTCCTTCTTGGATCGCTTCGTGAATTTTCCGAGACTCGGTATGCATACGCTGCTGCGAATTACGGATTTCTTGCTGATGTTTTTTTTCACGCTCTTTTAGTTCAGTTCGTCCCCGCTCCTCTCCTCTGGTTTCTTTTTCTCTCTCACGATGATCATCGGCAAATACTAAGCAACAGAAAGAACTCATTAACAAGGGAAGGGATATAAAAATAAGCTTTTTCATAAATAAAAGAGGGAAACTACAAAGACAATAAATCAGTACCTAGGCTACTTTTTCTTCTTTTTAGAACATTCTTCTTTTTTATCGGAGCAGGCTTTTTTACCTTTGCCACACGAGGAAGAACCTTTTTTGGAGCAGGATTCAGATTTTTTACAATCACTTTTTTGAGAGCATTCTTTTTTTTCACATGCACCTTTTCCTTTTTTACAAGCTGACTGGGCACGATCTTTTCCACAGTCAGACTTTCCCTTTTTCTTTTCGCAATCTGATTTCCCTTTTGAACCTGGACAAACTTTGACTCCCCTTCCCTGACCCTGACTAGGACCTCGTCCCATCGGAGGCATCATTCCTCTGGGTGCACTACCCCTGTGCATATCTGGTCTGGGACCACCTCCATGAGGATGTGAAGGACGGGCACCTTGGCGCGGCATTCCTCCACGCATTTGCATCTCCATTTGCTTGCGGCGCATATCCCACTGAAAATGTTCCATGTCCCACTCACGACGCTCACGATCGAAATCTCGCTTCATTCTTTCCATCTCCATATCCCATTCTAGGCGTGCCCGGTCATTTTCACGTTCTATGGTTTCCAATTCAAATTCGAGTTCCCGAATTTCAATCTCATGTTCAAGCTCTTCGATTTCTCCCCAATCTTCACCTTCGTGATCTTCATGCTCTTCCTCCTCGTGATTTCCATGCTCACGCTGGACAGCATGCCATTTCGCCCAACCTTCCTTCTCGGTGATCTTACCGGCTTTCACCGCTTGTTTGATGCGTTCTCCTATTTCGTGAAGTTTGTGTTTGTGACCTTCCGCTGAAACACAAAGCGTTCCAAAGAGGAATAAACATACGGAAATGATGGATACAGATGACTTTATCATGATGGGTACGGGGTTAAATAAAATGTAACATTACATCACAAAACATAATAAAAACAAAGTAAACTTCTTTTTAACTCTTGAATCGCTTTAAAAAAAACCACAGCTTTTCAAAATGAATCGAACCATTGCCTTACTTACAACCCTTACCCTCTCTATTCCGGTTCTCATTGGACGACCCAACATTGTCGTTGTCTTCATTGACGACATGGGTTGGGGAGACTTTTCCTGCTTCGGAAATAAAGATGCCCAGACTCCTCATATCGACCGCTTGGCAAAAGAGGGACTGCGGTTCCACCAATTTTATGTCAACTCTCCGATCTGCTCCCCTTCCCGGGTGGCCATCTCTACTGGTCAGTATCCTCAGCAATGGAAAATCACTTCTTACTTGAGTAACCATGACCATAACGAACAAAGAGGAATGGCCCAGTGGCTTGACCCCAAAGCACCGATGCTTGCAAGATCCCTCCGCAAAGCAGGCTATGCCACCGGACATTTTGGAAAATGGCACATGGGCGGTCAGCGAAATGTCGATTACGCACCTGCAATTACAGAGTATGGATTCGATCAATCCCTGACTAATTTTGAAGGAATGGGGCCAAAATTATTACCTCTCACCCTCAAACCCGGGCAGGACTCAAAGAATCCGGGACGAATTTGGGAGCATGCGACCCGCTTGGGCGAAGGTGCCCGCTGGATGCAGCGATCTAAAATCACCGAAGGCTTTGTGGATGCCGCCATTCCTTTTATCCAAAAAGCCAAGCAGGCAAATAAACCTTTTTACATCAATCTTTGGCCTGATGATGTTCACGGCCCTTTTTGGCCACCAGTTGACAAGTGGGGAGATGGCTCAAAACGCCGGCTTTTTCTTTCCGTACTTGAAGCGATGGATCAACAACTGGGTAAGCTCTTCCAGCATGTTCGCAACGATCCTGACCTTGCTGACAATACGCTCATACTTGCATGCTCTGATAATGGACCTGCACAGGGAGCCGGTGTAGCCGGGGCCTTCCGTGGATACAAAACCCATCTCTTTGAAGGCGGCATCCGTTCTTCACTTGTTGCGTGGGCCCCCAAACTTATGGCTCAAAAAGCGCTCGGCACCATCAATAAAAAGTCTGTTTTCTCCGCTATTGATCTCGTACCTACTCTGCTTAAAATTACCGGAACGAAAGTACCCAAAGGTGTGAAATTTGACGGAGAACCCCTGCAAGACATCCTGCTTGGAAAATCCATGGCGTCCCGAAAACAAGATATCTTTTTTCGTCGACCGCCGGACCGCGACTCGTTTTACGGAGTCAATGATCTGCCCGATCTTGCTATCCGTTCAGGAAAATGGAAATTACTCTGCGAATATGATGGTTCGGACGCTCTTCTGTATGATCTGGCAATGGACCGAGGTGAACAAAAAAACCTTGCCCAAAATCATCCAAAGATAGTGAAAGAACTTACAGAGAAAGTAACTGCCTGGCACAAAACCATGCCGCCGGACAACGGACCACAACTGATTGGAGCTAAAAAGAAAAAATAGCTCCCATTTTGCTAAGATAAAAATCAGGCGAGCACATCTTTCACCACATGACCGTGTACATCGGTTAAGCGGAATTTCCTGCCCTGAAACCGATAGGTCAGTCGTTCGTGATCCATGCCCAATAGATGTAAGAGCGTGGCGTTAAAATCGTGCACATGTACGGGCGAGTCCACGATTCCATATCCTAAATCATCCGTCCGACCATGAACATGCCCTGGTTTGGTTCCCCCACCCGCCATCCAAATTGTAAAGGCTTCCTTGTGATGATCTCGACCGGCCTTGGTATTTTCGCCCGAGCCGTTCGTTCCCTGAGCCATTGGGGTACGTCCAAATTCCGCACTCCATACCACCAAAGTTTCATCCAGCAAGCCTCGTTCTTTCAGGTCCTTAATTAACGCGGCGATCGGTTGATCAACCTGTTTGCACTTATTGGGTAGCGCATTAAATACATTACCATGATGATCCCAGCCCTGATCAAACAATTGAACGAAGCGAACCCCACGTTCCACCATACGACGGGCAAGCAAACAATTATTAGCAAAACCTGCACCGCCCACTTTTGCCCCGTAATCATCGAGAGTGGCCTGTGATTCTTTGGAGATATCCTTCAACTCGGGCACACTCGTCTGCATACGATACGCCATCTCATACTGGCTGATACGGGTGGCGATTTCCGGATCCCCCACCCCATCCAGTTGCATCTCATTCAACTGATTGACCGCGGAGATTACTTTCCTTCGGGCCGTTGCATTCACACCCTTGGGATTAGAAAGAAAGAGAACTGGATCTCCTTTCCCACGAAATTCAATACCCTGATAGACAGAGGGAAGAAATCCACTTCCAAACACACTGTTTCCCGCTCCGGGATATTGCCCGGTGACCATAACCACAAAACCCGGCAGATCCTTATTCGGAGAACCAATTCCATAATTTGTCCACGCCCCAAGGCTAGGTCGCCCAAATCGTTCGAACCCAGTCTGCATAAACATCTGGGCGGGCGCATGGTTAAACTGCTCAGTATGAAGGGTACGGATGAAACACATATCATCGGCCACCGTCTGTAAGTTGGGAAGTAAATTAGAAATCTGAATGCCCGATTTTCCACATTTTTTAAAATCGTACTTTGATTCCCTGGATGTTCCAAGCAGGGTCGGACGGGATCGGATAAAGGCGAGTTGTTTGCCCTCAAACATTTCCTTGGGGCAGAGTTCGCCATTTCGTTTTTGAAGCTCGGGTTTGTAATCGAACAGATCGAGATGCGAGGGTGCCCCGACCAGATGAAAATAAATTACATTCTTTGCCTTAGGCGCAAAGTGAGCGAATGGATTTTTGGGAGCGGCCGACAGATCGTTGTTCAGTAGATTGGCGAGGGCCAATCCCCCCACTCCAAGACCCACCCTTTGGAAAAGCTGACGGCGGGTAAGCGTGCGAAGATATTGATCGACTGGGTGTGTATTCATCCTTTGGTAATGGTTTCGTCGAGATTGAGCAAAGCATTGGCTACGAAAAACCAGGCACCCACTTCGTCAGAGTCCAATTTCTTGGAGACCTCAATTTGGGGAGCTTGGGAGAGTAAGGACTTAGCAATCGAAGTGTCGGACTTCAGTCTTTCACTCTGTTCATTTAAAAGGCTTAGCAGGACTTCAATTTCCCGGGCAGAGGGATCCCGGGAAAGAGCTCGGCGAAAAGCATGAACCATTCGATCTCTGGTCGACTGCCCTGTGGTTTTCTCCAAAATGGAAACCGCAAAGCCTAGTGCCATTTCAACATAAGCCTGATCGTTCAATAAAGTAAGTGCCTGCAAGGGCGTATTTGTGCGGCTACGTTTGGGATGACATGCAGAGCGATCGGGTCCGTCAAAATTAACGAAACTAGCATAAGGAGCCGCCCTTCTCCAAATCACATAGATTCCACGTCGAAAACGGTCTTCTGTCTTGGCGGCAATGTATTTGGGCTCGTTTCGGCCCGTCTGTCTCCACAACCCATCGGGCTGTGGGGGATAAACGGGAGGCCCACCCATTTTTTTACTTAACAAGCCGGCAACCTGTAATCCGTTATCTCGGATCATTTCTGCAGTCATTCGAAAACGGGGGCCCCGGAGAAAAAATCGATTATTCGCATCTCTTTCAAGCATGGCAGTGGTAACTCCGGAACTTTGTCCATAGGTACCACTGAGTGCTATCAATTTATGGATGTGTTTCATCGACCATCCATTGTCCATGAATTCAACCGCCAACCAGTCCAGCAATTCGGGATGAGTGGAAGGCTCGCCTTGGGAACCGAAATCTTCCTCGGTCGATACGATTCCAGCACCGAAAAACTGTCCCCACCAACGATTTACTATTACCCGGGCAGTCAAAGGATTTTCAGGATCGACCAACCAATTGGCCAAACCGAGACGGTTCTTCGGCCATTCCGGTTTCCAGTCATTGAGCACTTCGGGCACATCCGCTTCCACCTTTTGCTTGGGGGATAAATAACTTCCACGGGCCATCACATGGGTATCCCGTTTCTCATCCATTTCCACCATCACCAAGGTGGTAGGTGGAGTAACTTTCTTGAGGGATTTCTCAAGATCACTGACTTTCTTTTGGATGGCCAAAAGTTTTGGGTTTCCCTGGTCAAAGATCGCCCGCAATTCTTTCTCTTCCTTACCGTTCCGTTTTTCCTTGGCTAAAAGTTCACGCAGTCTTTTGTTCTCTGCTTCACTTTTCTTCACCCCATCAGTGGAAAGAGAGAAACGTGGACGCCCCACATTGCGCCCTCCCCCGTATAGATGCTTCATTTCGATAAGTAACTTGGAGCCCTTGCTTAGTAAGAGTGGCTCAGAAAACTCCGCCTGTACCCAGTGGGCCTTTCCAAACTCGGGTGAAATCGCCCAGCCGTTACGCGTATCCAAATTTCCATCAAATAATTGTTCAGGTAAAAATCCAGCCTGATTAAAATCTGCCACCACGCTCCCAAAATCTAACGGTTTCGACAAACCCTCTAACTTGATGATCATTTCCGTGAGCACGAAATTGGGATTGGCATTGGTGGTGTTTCGGCCCGGTCCATTTTGTTTCATCGATTTATGGCGCATGGTTTCCATTTGAAAAGATTTATAGGTACCAGCAGGCACGGACACTTCGATTTGATAAGTTGATTTGTCTCCAGACTTTCCTTCCGCCAAAAGACTGCCGTCTTTAAGGATTCGTAAACTGTCACCGCCATCCGAAACTGCCTTTGTGGGAGTAAGCACTCGCCAATTGGATTCTTTCTCTTTTGCTACTTCCAATTTTTGCTGAGTCCATTCCTGATATTTCCGCTTCGCTTCCTTGTCTAGAATAGCAAGTTCCTCTTTTTTAACCTCAAGCTCAGAATTCAAAGAATCCCGCTGCTTTTGCTTATCAACTGGAAGAGGAAGATCCATCTTCGGACCCCAAAAATTAAAAGATACCCCCTTGCCACTCTTATTTTCAACCTCAAGTGGGGTGTTATTAAAGAACGCGAACATTTGAAAATATTCCTCCTGTGAAAAAGGATCGTATTTATGACTATGACATTGGGCACATTCCATTGTGCTTCCGAGCCAGGTAGTACCGGTGGCGTTAACCCGATCCATTACCTGATTTACGCGGTTTGCCTCGGGGTGTACGCCTGCTTCTACATTGCAGGGAGGAGTGCGGTGAAATCCGGTTGCGATCTTTTGTTCAATCGTCGCATTGGGGAGTAAATCCCCTGCAATCTGTTCGATTGTAAACTGATCAAAAGGCATATCCAAGTTGATCGCATTGATCACCCAGTCCCGAAAAGCCCAACTGTCCCGTAACTGGTCAGCCTGAAAGCCATTGGAGTCAGCATACCTCGCCAAGTCGAGCCACTGCCGTGCCCAGTGCTCTCCATAACGGGGAGAAGCTAAAAGACGATCCACAACTCTTTCCTTCGCAAGCGGAGAATTATCTTGAATGAAATTTTCGTATTCCCCAAGCGAAGGGGGTAATCCGGTTAGACCCAAGCTAACCCGCCGGATCCATTTTTCTTTTTTCTCAGGCTGACTCGGCTTCCATCCTTTTTCTTCCTGTTTTGCCAAAATGAAAGTATCGATAGGCGTTCTTATAAATTCTTGGTCTTTTGCCTTCGGTAAGGCAGGCTTTTTCGGAACCACATACGCCCAGTGCTTGGCATACTTAGCACCCGAAGCGATCCATTGGCGGAGAACTTTGATTTGTTCAGGCTTTAGGGGTTCACCCTTAGGTGGCATCCGGTCGTCCTCTTCCGTGGAAACCACCCGATGAAGAATTTCACTTTCTTCCAGGTCACCGGGTGCAATAGCAGGAAATCCCGATTTCCCACCCTTAAATGCAAACTCAGCAAAGTCTAATCGTAAGCCGCCCTGTGGATCATCCA
>JAQXBH010000275.1 GCA_029252505.1 Opitutales bacterium | reverse complement strand
ATGGCTTTAGTTTTTGCATAGGCAGAAAAACTTGAATTTCCATACTGAAGCGACTCATTTCCATTTTTGATTGAGTTTCCTGAAAATACAACACTGGGCGTGCTCGTGTATATCAATCGTGGGATGTTAGATAATTGACATGCGGCGACAATATTTTCAGTTGATCGAACATTTGCGTCATAAAATTCCGAGTACTTTCCCCAAACCCCGGCCTTAGCTGCAACATGAAAAAAGACATCTGTGTGATTGAGGAGAGATTGTGGCAAGGTGTCTTGAGTCAGATCGAAAGTATGGTGAAAGGATTGACCTACAAGATCCTTCGGTGATAAAGAATGCCTGGAAATGGTATGGACTTCGTGGCCATCTGCACGCAATTTTTGAGTAAGGGAAGAGCCAAGAAATCCGGTTCCTCCTGTAATAATAATTTTCATTATTATGAATACTTGGAAGGGTTCTTTAACACAACTGGGGTCCATTTTTTCGCCAGTGATAACCGGTGAATTTTTGCATTATGCCGAGAATCCACAGGAAGTGATTTTTCAAATACGATATAGGGAAAAGAAAACGAAGGGAGGTGAGTCTTTAATGTGGAAAAAACCTGATTTTTTAAAGCGGCAAAATCTTTTTGTTTTATCTCGGGATGAGGCTCCACCACTAAACATGGTTGCTTGACTCGGTTTTCACCAATCCCAATTAGTGCGGATTTCGATATTTCCTTTATTCCATTTATTAGAGGTTCGCATCGCTCGGTTTCCAATGGGCCATCTTCGGTAATAATTCTTTCAACTTTTCGTCCTAGAAACCGAAGGAATCCCTCCTGGTCAAAATAGCCTAAATCGCCCATTCTATGAAAATTCCGTTGTCCGTCATGAAATTTTGAATCCACTGTGGCTCCTGGCATACGAAAATACTCTTGGCTTACTACAGAACCGGAAACACAAATTTCTCCTACTTCTCCATGGGGTAGTTCTTGGGGACAATTGGGTCCGGATTCAAAAGGGGAAAAGTTTATTGGTGCAATGCGCACTGTATTTCCTTGAAGTGGTCGACCCAGGCACGAACCCTGTCCTCGGGAAGTATCCCGGGATAGATTGTTTACATTGATATGATCCGCAGCAGAAATGGGAAGCGCTTCGGTTGCTCCATAGGGAAGAATTACTTTTCCATTTGGAATTACTTTGGAAAGAGCGTGCACTAATGAGGGATGTGCCGGTGCACCAGCCAGTAAAAATCGTTTAACCTTTGGGAGTGTAATCTTTTGTGAAGAACAAGAGGAAACAATTTTTTCCCCAATAATAGGCGATGTGAACGCAGTAGTTATTTCAAACTCTTGAATGGATCGGGTGAGTTTTTTTGAGTCAGCAGTGCTGGGCTTTCTTGGATTCATATCTGGAATTACAGAAGTAACTCCCAGGGCAGGATTAAAAAGTGCAAATATCGGAAGGGTAGCTAAATCTTTTTCTCCCTTTTCAATACCGAAGTCATTTTGGAGGTGACTAATTTGTGCCCCAAAAACTTTGTGGGTGTAGCAAACTCCTTTGGGAGTTCCAGTGGACCCGGAAGTGAATACGATTGCGGCCAAGTCTTCGGGGTGAGTAGTGATTGGTAGTGTCGAGTCGTTATTTTCTCCTTTTTTGATTTCATTCGAGAAAAGATTCGATTGGATCAACACTTTTTTTTCGATTGATCGAAATGTACGAGGTAGGAATTTACTCATTATGTGGATCAAGGAAATTCCAATTAATGCCGTGGGCTTGGTATTTTTTATACACTTGAGAAATGCTTTTAAGCCCATCCCGGGATCAATAATAATCGGAACAGCCCCCAAATAAAAGAGGGCAAAGGCGATAAGAATTAATTGATAGCCTGGCTTTACAGCTAGAAGCACATGATCATTTTGAGAAATACTTTTGTTTTTTAAAAAGTCTGCGCAGATCTGAACTTCGCGATAGAGTTCATGAAATGAACGTGGTTCGAATAAACCACTTTTCGCCGAAATAATTGCTAATTGGTCTGGGGCAAGAACAGATGCATTTGCCAAGTGAGTGGCAATATTATCATCTTTTCCGAAGCCAGCCACAGGTAACTATTTTTGTTCAGCGAGCCATCTTTCCACGTCAATGGCAGCCTGGCAACCCATGCCCGCTGCAGTAATTGCCTGTCGGTACACATGATCGGCACAATCCCCTGCCACATAAACGCCTGGGATTTGAGTTTGCACCTGGCTGCCTTGGTCAGGAACTAAATAACCGTTTGAATCAAGGGGCAATATATCTTTAAATGGTTGCGTGTTGGGAACATGTCCAATGGCGATAAAAACTCCCTTGCAGGAGATTTCGGAAAGTTCTTTTGTTTTGAGATTCTCTACTGTTATGGCTCTTGTTTTTCCATCCTCATCGGGAAGAATTTCCTGGATGCCGGAATCCCAAACAACCTCAATTTTATCATGGGCCAGAGTTCTTTCTGCCATTATCTGCGAAGCACGGAGTTCATCTCTCCTGTGCACGAGAGTTACCTTAGAGCAAAAACGGGTTAGAAAGAGAGCTTCTTCACAAGCAGAATCTCCGCCTCCCACAACAATGACATCCATGTTTCGATAAAAAGCACCATCACAGGTTGCACATGTGGTTACTCCTTTTCCTCCGTACATTTCTTTTTCACCCGGAATCCCCAAAAGCCTTGGAGCGGCACCGGTTGCTATAATAACGGCTTTAGATTCAAATTTTTTATTCCCAGAAAAGAGAATTTTTGTGTCTCCGCTAAAATCGACTTTATCAATAAAGGCATTTTCAACTCTCGCCCCAAATTTGGTCGCCTGTTTGCGTAATTGATCCATCAGCGAATATCCGTCCACCCCCTCAGGAAACCCGGGAAAGTTTTCGACTTCAGAAGTAGTGGTAAGTTGTCCACCGGGTTGTCTACCTTCAAGAATAAGTGGATTTAAGTTTGCCCGGGCAGTATATATTCCAGCAGTAAACCCCGCACAGCCAGTTCCAAGAATGATTATGTTTTCCATATATAAGTTATTAAAATTTAGCTATTTTGTGGTAACAAGAAGAAAGAAATTATAATGTAAGAGATGATAAGTTTTTTGATTGAGTGGAGTTAATGAATTGGTTCGATAGTCATTGTCACCTTAAAGGTTTTAAGGATAAAGGTATTGTAGAAGAAATTCTTAGGCGAGCCGAGGAAAATGGAGTTTCCCGAATGACTGCAGTTGGAACATCAAGTGACGATTGGGAAATTTATAAGAATTTATCGAAGCAATATCGAGACAAAATCTTTTATTCTGTTGGATTACATCCCTGCTATGTGAATGAAGGCTATGAAAATGAGATAGAAAAGATAGAATCTTATCTAGGCTCAGAGACATCACCGGTTGCCTTCGGGGAGATTGGCTTAGATTATTTTCACCTGCCTAAGAACCATAATGATGCATTGTCGATTATAAGGAATCAAAAAATTGCGTTTTCGGAGCAACTCAAAATTGCTGCACAATATAGTTTACCTACGATTATACATTCCAGAAAAGCATTTCGTGATTGTATTACAATTATCGAACAATCCGGACTGCCCTGGGATAAGGTTTTATTTCATTGCTTCTCAGAAGGAGTCGACGAAATAAAGGAACTCAATGATCGGGGAGGTCTTGCTTCATTTACAGGAATTTTAACTTTCAAGAACAATGAGTTTTTACGGGAGGCACTACAATCGCAAGGTATTGCAAAATTAATTTTGGAAACAGATAGTCCCTACTTGGCACCAGAACCAAAAAGAGGAAAGCAAAACGAACCAAGCTATCTTCCTCTCATGGGCGAATTTCTTTCAGGTTACTTAAAAGTACCTTTGGAAGAAATTGCACAACAAAGTTATTGTAATGCTAGTGAATTTTATGGCCTTGAATTTGGTTAATTTGAATGGACGGAAACCAGAGGTGTGGATTGCCCCAAAGTTTATTTTGCTTCTTTTCCCATTTGTTCTGCATAGATCGTTACTTTTGTTTCCTCTCCCGAGGTTAGATGCTTTGCTCTTTTAATCGCTTTTGCTGTGGATAATGTTGGATTACTGACAATGTGAGGAAATATATTTTTTCGATTCATTCGTGAAAGTACTCCTGCATTTTTTAGAATTCTTAAAATATCCCGCCTGACTCCGCAAAGAAGGACATG
>JAQXBH010000091.1 GCA_029252505.1 Opitutales bacterium | reverse complement strand
CGATCTCGCTTAATTCTTTTGACGAAGATGCTTTCATCACTTTGTACTTCCTTTGAACTGTTATCATTTTATTGAGTTTTTTAATTTAGCCTCACAGACGAAAGGTATTCACCATTAATACCTTCTTCAAACTTTTCTTAAAGTTGTCACTGTGATCAATACTTTTCTTAAAACAGGCTGATTTTAGGATCGAAATTTCAACTCGGAAAAGTAAAGAAAAAATTTGTTATTAGAGTTAAATTTTATTGTATCTTAACATCTCTTCTCTACTACGAAAAAAAGTTCACATACGATTGAACCCAACAAAGATCAACTACCTGAACTCCCAAGATTAATTTTTCCTAATTTCATATTTCGTAGGTGTTACAAAATCCATCAAGTTCGACGGCATATTGATGTCCAAAAATGATACAAGAATCATGGTTAACAAAAGAAAAATATCTGCGGAAACCGAACCATTCCTATTGATCAATACCTTGTGAATAGAATAGGTTTTAGATTAAATTTTAATTCTTTTGAATCTTAGATCATAAAATGTACAAATTCTCAAATATTGTCAGCATTTTCGATACGCAATCTAAACCTCAATTAGGCCCTTGAAAAAATAAATCTATGGTAAGCAAAACTCCAACTAATAAAAAAACAGAATCACTTTCTGAAAATGATGTTCAATCAATCAACGAGCTTAAAGATACCTTCTCTGGTATCAAAAAAGAGCTTAGCAAGGTGATTATCGGACAAGAAGATGCTATTGAACGGATCTTCCTATGCATGCTTTCCAAAGGGCATTCGCTTCTCATGGGAGTACCCGGTTTGGCCAAAACCCTCCTCGTCAATTCTATTGCCCAGGTTACTTCATTATCTTTTGGTCGGATTCAATTTACTCCCGACCTCATGCCCTCCGATGTAACTGGTACCGAGATTCTACAAAATAAAAAGGATGGGGAAGGAAGGGAGTTCACATTTATAAAGGGTCCTATTTTTGCCAATGTAATCCTCGCGGACGAGATTAACAGAACGCCACCCAAGACCCAGTCTGCTTTACTGGAGGCAATGCAGGAGAAAAGAGTAACGGTTGCGGGAACCAACCATCAACTCCAAGAACCCTTCTTTGTTCTCGCCACTCAAAATCCAATAGAACAAGAAGGAACTTACCCACTTCCCGAAGCCCAATTGGACCGATTTATGTTTCTTGTTCGAATGGATTACCCGACTAGAAATGAAGAAATAGCAATCGCCAAGCACACCACCATTGGATCACAGCCTAAGCTCAAGAAGATTATCACAGGCAAGAAACTCAAGGAATTCCAGCAATTGGTCGAGCGCGTACCCGTGCCCGATCATGTTCATGAATTAGCTGTCGACTTGGTTCGTAGAACTCGACCCAATACCAATGAATCTCCAGCCTGGCTCAAGAAGTTAGTTCAATGGGGTGCCGGACCACGTGCCGTTCAGTATCTCGTAAAAGGAGCGAAAGCACGGGCCATCCTCGAGGGCAATTTCATGACCTCCATGGAAGATGTCGAAAAAGTTGCCGACCCCGTTCTCTCTCATCGGATTCTGACTAATTTCCATGCCCGTTCCGAAGGAATGACCAGCACGGAAATAGTGGCGCGGTTGATCGAAGACGCACGGAAAGAACAAAGATAAGGGATGGCGAGAAGCAGAAAGAGCTATTCTCATTATGTCGATCAAGATTCTCTTAACCGAATTTCCGGTGAACCCCTGCTTACACCCTTCCCCATGGAAGGAAGTATATCCGGACAACATCGAAGTCCTCATAAAGGATCCAGTGTAGAATTTGCTGAGTATCGTGAGTACACCGAAGGAGAGGATCCGAAAAGAATGGATTGGCGGGTTTTTGCCAGAACCGACCGTTACTACCTGAAGGAATACGAAGCCGAAACGAACCTGAGAGCTCACTTTGCTCTCGACTGTAGCGGTTCGATGAATTTCGGGGATCGTATCAGCAAATTCGAGTTTTCAAAAAAACTGCTTAGTACACTTGCTTACCTTTATGTCGGTCAGGGAGATGCGGTGGGACTACACACTATCCGACATCGAAAAACCCAGATTTTACCCGCTAAAAGAAACCCCTCTCAAATTCAGGAAATTTTGGAAATCATTGGTCCTCTCAAACCAAAAGGCGAAACTCGCCTAACCGAATCGCTTCATGAAATTGCCGAGACCGTACGAATGCGTGCCATGGTCTTTGTTGTCTCTGACATGCTTGATGAACCAAAAGAAATTCTGAATGCGATCCTACATCTTCGAGACCGCAAGCACGAGGTCGTGCTATTTCATGTCTTCGACCCCCAGGAACTCAACTTTACCTTTGATCGACCAACCCGATTTGTAGACATGGAGGGAGGGGGTTCACTCATTACCGAACCGACTGTCATCCGGGAGGAATATCTCGCCCGCTTAAACGCCCATATTAATCAACTTAAAAAAGGTTGCCTTGAATCTCAGGCCTGCTACCACCAAGTTCGCACGGACAGTCCAGTAGTGAGAGTAATTGATGATTTTTCGGCAAACCGCATTGGTGGCAAGGCAGCATGACTTTCCTCCAACCAATTGCTCTCCTTGGGCTCTTATTGGCTTTGATCCCCATCATCATTCACCTCCTTAATCTACTCAGACACCGAACCGTGCCTTGGGCAGCCACCCGCTTCCTTTTCCAAGCTCAAAAAAGTTCTTCGCGTATATCGAAGCTGAAAAGATGGCTGACCCTTCTCTTAAGAGTACTGGCCTTGGCCGCTCTTACTTTCATGATCGCCCGACCGATGACGGGAGGGGACTCCCTTTTTTCACTGACTAATGGAAGTCCAGAAGTTTTGGTCCTAGTTCTCGACAGATCTGCTAGCATGGAAACAACGACGGAAAAGGATTCCCTTACCAAGAGACAGAAAGCGCTGGAAGCTTTTCAATCTTTTGCAAGACCATGGAAGGAAAGTCGCCTTGTGGTTCTGGACTCCGCCTTGGAGGAGCCTTTTTTCACCGATAATACGGATTCCATCAAAGACGAAGCCCTCCAGCGGTTTTTTGGCCCGACTGATACCGCGGCTGATCTGCCCGGCACTCTCTCGAAGACCTTGGATTGGTTAGAGGAAACAAAAGTTGGAACAGCCGAGATTCTCCTAGTCTCCGACATGCAAAGCAGTAACTGGGAACTTCAGCGGAATGCAGATATCATGGAAAAAATAAACCGAATACTTTCCGAAAAAAAGGATTCTTGGAAACTGAGCTTCCTCAATTTGGCGGACCCTCCACCCTACAACCTCAGTTTGTCTTTAGATCAAGTTAATCGAATGCCCAACATGGTTGAACCGGTATTGAACTTGAGGAAAAAAGGACGAGGAAAAGAGAAAGTTCGGTTGTCTAGCCAAGTAAATGGTAAATCTGAGGTACTGGAAGTTGAATTGGTATCTCAAAGCGTTTTATGGCGCCCTAACTTCGACCTTACAAATGAACCGGAGGAAGGATGGATTTCAATCCTCTGCCCAGACGACTTTTGTCAATACGACAACATATGCTACCTGACCTATGGCTCTACTGAACCTCCGCAGGTTGCAGTACGGGCATCCAATCCAAGAACTAGCCTGATTCTTCGTTCGGCATCTCAAACCGAACAAAGTGAACTCGCGGATGCTATACCGTTGAGCGGTTTCAGTGAGAAGGACTTACTGTCGCGAAAGATTCTCATTCATCAAGGCCAAATCAACTCGGCGGTGGATCAAGTCCTCAAGGACTTTGTTGTCAAGGGTGGACTCCTCGTTCTCTTTCCGCCCGAGGTAACAAGTTCGGATAATTCCAAATTACTTTCATGGAATCCCCTAGAAGAAAAGTTGGAAGATGAAACTTTTCAAGTTAACAATTGGAGGGAAGATTCCGGACTACTTGCAAACTCATCGGACGGAAACCGTCTCCCCCTCGACCGTCTGGCAATCAAAAGACGGCGAACTCCCCAACAAGGTGAGACTCTTGCCTATTACTCCGATGGTAAACCTTTCCTTTCCAGTCTGACTCTCGGAAAAGGCGTGATCTATGCCTTTTCGACCCTTCCTATCAGTAGCTGGTCAAGTATGTCCAATGGCTATGTCCTCGTCCCTGCCCTTCAGCGACTGATCGAGGAGTCATCCTCCTCCAACTCCTTTATCCAGTCGTGGTTCTGCGGAGAGAAAGAATCCAAAGACTCCAATCTTTTCGAGCCAATTGGTGATGCAAAAGACAATGTTCCCTATCTCCATGCTGGAATCTACAGAATTAATGGTAGGCTTACTGCGGTCAACCGCCCCAAAAGCGAAAATGACACCTTATTCCTGAAAACAGAACAAATCTTCAAAAAACTACCGAATATTTCCCCTCGCCTATTTGATGACGAGCCATCTTATGGTCCAACTGGCCGGTCGGAAGCCTGGTCCTTCTTTCTTATACTTTGTCTACTACTGCTTTTGGTTGAAGCATTGTTAGGCCAACCGGCCGCAACTCCTAAAAACAAGGCTATTTCGAACGATGCTTGAATTTTTAAAATGGCGAATTAGTTGGGATTGGCTCGACCTTTTGCTGGTTCTACTCGTCTTGTCTCTCAGCATATTTCTGTCTTGGCGTACCTGGAACCGTTCTGGAAAAAAGAACAGTATTCTTGCTCTTGAAATCTTTCGCTTCTCGATCGTAGCCCTGATCCTAATTACCTTGTTTAATCCCGAAAAAGTAAATAAGCAGCAAATACAGGAGCCTCCCGAAATCGTCTGCCTTCTCGACGTGTCGGGCAGTATGAGTACCCTCGATACAATAGACTCAAATGGTTCTATTGAATCGCGGATTGGATGGGCACACAAAGCCGTTGATTCGGAATGGAAAAAAAGACTCGAGCAGAACGCAACCGTTACCCTAAAACCATTTTCATCTCAAGATGGCACTGATGAAACAGACCTCGCTCTAGCACTTCAAGAATCCTTAGAAGGCGGAAATAACCTTAAGGCGATTCTTTTCCTTTCGGATGGAGACTCAAATACCGGACCCTCTGTTCTATCCTTGGCCGGAAAATGCCGGGCGGCTTCAGTCCCGGTATACAGCATACAAATCGGTGCGCCTAAGCCTTTACCAGATCTTTCACTCGATGATGCCTTTGCCCCCTCCTTTGCTTTGCAGGATGAAAAAATCACTATTAATTATCGAGTCAGTAACACCTTTGAAAACCGTCAGGAGTCGACCCTCAGGCTTTTTGCAAATGACGAGCTGGTAACTCAAAAACCCTTACTAATTCCCGCTTCCAATGAAACTATCGGGAGTATCGCCTGGATGCCTCCAAGCGAAGGGAACTACCAGCTAAAAGTCTCCGTGGCAGAAATTTCCGGGGAAAGCTTTTCGGAAAATAACCAAAGGGTACTTTCCACTCGGGTTGAAAATAAGATAATCAAAGCTCTTATCGTAGATTCTTTCCCTCGTTGGGAATATCGTTTTTTACGAAACGCACTAGACAGGGATCCAGGGGTTGAAATGAAATGCATTCTTTTTCATCCCGGCATGTCCGCGGGGGAGGGAAAGAGCTATCTCCCCGGATTCCCCACCACCCAAGATGAGCTCGCTTCATTCGATGTCGTTTTTCTCGGAGATGTAGGTCTGGGTGAAAACGAACTTAGCGAGGAACAATGCCAAAATTTGGACAAGCTCATTCGCCTGCAAGCTTCCGGACTGGTTTTTCTTCCTGGGCGAAGAGGAAGGCAATTGACCTTTACTGACTCTCCGATATCCGGTCTTTTGCCCGTCGTGTACGATCCTGAAAAACCCACTGGCCTCGGAACCTCAAACCCATCGAACTTAGAGCTGACGGCACGTGGTAAAGATCACTGGCTAACCAACCTCCGAGGAGCAGGAGAACCGGACCGGCAATTCTGGGATAGACTTCCCGGGTTTCATTGGTCTGCCATTGTAAGCAAGAGTAGACCAGGATCCGAGGTGCTGGCCGTTCATTCCAATTTCCGTAACGACTGGGGCCGTATGCCCACCTTGGCTATCCGCTATGCCGGAGCCGGGAAAACCCTTTTCCTGGGCAGTGACGGAGCATGGCGATGGAGACGGGGGGTCGAGGATAAATATCACTACCGTTTTTGGAGTCAAGTCGTACGCTGGATGGCCCATGGGAGGTATTTGGCTGAAAAAGAGGGCATTCGTCTGATCCCTGATCCTGAAAGACCTAAGTCCGGGGAAAATGTTTTCGTCCGTTGTATTGTTTTGAATAAAGCCGGTTTTCCAATGGAGGATGGTGAGGTGGACGGTGTGATTATTCACCCCAACGGGCAGAGGGAAAGACTTCGTTTCACTGCTGACCAAGAGGGCCCGGGCGTATATCTCGCCTCTTTCAAGTCCCGCGAACCAGGTGACCTTCGTATGGAGGTCAAGACTTCCCCCGCGGAAAGAGAGCTAGACTTGACCCTCACGGTTGAAAGGCAAACAAAAGAGAAAGTAGGTCAACCCGTAGTTTCTCGGGACTTATCACAGTTAGCCAGATTAACGGGAGGGGAATCAGTAAACTATCGAGAATATGAAAAGGTAACCCAAGCACTTTCTTTTCTTCCTGATCCCCAAGCCGTCATTCAAATACATCGTCTCCGTACGGATACCGCATGGGGACTTTTTCTCTTTGGATTACTCGCAATTTACTGGACGGGGCGCAAGCTGGTCGGGATGATTTAAAAAGATGGACGAATTAAAGCAAGAAATCAGAGATTCACCTCAAACAACCAGAGATGACTCCCTGCCCTCTTCCTTAATTGAATCACTTGATGATCTGAAAAACCTCTCCCGTAGAATCTTTTCAATCAAATTCGGGTCTCTTTTTCTGGTGTCTTTATGCGTATCATGGCTTATTCTCTTTATTTCTGACCGTTTGTGGGATACCCCCATCGGCGTTCGGTTACTTGTGAGTTGTTCGGGATGGATTTGCGCCGGTTTCTTCGTCTGGATGATCCGTAGAAATGCCTTTTTAAAATCAAATTCCTCCAAATGGATTGCTAGGCAAGTAAGGGCTAAGTTTGGCGGACCGGGTGATCGTTTTTTAGGTATTATTGAATTGGCGGAAAAAAGAAATGTAGATTCCCCCCACTACTCAGAATCGCTTTACAAAGCCGCACTTCGACGGGTCGAAAAAGAAATCTCTCAACTCGCCCTTTCAGATACTTTCGACCGGCAAGCAGTCAGGCGGGCCAGCACTTCGGTAATACTTTGCCTGTTGGCCACACTCGCTTGCTTTTATACTTACCCCGGACTGGCCCAAAATGCTTTTATGCGATGGGCCTATCCCTGGTCAGATCTCGAGCGTAAAACCCTCACTCGGTTTTCCGAAGTTCCCCCTACTTTTTATACTGCAAAAGGGGAAATAACCATTCTTCCACTTACTTTAGCTAATGATTCAGAAAAAAAACCAGATGAGATTCAACTAAGTGATCCCAATGATCTTATTCTCAGGGCCGTCAGGGAGGCTAACCTTTATAAATTCCTCATACCAGGCCAGCAAAGTACCAAAAGACTAAAACTCACAGCAGGAGACTACAGAGGAAAAATAAACTTGGTTCCTCTTGCACGGCCAAGCATAGTAGTATCCCAGTCATCGATTTCCTACCCCCAATACCTCGACCTCCCTGATTATAGAACCGAAACATTTTCTAGATCAGTATCTTTCCCCATTGGTTCCGATTTGATTATCAAAGGTCAAACGGATCGGGTACTATCAAAGGTAACTGCTTCCACTCACTTTGGCATCCTAGCCCCGGAAAAAGAAAAGGATTCGTTCCTCATACGATTAAACGAGATCGATAAAAACCAAACTTTGGAAATTGGTTTTGTTGATCAGTTTGGACTGAAGCCAAAACAAAATCACTTCATTGAGTTACTTGCTCTAGCAGATGCTCCCCCAACCGTTGACATCAGTAAATTACCTCCCGAATCTTCCATCCTACTATTCGAAACTAAAACTCTCCAGATCATCGCAAAGGACGACTTCGGGGTAGCCGAAAGCCGTCTGAGGATGAAAGCAATCCGTGGAAACGAACTCATTATTGATAGCACACTTTACATTCAAACCGAAAAAGAAAGTAACCATACCCTAACCAACTTCGATTTCCCCTTCGACCCAAGGCTCCTTGCGCTCCAAGACGGAGACATCGCTGAATTCAGTGCCCAAGTCATCGATCGGCTTCCAAATCGGAAATTAAGCGCTTCGCGAACAGTAAGTTTTTTTATAGTAGGTCCGGAAAAGCATGCCCAACTCATTCGGGAAAGAATGGAGGCAATCATTTCACTCACTTCCGAAATTGCCCGTGAACAGGAAAGTCTCCTAATGGAAACAATCGAAATCGAAGAAATGGTGGAAAACAGTGAAGAATCCCTCAAACCGAAAACAGAGCAAAAACTTTCAAAATTGGCCGATATGCAAAGAGGGAATTCACGCAACCTCAGGAATAATGCCGAAGCAGGGATTGAGGTCCTTGAAGAGGCTACAAGAAATCCGTTTTTTGATCAGAAAGCCTTGGAGGATTTTGCAGGAACTTTAGAAAGAATGAAAGATGTCGCCTCTAGTAAGATGAATCTAGCCGCTTCAAAGATGAATGAGGCCCAGACATCCCCACGGTCTTCGGCCAAAAAATCGCTCACTGAAGCTGAACAACTCGAACGCCAAGCTCTAAGCGAGCTTCAAGAAATACTGGCCGACAGCTCGGAACAACTCGATAGGCTCGAAGCACTTAATTTTGCCCAACGACTCAGAAAGGTAGAGCAGACCGAAAACAACCTGACCGAGGGATTACTTAAAATACTTCCTTCATCTATTGGAGCAAATATTGAACTGCTAGCTCCGAGGATTTCAAAAGAAAAAGACAGGATGGAAATACTGCAATTCGACACCCATCTAGAAGCGGGAGAAATTCAGGAGGAAATTAGCCGGTTTCATGAAAGAACGGGCAGAGAGGTCTATGGAGAAGTAAGCAAAATGATGAAAAAGGAAAAGACCGAAAGTAGTTTACTGTTGGTCTCGCACAAAATTGAACGCAATGTAGCCTTCGAGGCTATGGACGAGCTCGATTCGTGGGCAGAGAAATTCAAAGTTTGGGCAGACATGCTAGATGCACAAATCTCGCCATCAGGGAGTGGTTCGGGTCAAGGTCAAGGTCAGGGAACGGGAAAAGACATGACAGAACAAATTCTCGCTCTTTTAAGAATCCGCGATGATCAGGGGAATATCATCAAGAAAACTAGAGTCGTAGACAGCGGCAACTTCCAAGCGAAGCGTGAAAATTGGACAAACACCCTCTACGATCAACAGCAAGAGCTCATGCTCGATCTAACCGATATTCAAATCGAGCTAGCCGAGGAAAGACTTAATCCGCTCTTTGACGATACCCATACTGCAATGTCCGAATCTTCCACCGGTTTGAAAAAAGGCGAAGTAGGAAAAGTAACCCAAAATGCCCAAACTGAATCCAAGGAAATTATAACCGACCTAATCAACCTACTTTTAGAGTCGACCAACTCCCCACAACCGAGTGCAGAGGGAATTAGCCTAACAGCCATGGATTTCCTAATCCAACAACTCGGAAAAGGTGGCGAAGGAAAAGCCCCGGTCATGACTCCCGGAAAATCAGGAGGAGGCTCGAACCAGGGTGGGGCTTCCAACCGCGAACCTAGCGAAAACTCAGGTAAAGTTCTCAACTTACCCAAAGACTCGCGGAGATCCGGCAAAAACGGGGGTATGTCGCAATCCCCTCCCCCTGAGTTCAAAAAAATTATGGAAAATTATTTCAAGAGTATAGAGGAATGAAAAGAAAAATTTCAATTACAATACTCTTATATTTTGTGCTGTTTTTGCCACTCAACGGACAGGATCTTTTCGAACAATCAAATGATTTACTCGTTCAAGAGATTGACGAAACGTACCGAAAAGGTCTGGGTTTTCTAGCCGAAAGCCAAGAAGAGAGCGGATGCTGGAGTGACAGCTCCTATGGTTCCCAACCAGGAGTGGTAGGAACGGCGATCCTCGCCTTTCTAGCTCGGGGTGATGATCCGGAGTTCGGTCCGTACTGCTTGCATCTCAAAAGAGCCATGGGCTTCCTCCTCAAGCAACAAAATCAGAAGACTGGGTATATTGGAAACTCCATGTACAATCACGGGTTTGCTACTCTTGCATTGGCAGAGGCTTATGGGCTCACCAATGATCTAAGGCTTGGCCCTGCTCTTGAAAAGGCCACCAAGCTGATCATTTCATCCCAAAAATCGAACTCCAAAGGGGGCTGGAGATACAGCCCTGAAAGTCAGGATGCAGACACTACCGTTTCGGGCGCTCAATTGATAGCTTTATTTGCGGCCCGTAATGCAGGAATAAAAGTACCCCAAGAGGCCATTGATAAGGGGAAGGCATTCCTTCTCTCCTGTCAGGATTCAAGCGGTGGCTTTGGTTACACGACTGCAAGCGGAGCCAACCTGCCCCGATCAGCGATTGGCTCACTCATTTTATCTCTGGCCAAGGACACCAATACAGATGCATACAGGAATTCTATCGATTACCTCAAAAAAAATTCACCATTTGGGGATCAGGGTCATAAGTTTTACAGTCTTTATTACACCTCACAAGCAATGTTCAGAGCAAGTCCATCAATGTGGAACTCTTGGAATTACCAAAACTTTAAACGCCTTCAGTCCACCCAAACAGAAAACGGTTCGTGGAATGGGAATTACGGAAAGACATTCACCACCACCGCAGGTCTGCTTTCATTAGCATTAAACTATCGTTATTTACCTATTTACGAAAGATGAAATTTCACCATGGCATACTAACCCTCTTTACCCTTCTTCATTTACTGGGTAATCTTTGGTCCGAAGAAGCAGGATCAATTAAATCTAATAGTAGCCAAAAGGATACCAATCAAAGTAGACCGAGTGATGCCCAATATCGAGGGTTAGAAAAAATTCGTTTAATTGACGGCTCTGAATTAACTGGGCACTTAATCAAGCTTGATGAAAAGCAAAATCTACACTGGGAAAATAAAGCTGTTTCTGAACCCATTAACTTTAAATTTAAATCCGTTTCTAGTATTGCATTTAATCGCACACCTCAAAGTCAAATCCCAGGACAGTTAAAATCCCTTAGGTTATTCTTGACGAATGGGGATAAATTAAGATGCAAGTTTAAGCAATTAACAGGCAATCACTTATTTGTTGAAACGGGGTTTTCCCACTCACTAAAAATCCCACTTCCCACTGTTCAAAAAGTTGAGTTTCTCCCCTCCACCCACCTCACACTTTATGATTCATCTTTTGGTTCAGAAAACTGGAAAAAAAGTAATAGTAAATCTTGGAACTATCAAGACGGTGATCTTGTTTCAGTTTTCTCCGGAAGTGTGGGAACAAAGCTTACGGAAAAAGAGGCCCTTGAAATTGAATTTAAAGCCGAATGGGAAAGATCATTTTATTTAGCCCTACGAATTTTTTCGGATTCAGATGGGTCAAGTTATGGAAATGTGGGCTATCATTTATCATTTTCGAATAATCGATTAAACCTACAAGTAAACAAAAGAAAAAAAGGAAGAATAATACGAGAGACTGTAGGGTCGATAACAGTTCACGATATGTTAGAAAATAAAAAAGCAACTTTTCGAATCCTCGCCCATCGCCAAAAAAAGGAATTTATCATCTATATTAATAATAAGAGGATCGCCCGTTGGAAAGATTCCGCTCAAGACTTCCAGCCCGACCAAAATGGAATTCTTTTTATCAACCAGGGAGGAAACTCTTATATCCGACTAAAAGAAGTAAGTATTTCGGGGTGGGATGGAACTTTCTTTCCCTCTGAAAAAAGAGAAAATAGCTTTCCGGTAAAATCTAATTATTTGGTGTTCAATAACGGTGACTCCACACCAGTTTCTTCGATCACCGGAAAGGAACAGTCTTTCTCGGTAACTACAAAAAGAGGCTCCTTTACCCTACCGCTGAAAAGAATAAGACATATCATTTTCTCTTCGTCCGAACAGAAATTATCAATAACCGAAAAAACTGAACAATTGTTACTAACACAGTCGCTAGGTCATATCAGTTTCAAGCTTAATTCTATTTCTAAGCAGAACTTGCGCGGATTACATCCCTATTTTGGAGATTTCACGTTCAGCCTAAACAATTGTAAACAACTAAAATGTAACCTGCATTTACTCAGGCGAATCAAATACCTTGAAGGTTTAAAACAAGTTCAGGAAGCACTTCATATGCAACAACCTGACTTAGCCCTTTCCATTCTAGATTTACAACCCGCTGACTTGCGCTCCTGGTACTGGTCAAGACTCAGTTTTCTTGCTAAAGGCATGCAATCGCATGAAATCCTAAGTTTTTCCCCGCATCCAGAGAAGAGACTTTTTTCCGCATCATTCGCTCGCAAAGAAGATACGGTTCTTACTCTATGCAAGGAAGGAGAATATGCATTGTGGAGCGGACATGCGAAGCTTGCTTCAGGTTCATTCTCCGATCCCGCAAAATTTCCAGATGAAGTAGGGCGTTTATCCAATGAGGCACAACGTGGGGTTACCCTCTCGAATCCCTACTGGGTCGGAGAAACTGAAATCACTCAGGAACAATATGAACTTGTCACAACTAAAAATCCAAGTCTCGACAAAAATAGTTCATTACCCGTAGTGTGTTCATGGTTTGACGCACAAAAATTTTGCGATGAACTAAATAAAAAACAAAAGCCGCCTCCTGGATATGTGTGGAGATTGCCCACAGAGGCGGAGTGGGAAAATGCCTGTCGGGCTGAAAGCGACGGGCCATTCTGCGAAAGCTTTGTTGGAGCTTTGAACCACAACCTAAAACTCAGCGAAAAACACCTTGACCAATACGGTTGGTTCGCCAGTAATTCGGGAAATAAGATTCATCCAGTTAAAAAGAAGCTTCCAAATTCTTTTGGACTTTATGACATGCATGGAAATGTTTGGGAATGGTGTCTCGACTCAGCCAAAAGTGAAAAAGTAAATTTTCTTGAACAACGAGTTTCGGGGGAAATTAATCCTTTCTCCACCACCGGAAATTGGAAAATATTACGGGGCGGTTGTTACGATGTAAATCCGGACCGCTGTCGATCAGCATACCGTGGAGCGAATGCTCCTTCAATTGTACAGGGCGATCGTGGATTCCGTATCGTTCTCGGTCCGATCCTAAACTACGAGAGTAATTCAACCAAAAATGGATTTTCTAACAAAACTTTAGGGGTTGATAAATTCAAACTTACGCTTCTCCCTATTTTGCCCCAAACTTTTCTTATGGGAAGTCCGAGTACACTATCCTCACCCAAGGCAATTACCCGCGCATTTGGAAATGAACTTATTACCGGCTCAAGCGATGGGGTATTAGGAATCACCGATTTTTCAGGTCGACCGATGGAACAAATTACCGACTTTAATTCTTCCATTACTAGTATTGATGCGACATCAGATAAGGAGTGGATCCTTGCGGGGTATGCAAATGGAGAAGTGCACCTGTTTGATGGAAAAACACTGAAATTAAGACACCAACTTACTCCACATACCTTCGCCGTGACGAGTTCGGTATTTGCTCCGAACGGGCAAAGCTTTTCGACCTCTGGGCTGGATGGTAAATTTCATACTTTCAGCTTACCCAAAGCCGATAAAAAATGGTCGGTCTATGCAACCGATCACAATACCAGTTTCGATTTCCTTGAATACAATTCCGATGGGTCAAAAATTCTGACTTCCGGATTGGGTGTGCCCCCCAAATTATTTGATGCTAAAAATGGAAAGGAAATTAAATTAAATCCATTTCCTTACATTGGATGCGCTAAAAGCCGCTTTTTACCGAACGAAGAATCTTTTGTCTCTGTCACGAAATCTGGAATGTTATTGTTTACCGAAACCAGTCATGGACTGGTTTATAAAATTGTGAAATTAAACCTGAAAAACATTATTGATTTTTCATTTTCTCCTTACGGAAAAAAAATGATTTTCTCAACAAAAGAAGGTATTTGTTCAGTAAGAAAAACTCCTACAACCAATAATATTTATATTCAGGATAAAACGAAAGATTTTAAAAAATCTCCCGACTTCTTCTTTGCTTTAGCCAATAAAACTGCACCTAATTCCAAACAACTCCCAGATTTTCTAACGGAACTTAACCGTGCGGTACAACCTGACTTCTCGATGAAGGGGTGTCGACTATCTCCCGATAAGAAACTGGTACTGACTACGCTTGATGGAGCCCTTCGTTTGTGGTGTTTTGAAACAGGCCAGTGGATTTCAACTCTCGGTGGTCAATTCATTTCTCCCTTTGTTGATTGCAGATTTTCTCCTGATGGAAAACTTATCGCAGCAAAGCTTAAGACGAACGAATTTCTAATTTATCCCACCACTATGTCACCTACTTCGGATACAACCAACGATCAAGTATATAGTCAGGTCGAATCTTGGTTTGATTAACTTCATTAAATCCAAAAAATTTTAGGGTTGTATCAAAATTATCAAATGATACCAATTAGCTATTGCACTTTCCTTGCTCCATTAACTTTACTACATTGAAAACAAAAATTCGTACACAAATCGTATCTTTTTTTGGCCTTCCTTTTCTTTTTTTCCTTATATTAGGTTGTTGGGGAAGTTCCCCAACAGCATTGCCTGATGCTCCTCCTCCTTATCCAGATTCTCCCTTTCCAAAAGGGAGTCAAACAGGGACTTATTCTCCACCACCCTCACCGGACCCATACGGAAGAGACTACGAAAATAAAAAGAATTCAACATCAAGGAATTATTCAAAAAAGAATTTATCCTCCCAGCAGACAGCAAGCTATGATAACCTGTACAGTATCGAAGCAATTGGTACAATTTGGGTTTTGATACAGGACAAATTCGGTAATGAGTTACAATGGGTAAGCTTGATGGCAGGAGACAAAATACCATTAAATCATAATGGTCCACTCACCATCACATGTTCGTCTGGGGAATCGCTTAAAATTACCGACCCTAAAGGCAAACTCTTTACACCAGCGGGTTTAAAAAAAGGGATTACAATAATTCGCTTACCTTAATTCTAATTATTCGAACAAGAATTAAACTTGTTTGATTCATTATGAGAATTCAGAATTTAAATATTGGTTTAGTGGCTTGTTCCTGCAGAAGTTCAGGTGGTGGTTGCTCCAGCCTAATATTTACATAAGCACAAAGACCTTTGAGAAACTTAAAAGAAATTAAACTCCATCCATAGACTTCATCGGTTGTCTCATCAAATACCGGTCTTCGATAATCCCAAAGATAACCATTACCTCCATCTAAGCTTTTACCATCTGGTTCGCCCATTAATTCTTGAATTTCAATTCTATTTCTTCCCAAGGATAATGTCTCCAAATTACTTTTTCGATAGACGACTTTATACTCAGGCTTTTCTAATTGGAGTGTTTCAGATTCCTCAATGCTTTGTCCAGATTGATTTGCACCCCTATCGTACTGATTACCCACAGAACGACTGTATTCAACCTGCTTACAAGATACAAAGTTCAGTAGACAAGTGAAGACAAACGAAGGATAATTCAAAAATTTCATTTCCTATTGTAAATAAACAATACAAATAAGGGCAACATTGGAAAATTTACCAAGAAATTAAGATCTATAAAACTTTAATGGATATAAACCGAAATTAAAGTGGCGGAGAGAACGGGATTCGAACCCGTGGAGGGACTATTAGCCCCTCACCGGTTTAGCAAACCAGCGCATTCGACCACTCTGCCATCTCTCCTCGAATGTATTTTTTTAAACTTTTATTAGTTACAATGCAATGAGAATAAATGTTGCAGAATAATAGATTCACTTATTAGCATTCATAAGTTGGAGAGTTTTTAAGTTCTTTTTCGCGATTTCATCCCCACCTTGAGCAG
>JAQXBH010000250.1 GCA_029252505.1 Opitutales bacterium | reverse complement strand
CACGCAACTTTCCGTACATCGTAGTAGGATGAGCCACACAGTAGAAAACAAGAGTTTCTGTAGAAGAATCAAAGTCTGAAGGTATAGACAGAGTTAATTCATCCGCAACTGCTTCCAGTGGACCACCACTTACATAAGAAGAAGAGGCGGATGGTGCGGAACCAATCGCAAAGGCATGCGAAGTAAAGCCCTCGAATGCGATAAAGCGGTAGTCCTCCCCTGCCTCGAACTCATAGGTTGAGAGATCGATTGGACCATCTTCATTACTAAAGTTGTAGTAGGGGTAAGATATGTCGCCGCCTGAAACATAGACTTTTTTGGCAGTATCAATATCTGACAAGAAAAGTTGTCCATTCATACTGGTGTGAATGTCGCAAACATAGTGAAACTTTACATCATTTTGGAGTAATACTTCCAAAAGCTCGGAAGTGTATGAAAAATCAAAATAATCGCCTTCCGAACTAAGAATATTATTATTTCCATAATCATCATCAGTCGGTGCCATCACTAAAGTTTCAAATTCCAAATCAGGAAGATTTGAATATTCAACTGAACTAGCCGGCCTGAGAATCTCCTTGTAAATTTCGCTTCCGCGAATGCTAATACCCATAGTAAATGGATGGTTTGTACTCAAATCTTTAGCAATAAATCGATAAATTGTATCTGGTTTAAAATTAAAATCCTCCATATCGATAGTACTCCCATTATCATCGCTAAAGGAATAATGCGGATAATTTAAATCACCTCCGGATACATAAATTTCCTCGATAAGAACTTGTTCTCGATCCCGACGAAGGACGCGGACATCGTCCACAAAGGCAGAAAAAGCTTCACCATTGTCATTAAACGCACCGATCATCCAATCTTTAGGGTTATCATTACCTGCATCAAATGTGGACAGAATCTCACCGTCTATGAAGTATGAAACCCTACCATTATCACGAATGGCAGATACAGTGTACCAAGTACCTGTGGATGCCTGTTTAAGACCACCACTTGGGCTTGTGTCCTGATCGTCGTAATAATCAAAATAGGTACTCGTGGAATCAAATCCTCCCCATTTATTGGGAATTTCTTTTTGATCTCTCCAAACTAATTCTAAGGAAACTCGAGACGGGGGCGCAGCTATGTAAATTCCTGATTGTTGTGAATTATTGCCTGGTAGTTGAATTCTTGCCTGAATCCCAATAATACTTTCATCCTTTGCGAAAAGTGCACTGTTTGATTGACCTTGTGAGCCAGTAGCTGCCCCAACCTCTTCCCAAAATGAGCCGTTTGGTACTTTAATCGGATCAGAACCAGTGAACGCATTTCCTTTAAGCTCTAAATTTGATTCAGATTGGTACATGTTATCGGGCTCAGTAAAGATTGGTTCCTGTCCACCAGAGAAATAACCAAGCTCCCATTTCCTCGGATCAAGTGTACCACTCTTAAAATTATCGTATGACTCCCATGCAAATTTCGCAGTTGCGGACAAATTATTAAACTTGAATAAGCCGGTTGTTACATCCAACTCAGTGATATAATCGGAATACTTTACATAAACACCCCTGTTCTCATCAGTAAACTGAAGGTGGTAAATGAACCTTTTCTCATCGGAATTCCAATTGTTTGGATCGTTGAATCGCAAAGTTAGGATGGCAGAATTTTTGCCGATTTTAAAATAATCAAATCCCCCATTGCCATATTCGTAATCGGAACCGTTTTGAATGGGGAAAGTAACATTCGCAGAAAATTCCTTCCATCCATCGTAATTATTAAAAGTCACCTGCTCATGGTAGCCAGGCCAAAAAGTATCATTACTTTCTAAAGAGGGGCTTGAATAATCAAGTCCTTTAGAGATGTCATGAGGAGCGAAATCTTCCGAGACAGAATCATAAGATATCTGAGTAGGAATTTCTGCTTCGTCCAACGATGAAACATTCCAAGAACCTGAACCTTGACTCCAAATATCGTTCCCCTCATTGTCAATAAATCTAAGGTTCGTGGTTCCACTGCTCGATGTCTGAAAAGATACATCAGCAATCAATTTCTCACCAGCATTGTTGATCAGTACAAAAGATCCGCTTTCATTACCCAAACGTTTAAAAAAGTATTTTTCCAGTGCCCAGTGTTCGGGCATAACACTTGAATCATTACTGGAGTAATGAACCGCTGCATTCACGGAATCTATAAAGTAATAATCAATCTGAAACTCTAAATTACTTAAGTCGGCGATGATACCACTCGTGCTTACTTTTTGACCAACCAAGTTATCATTGACCAAATTTTCTACGCTGCCTGTATTTGATTCATAGGGATAATAGAAGTATCTTCGTTCACTCCAAAATCCACGTTCGTAGAAATGTTGTTTCGCAGAGGCTTCAGTTTGGAACCAATCTCCCAAATCCTCATTTAAATCAAGGTAAGTGAGGTAATTAAAATCTTCTAGTGCTCCCTCTCGTGAGTCATGACGAACAGGTTGCCCTACAATCAACTCATCCTCATAGAATTCCTCTCTTAAATCCTGCAAGAACAAAGAGTTTGCGTA